>JAGWYK010000022.1 GCA_018969405.1 Acidobacteriota bacterium
AGCAGCAGGTAGAACGCCACGACGCCCCAGGCCACCGCTCCCGGTCGGTACTGCGTCGAGGCGAAGGGCACCAGCAGATCACCGACGGTGAAGCGCACGAAGGGGTCGAGCATGAGCGAGACCATGTGGATGCCGACGAAGGTGACCGCCAGTCCGCCGAGGAACCGATGCAGGTCGAGCAGCCAGGGCGCGGTCGGGTTGCGACCGAGGGCCCGGGTGGCCAGCGCCATGCCCCACAGCACCGAGGCCGCGCACAGCGCCCAGGCGACGATGCCCGCCGAGCGCGACACGTACCACCACACCTTGGTGCTGGCCAGCAGCACGGCGATCGTCGACGCCGTCATCGAGGGGCCTGCGCATCCATCAGGAACGACTCCATGACCCCCACGGAGGTCACCGTACCGGACTCGTCGACCAGCAGGGCCGGAAGTCCGACGGTGTCGAGCAGGGCGGCACCCTCGACCGATCCGGCGATGAGCACGGCCTTGGCGAACACCTCGGCCCACATCGCCTCGGCCGCCACCACGGTCACCGCGAGCAGATCGGTGACCGCCGGACGTCGTGTGCGGGGATCGATGAGATGGTGGGCCGGACCCTCGGTGGTGGCCCAGCGCCGTCGGGCCCGCGAACTGGTGGCCACCGCGCCCTGCTCGAGCACGAGCAGCGCGAGATCATCACCCGGTCGCTGCGGATCATCGACGGCGATCCCCCAGGGTTCGTCGACCTCCCGTGCACCGAACACGACGATGTCACCCCCGAGGTCGACGCAGGCACCGATGGCGCCTCGCCGACGCAGCTGCTCGGCGACCACATCGGCGGCCCGACCCTTGGCGATCCCGCCGAGGTCGAGACGCAGGCCGGCCGGGAGCATGACCATGGCCCGCTCGTGGTCGAGTCCGATCTGCTCCGGTCCCACCCCGGCGCCCGCACGGGCGTCGCCGTGGGCGGCGATGGGGATCACCCCATCGCCCAGTTGATCGAACGATCGGTCGTAGCCAGCGGCGACCAGCGCGTCGAGGAGTGTGGGATCGAAGAGTCCATCGGTCCGTCGATG
This sequence comes from Acidobacteriota bacterium, assembly GCA_018969405.1. Classification (GTDB taxonomy): domain Bacteria; phylum Actinomycetota; class Acidimicrobiia; order Acidimicrobiales; family Acidimicrobilacustridaceae; genus Acidimicrobilacustris. The sequence continues at coordinate 1,055 of JAGWYK010000022.1, forward strand.
GGCCTCGAGGGCGGCGGCGATGAGCGCGAAGGTGTCGGGTCCCACTCCCCAGTCCTCACCGGTGTGCTCGTCGAGGACCATGAGTTCGCTGTCGGGCCGGAACCGGCTCCAGAGCGCCTCGAGCTGGGCGACGGTGGCCTCGGCCCGCAGGGCCAGCGACTCGGCGGCGTCCCCATCAGCGGCGGTGATGGTGAGCGAGCATGCGCTGCCCATGGCCGTGAACCGATGCACCCGCTGGATCATGGGATCTCAGCTGGGACGGGTGCGGGCGACGGTGGTGGGCGGTGTGGTCGGCGGGGTGGGGACCGGCGCCGGGGCGATCGTGGTGGCCGGGGCCGCCGGGGTCGTTGGCACCGCCGGGGACGAGGGCTGCGAGGGTTGCGAGGCCTGGGCCGGCACGGCGGTCGCCGGCGGGGACCATCCGGACCCGCCCGATGCGGCGGTGACGGGGACCGCCGACGGCGTCGCTCCGACGGGGGCCGACGGTGCGGTGGGCGTCGGGGTGGTGACGGTGGTGCCATCGGCGGCGACCAGGGACTGCACCGTCGCGGCCGGATCCGGAACGGCCGAGGCCTTCGGCGCCGGTGGCGCCTCGTTGAGCGCCAACGCCGTGAAGATCGAGCAGGTGGCCGCCACGCTCAGGCCGGCGGTGAGCACCCGGGAGGCCGGTGCCGCGCTGCCGCGGGATCGCGAACGCCGAGGCGGGCGGGCCTCCGACCGGGGAGCGTCGGGGGCGTCGGAACTCATGGGTCAGTCGCCGTGCTCGGAGACCGTGACGACCTCGATGCGATGGGGATGCTCGACCGTGATCGAATCGTCCTGGACGCTGTCGTCCTCGGACTCGTCCTCCTCCTCATGCTCGGAGGGTTCGGTGTGGGTGGTGGGCGGCGTGGTGGGAGTGGTGACGGGGGGCTCGGCCACCGGGGCGGTCGGGGTGGGTGCCGGGGTGGTGGGGGCCACCGAGGGCGTCTGGGATCGGAGCGCCGGACCGGGGGTCGTCTCCGGACCGGTGGAGGCGACCGGGTCGGATCCGGCCACGGCTGCGGTCGGGGCGCTCGCCGAGGCGTCGGGCTCGGCGGCTCGGGCGGCGGCGACCGAGGCCGGGGTCGACACGGCGAGTTCGGCCACGCGGGTGGCGTCGAGCTGGCCCACACCGGATGTCGAGCTGGCGCTGAGCACGCCGAGGTTGGCGGCCATGGCGGCCCCTGCGGTGACGACCACGAGGGCGGAGGTGCTGGCGACGGTGAGGGCGAGGCGTCGATTCATGTCCCGCATCGTAGGGATCACCGATCCAGCGGGGAACCAGTGGTTGGTAAAGGTTGGGTCAAATCCCCCTACCCACCGGCCCCCGTGTGCCACCCTCTGACCCATGCATGTGCTTCTGGTCGAGGACGACGACGCCATCGCCGCCCCGCTCGCCAAGGGTCTCGAACGCCAGAACTTCACCGTCCACCGTGAGGCCACCGGGCTCGGAGCCGTCGCCGCCGCCGCCGGAACCCCCTCCCCCAACATCGTCCTGCTGGACCTCGGCCTGCCCGACATCGACGGGTACGAGGTCTGCCGTCGCATCCGGGCGAGCTCCGCGGTGCCCATCATCGTGATCACGGCCCGGGGCGAGGAGATCGACCGGGTGCTCGGCCTCGAGCTCGGGGCGGACGACTACATGGTCAAGCCCTTCGGCTTCCGGGAGCTGGTGGCCCGGATCCACGCCGTGACCCGGCGGGTCGGGGCCCAGGAGGAGCCCGAGGAACCGATCGTGCAGCTGAGCGGTGGGTTCACCCTCGACAGGCGCACGCGACGCCTCACCCATGACGACACCGAGATCGTGCTCACCCGCAAGGAGTTCGATCTGCTGGCGCTGCTGGCCACCGATCAGGGAGCCACCCACACCCGTGAGGAGATCCTCGAACAGGTCTGGGACTCGAACTGGTATGGGCCCACCAAGACCCTCGATGTGCACATCGCGTCGCTGCGCAAGAAGGTCGGTGACCCCGGGCTGATCGAGACGGTCCGCGGTGTGGGCTTCCGACTGCGCACCACCGACGGTTCCTCGCCCCGATCAGATTCGTGAGACTCCGACTCCTCGGAGCGTTCCTCCTCCTCACGTTGTTCGTGCTCGTGGCCCTCGAGGTCCCGCTCGCCGTCAACTACCGCGACCGCCAGCTGACCGAACTGCGCAACGGACTCGAACGGGATGCGTTCGTGCTGGCGTCCTATGTGCAGAACAAGCTGGAACAGCCCAACGCCGACGAACTGGCCACCATCGCGTTCAACTACAGCGTGGACACCAAGGGCCGCGTCGTCATCATCGCCGCCAACGGCGATGTGCTCGCCGACACCGACCCCCTGCGCGACGGCATCGTGAACTTCGCCAGCCGCCCCGAGGTGGCCGCAGCGCTCCAGCAGAAGGTGGCGAGCGGTTCGCGGTACTCGCAGTCGTTGAGGACCGGCCTCATCTACGTGGCCGTTCCGGTCACCCAGGGCAACCGGGTGGTCGGGGTGGTGCGGCTGAGCTACTCGACCAAGCAGGTCGACGAGCGGGTGCACCGGTACTGGTGGCTGCTCGGCCTGGCCGGGGCGATCACGCTGCTGGTGGCCTCGATCGTCGGGGTCCTCATCGCCCGCTGGGTCACCCGTCCGCTCGGTGATCTGCGCGATGCGGCCCAACGGATCGGGTCCGGGGATCTCGACGCTCGTGCCGACGCCCGCCACGGTCCCCCCGAGGTGCGGGCGCTGGCCTCCTCGTTCAACGCCACCGCCGGCCGCCTCGAGGATCTCCTCGTGGCCCAGGAGCAGTTCGTGGCCGACGCCTCGCATCAGCTGCGCACACCGCTCACCGCACTGCGACTCCGGCTCGAGATGATCGAGGCCGAGGTCGAGGGTCCGGTGGTCGAGGACATCGATGCAGCACATGCCGAGGTGCTCCGCATGGCGCGGCTGGTCGACGGCCTGCTGGCCCTGGCCCGGGCCGAGCGATCCGAACGCACCGAACCCGACGCCGTCCCCATCGGGCCGATCATCGCCGAACGACTCACCATCTGGGATCCCATCGCCGATGAGCGCAGGGTCACCCTCATCGCCGTTCCCACACCGCTCATCGCCCGTGTCGACCCGGACCATCTCGGACAGATCCTCGACAACTACATCGCCAACGCCCTCGACCTCTCCCCCGAGGGGGCCTCGCTGATGGTGCGCGCCTCGATCGAGCTGCGCGGCACCGACCGACTGGTCGCGGTGCATGTGGTCGATCAGGGACCGGGGATGACCGACGAGCAGCGGGCCCATGCCTTCGATCGCTTCTGGCGGGCCGACGCCACCCGCAGCGAGCTCGGCGGCAGCGGACTCGGTCTGGCCATCGTGAGGAAACTGGCGGAGGCCGATGGGGGAACCGCGGAGCTGCGGGCCGCCCCCGGAGGCGGGGTCGACGCCGTGGTGCTGCTGCCCACCTGATCCACCCCATCCGGGCGGATCCGACGAGGGCGGGGTTGACGCCCTCGGATGTCCGTGGGAGCGTCATCGTCATGGACTCCGCATCATCCGATCCCCGCGCCGGAGGTGGCGCCGGAGGTGGCAGTGGGGTTGTGATCGTGCCGCTCGACGGCTCCGATCTGTCCGAATCGGCGCTGCCGGTGGCGGCCCGCATCAGCGCCGCACTCGACAGTCCCATCACCCTGCTCACCTCGGGCTGGGGCAGCACCGTGGCCGATCTCGAGAGCTATCTCGCCGCCAACGCCGCCATGCTCGATGCCCCCTGCACCACCGCGGTCGTCCCCGACACCTTCCCGGCCACCGCCATCACCGATGCCCTGCGCACCCCGGGCGATGTCGTGGTCATGGCCACCCATGGTCGTTCCGGCATCGGCCGGGCCCTGCTCGGTTCGGTGGCCGAGGACCTCCTCAAACGGATCGACACCGCCGTGGTGCTTCTCGGACCCAAGGGATCGGGCGGTGCGCCGTCGAGCGGTGCGCCATCGACGGGCGGCACGCTGGTCGTCACCGTCGACGGCTCACCCCGATCGGCCATGATCCTGCCCACCGCGGCGCGCTTCTCCCGGGCCCTCGACCTGCGGGTCGTGGTGGTCACCGTGGGCGCCCCCGGTGGTGACGACCACGACGAGGACCTCCGCCGAGCGGGAGCGGCATCGGTGGGGTTCTTCCGCAGCGAGGGCGGTGAGGCCGAGCACCAGCATCTGGTCGGCACCGATGCCGCAGCGGCCATCATCGCCTTCGCCGAGCAGCAGCCCGCCGCCATGATCGCCATGGCCACCCACGGACGCACCGGTCTCGGTCGCACCGCGCTCGGCAGCACCACGATGAAGGTCGTGCACACCGGACCCTGCCCCGTCCTGGTCGAGCGCAGCCGATCCTGATCTCCGATGCGGGCGCGGTCGCGTCATCACCGGTTGTGAGCCACCACTCCCCACCCCTAGCCTCCGGGCGTGACCACGTCCCCCGGAGCGACCGCCGACCATCCCGATCGTCAGCTGCACTTCCGGGGCACGTTCAACTTCCGCGATCTCGGCGGCTACCGCGCCATCGATGGTCGCACCGTGCGCTGGCGCACCCTGTTCCGCGCCGACGCGCTCCATCGCATGGACGATGACGAACTCTCACAACTTCGCGATCTCGGCATCCGCACGGTGCTCGATCTGCGCACCCGATCGGAACTCGACGAGGGTCGCATCGAGGCCGACCACCTCGGCATCACCCACCACCACATGCCCGTGCTCGGTCTGGTGTGGGAACCCGCCGATCTGGATCCCGAGGCCGACGCCGCCCAGGTGCTCGGGGACCTCTACATCGACATGCTGACCGTCGGCGCCCCGGCCCTGGCGGCGGCACTCACCACGCTGGCCGAACCGGCACGGGTCCCGGCCGTGTTCCACTGCGCCGCCGGCAAGGACCGCACCGGCGTGCTGGCCGCCATCCTGCTGTCGCTGCTCGGGGTCGAGGAGTCGATCATCATCGCCGACTACCACCGCACGGCCCGCTCGATGGACGCGCTCATGGAACGACTGGCCACCGAACGTCCCGAGACCTGGACCGCCATGACCTCCCAGCCCTCGCCCTACATGGCCACTCCGCCCGAGGCCATGAGGAACTTCCTCGCCCATGTGCGCGCCGAGCACGGGTCGGTGCTCGGCTACGTGCACAGCATCGGCGTGGACGACATGGTCATCGACGCGCTCACCCATCACCTGCTCGACGGCGACGGCGGTGGACCCACCGCCTGAACCGCTCCGACGAGGAGTTCAGCGGCGACGGCGCCGCAGCACGACCATGGCCACCACAGCACCGAGGGCGACCAGGCCGAGCAGGATGGCCCGCGACCGCGAGCGCTGGGCGTCGGAGGGGGCGGTGGGGATGTAGGGCGCGTCGGGCACCGAGATCGGTGCGGCCACCGGGGCCGGGGCCTCGATCACCGGGGTGACCGCTGCGTCGACCACTGGGGCCTCGACGGGCGGTGCATGCGCATCGGGGCGCTCCGCGGCAGGGCTCTCGACCGTCGGAACCTCGACCGCCGGAACCTCGACTGCCGGGACCTCGACCGGTCCGTCGAGCAGGGAGTCCACCGGAGCCGGTGCATCGGGCGCGAGCCCCGGACGGGGACGGGTGCGTTGCGGGTTGTAACCGGCCATCAGATGCTCCCCGGGTCGGTGGTCTCGGCAGGGCTGGCGACAGTGGCGGCGCCGGTGGCGATGGCGGTGGCGAGACCGACGGCGAGCTCGGGGGCGACGGCGTCGAGCAATACATCGAACTCGCGGGCGGCCTCGGCGGCACCGGAGCGGCTCACCCCATGGATGGGCATGGACTGGGCCGAGGCCTCGGCCACCGCCGCCCGCAGATGCACCGGCGGGTGCACCTGATCGCCGTACTGCTCGAGCAGCTGGGTGTGCCAGTAGTGGGCGTCGCGGGTGCGGCCGAGGCGGTTCACGGCGATGCCGGCGACGGCGAGACCATCGGGACGACGCTGGGCGATGCGCGAGATGGTGCGTTGGATCTGCTCGACACCATCGGAGGCCCAGGCCCCGGGTTCGGTGACGATGAGGGCACGATCGGCGGCGAAGAGCCCGTTGATGGTGAGCAGGCCGAGGGAGGGGGGACAGTCGATGATGACGATGTCGCGACCATGACCGGCCAGCGCCATGGCGAGGCGGTCCTGGGCGCCGATGGGATCGTTGGCCAGCTGCGGCTCGCGGGTGGCGAGGGCGTCGGTGCCGGCCACGACGCCGGGCACGGACCCACCGGGGATCTCCCAGGTGGATGGCAGCACGAGTGCGGCGATGCCTCCGGGCCGGTCGACGGCGAGGGCGTCGTCGACGGTCGGGGTGGGTTTCCAATGGCCGAGTCCGGAGGTGGCGTTGGCCTGGGGATCGAGATCGATGACCAGCACCGAGGCCCCGCGGGCGGCCGCCGCCGAGGCGAGACCGAGCGCCACGGTGGTCTTGCCCACCCCACCCTTCTGGTTCACCACGGCGATGACCGGCATCCGGACACGGTACCCGCCCGTCGGCCGGGGGCGGCAACTGTTCCCGCCGCTGCTGCAGGCGGAATAGATCGGTGTCCGCCGGTGCTGACACCGTCCATGACCGTCACCGAAGGTTCCCCCGCGCCCGACTTCTCCCTGCCCGATCAGGACGGCACCACCGTCACCCTGTCGTCGCTGCGCGGCGCCTGGGTGGTCGTGTACTTCTATCCGAAGGACGACACCCCCGGCTGCACCGCCGAGTCGTGCTCGTTCCGCGACAGCCATGAGGCCTTCACCGACGCCGGCGCCACCGTGATCGGCATCAGCTCGGACTCGGTCGAGTCGCATCGGGCCTTCGCCGACAAGCACCGTCTGCCCTTCACCCTGCTGGCCGATGTCGGCGGCACCGTGCGGCGCGACTGGGGTGTGGGTCGCACACTCGGCGTGATCCCGGGGCGCGTCACCTATGTGATCGACCCCGAGGGCATCGTGCGCCGACGGTTCTCCTCACAGTTCTCCCCGAAGAAGCACATCGACGAGGCGCTCGCCGTCATCGGTGCCCCGGCCGCGTAGTCGGCGCAGGCTCAGCCGGCGCGCCGGTACCGCGTCGGGTCGGCCACACCGGCCTCGGCGAACCCGCGCGCTCGCAGCCCGCAGGCCTCACAGGTGCCGCAGGCCCCACCGTCGGGCGCCGGGTCGTAACAGGTCGAGGTGCGCCCGTAGTCGACACCGAGGGCGAGTCCACGTCGGATGATCTCGCCCTTGGAGAGGTCGATGAGCGGGGTGTGGATGCGCAGCGGTGTCCCCTCGACACCGCGTCGGGTGGCGAGGGCAGCCATGGTGGCGAAGGCCTCGATGAACTCGGGGCGGCAGTCGGGATACCCCGAGTAGTCGACGGCGTTCACGCCGATGAAGATGTCATCGGCACCGCGCACCTCGGCCACCGCCATGGCGATGCTGAGGAAGATGGTGTTGCGGGCGGGCACATAGGTGACCGGGATGGCGCTGTCGGCGGCGTTGTCGTCTCCCTCATGAGGCACGGCGATGGTCGGGTCGACCAGCGCCGAGCCCCCGAAGGCGGCCAGATCGATGTCCGAGATGATGTGTTCCACCCCCGCCTCGGCGGCGAGGCTCGCGGCACACTCCAGTTCGACGGTGTGGCGCTGGCCGTAGCGGAAGCTCAGCGCCACCGGGGTGAAGCCTTCGGCACGGGCGATGGCCAGACAGGTCGTGGAGTCGAGGCCACCGGAGAACAGCACGATGGCGATGGGTCGACTCACAGGATGCCGTCCCACAGTCGGCGCTGCTCGGCGTCATGGTCATGGACCAGGGCGCGCTCGAGGTCGAAGCGCATGGTCGGCCAGGTGGTGGCATCGGCCACCGGCCAGCTCGGCAGATCGGCATGACCGGGGTGACCGTGGCGGGCGAAGGAGATCCAGCTCTGCTGCATGACCGCCGAGAGCTCGTGGTGCTCGGGACCGGGAGCGAGACCCATGATCATCTCCGTGGCGGGGTTGTCGAGCACACCGAACACGAAGGGGATCTCGAGGGCGTGACAGGACCCGAGGGCGCCGTCGAAGGCGAGGCTCGCCCAGGTGAACAGGTACTGATAGGTGGGTGCACCTGCAGCGGCGCGGGCCTCGATGAGACGGATGGCGGGGATGCGGAAGGTGGCATCGGTGAGCACGGCACTCCACAGGTCACCGGGGGTGGCCCCGGGACGCGAGGCGGCGTAGCGGGCGATGGCGGTCTCGGCGTCATCGAACACGGCGGCGAAGCGTTCGGCGAGCTGCTCATCGGCGATGACGCCGGAACCGCCGAGACGGAACAGATCCCATTCGTCGAGGTTGGTGCCGATGAGCAGCGGAACATCGGCGGCCCGACCGGCACGCACCGCCTGCAGCGGATCCTCGGGCAACCACGCACCGTCGATGACCGGCTGGAAGATCAGCGGCAGCGACCCGGTGATGGCCGCAGCCCGACCGGGTTCCTGATGACTGGCGGCGTCGATGCGAGTGCCCGACTCGACCAGGGCCGCCGGCGGCACGGCCAGCAGTTCCTCGATCGACCCGACGCCGAGGTCGGCCATGATCGCGGCGGTGACACCGGAGGCGACCTCGGTGGAGGAGACGTGCTCGGCCGCACCGCTCTGGGCGATCGCCCGATGGAACAGTCCGGCGGCTGCCGGCGTGGCCAGCAGCGTGGAGACGCTCATGGCGCCGGCCGATTCACCGAACACGGTGACGTTGTCGGGATCGCCCCCGAAGGCGGCGATGTTGCGCCGGACCCAGGCCAGCGCCGCCGCCTGATCGAGGATGCCGTTCATGCCGCTCGACCGATAGCGATCGTCGAGATCGCCGAGCCAGAGGAACCCCAGCGCCCCGAGCCGATAGTTGATGGTGACCACCACGACATCGCCCCGGATGGCCAGGGCGGTGCCGTCGTACCAGGGGGTGGACCCCGATCCGGCGGTGAAACTGCCGCCGTGGATCCAGACCATGACCGGTCGGGCGGCGTCGTCGCAGCCCGGGGTGAACACGTTGAGATGGAGACAGTCCTCGTCGTGGCCGGGGGCCTCGTCACCGAGCAGTGCGGTGACCCCTCCGGGCTCGGCCCAGGAGGTGGCGCCGAAGCTGGCGCCCGACCGCACGCCCTCCCAAGGCTCGGGCGGCTCCGGGGCGCGGAAGCGGCGCGCCCCGACGGGGGGTGCGGCATAGGGGATGCCGCGGAACTGCCAGATGCCGCGACGTTCGATGCCCTCGATGGGGCCCTGGGCGGTGGTGACGATCATGGGTTCTCCTCCCGTGTCCGCACGCTACCGGGGCGGGCCCGTCCCGTCCCGACTGCGCCCGGACGTCCCTGCACCCGTAGCGTGCGGCCGTGACCCGCGCGCGCTCCCCCCGCATCCGGCGTCGGACCAAGGGTCCGCTGGTCGTCCTCGCCGCCCTCGGCGCCCTCGGCACCTCGATCCTGCTGATGGTGCGCTCCGGTCGGCGCCGAGGCGGTGCCGGCACCGGCCCGGTGCGCCATGGGGCGCGGGCGAGCCGCAACCTGCGCCTGGCACTGCTCGGCCTGCGCACCGGTGGCTCCTACGCCCGCCACCGAGCCCGCCGGGTGTTCGCCGATGCCGGCCGACGCGGCCATCTCGACACCGAGTTCGAGATGCGCACCGCCGAGCAGATCGCCGAGACCCTCGGCCACATGAAGGGCGCCCTCATGAAGGTCGGGCAGATGGCGAGCTACCTCGACCAGGGCCTGCCCGATCATGTGCGCACGGTGCTGGCCCAGCTGCAGCAGAACGCCCCGCCGATGAGTGCCGAGCTCGCCGCCGGGGTCATCATCGAGGAGCTCGGGGCGGCGCCCGAGGTGGTGTTCGCCGAGTGGGACCCCGTGCCCATCGCGTCGGCCTCCATCGGTCAGGTGCATCGGGCCATGACCCACGACGGTCGGGCGGTGGCGGTCAAGGTGCAGTACCCAGGCATCGCCCGAGCCATCGCCTCGGATCTCGACAACGCCGGACTGCTGTTCGCCGGTCTCGGTCAGCTGTTCCCCGGCCTCGAGCATCGCAGCATCGTGGCCGAGCTGCGCGAACGACTCGTCGAGGAGCTCGACTACGCCCAGGAGGCCCGCAACCAGGACCTCTTCGGACTGCACTACCGCGATCATCCGTACATCCATGTGCCCGAGGTCTTCCACGAGCTGTCCACGGCACGGGTGCTCACCACCGAACTGGCCGACGGCGTCGAATGGGACGAGGTGCTGACCTGGAGCCAGCAGGAGAAGAACCTCACCGCGGAGACGATCTACCGCTTCGCCTTCGGCAGCCTGTTCGGGCTGGCGGCGTTCAACGGCGATCCGCATCCCGGCAACTATCTGTTCCGCCCCGGTGGTCAGGTCACCTTCCTCGACTTCGGTCTGGTCAAGCGGTTCACCCCGGGCGAGCTCGAGGACTTCGGTGAGATGATCCGCCACATCGTCATCGATCCCGTGCCGGCGAGGTTCCGTGCCACGGTCGAGCGGCTCGGCCTGCTTCCCAGTGGTCTCGAGGTCACCGACGTGGAGGTCTTCGAGTACCTCCGTCACTTCTACGACTTCGTGGAGGCCGACGGCGTGTACACGATCACCCCGGAGTTCAGCTCGGAGACCGTCCGGCGCATCTTCGACACCAGTGGTCCCTTCGCCGCCATCCAGAAGGCGGCCAACGTCCCGCCCAGTTTCGTCATCATCCAGCGCATCAACCTGGGCCTCTACGCCATGTTCGGCGATCTCATGGCCACGGGGAACTGGCGGCGGCTGGCCGAGGAGATCTGGCCGTTCGTGGCCGGTCCCCCCTCCACCCCCATGGGCCTCGAGATCGAGCAGTGGCGTCGCCGTCGCTCCGAGACCGCTCCGGGTGGGATGCTTCTCCGGTGAACGACGCCGAACCGACGAGCACCCCCGCCGGGTCGAGACCCACCCTGACCTCCCGGCACGACCAATGGGTCGCCCGCGATGCCGCCGTGGTCTGGCACGGGTTCACCCAGATGGCCGCCTATGCGGACAACGCACCGGTCATCGTGGAGGCCGCCGAAGGTCGCGAACTGATCGATGTCGACGGCCGGCGCTACCTCGACGCCATCTCCTCGCTGTGGGTCACCACCCTCGGTCATCGGGTGCCCGAACTCGACCGGGCCGCCCGCGATCAGCTCGACCGCGTCGCCCATTCCACGCTGCTCGGCAACGGCAACGTGGCCACGATCGAGCTGGCCGAGGCGCTCGCCCCGCGGGTGCCGGTCAGCGAGCCGCACTTCCTGTTCGCCTCCGACGGCGCCGCCGCCGTGGAGCAGGCGCTGAAGATCGCCTTCCAGTTCTGGACCAACCAGGGGATCACCGGGCGCACCCGGTACCTGGCGCTCGGCGGCGCCTACCACGGCGACACCATCGGCTCGATCTCGGTGGGTGCCGGCGGGTTCGGCACCGATGTGTTCGACCCGTTGCGGTTCCCGGTGCTGCGCGCTCCGGGCTACGACGATCCGGGCTGGGCCGACACCGCGGTCTCGCTCATCGCCGGCCATGCCCATGAACTCGCCGCGGTGGTGATCGAGCCCCTCGTGCAGGGCGCGGTGGGGATGTGGATCACCGATCCCCAGTCGGTCGAGCGCGTCGCCGAGGCCTGTCGCGAGCAGGACGTGCTGCTGATCGCCGATGAGGTCGCCACCGGGTTCGGACGCACCGGCACGCTGTTCGCCTCGGACCAGTGCGCCATCCGGCCCGACATCATGTGCATCGGCAAGGGCCTCACCGGCGGCTATCTCGCCATGGCCGCCACCGTGGCCTCCCGCCGGGTCCATCAGGCCTTCCTCGGACCCGATCTCAGCGAGATGACGCTCTACCACGGCCATTCCTTCTCGGGGAACGCACTGGCCGCCGCCGTGGCCCGCCGCCATCTGCAGCTGTTCGACGAGCTCGAGGTGCTGCCCAATGTGCGGGCCCGCGCCGCGCAGCTCGCCGCCGGCCTCGCCACCCTGGCCGAGCGGCACCCGGCGATCGGCGCCATCCGTCAGCGCGGCCTCATGGTCGGTGTCGAGATGGACCCACCGACCGATGGACTGCGCTGGGGGCGCCGCATCTGCGCCGCGGCGGTGCGACGCGGGGTGCTGCTGCGCCCGCTCGGCGATGTCGTGGTCCTCATGCCCATCCTCACCTCCACCCCCGAGGAGATCGACCGCATCGTCGGCGTGCTCGGCGAGGCCATCGACGAGGTCTGCGGCCCGTGAGCTCCCCCGGTCGCTGGACTCGCTGGACCGAGGATCAGATCGACCACATCCACCGGATCGATCAGTGGCGCGCCCCGCGATCGTTCGACGCCGCCGGCCCCACCGGCACCCTCGTGGAGGCCGGACTCGAGGTCGTGTCGTTCGCCTCGAACGACTATCTGGGCCTCACCCAGCACCCCTCGGTGCGCAGCGCCGCAGCGGCGGCCATCGAACGCTGGGGCGCCGGCAGCGGCGCCTCACGACTGGTGGTCGGCTCGCGACCGGTGCATCACGAGCTGGAGGAGGCGCTGGCCCACTGGCGCCGCACCGAGGCCGCCATCGTGTTCCCCACCGGCTTCGCCGCCAACCTCGGCGTGCTCGCCACCTTCGGGCAGCGCGGCGTGCACATCTTCTCCGATGCCCTCAACCACGCCTCGATCGTCGACGGCTGTCGACTGGCCCGGGCCAACGGCGCCGAGATCCACATCCTCGAGCATCTCGATCTCGACGCCCTCGACGCCGGACTGCGGGCCCGGACCCACGAGCGCTGCATCGTGGTCACCGACGTCGCCTTCTCGATGGACGGGGACATCGCATCGGTCCCCGACCTGATCGAGCTGTGCACCCGACACGACGCCCTGCTGGTGCTCGATGAGGCGCATTCGGTGCTGCAGGAGGTCCCGACCGTGGGATCCGCCACCGTGCTGCAGGTCGGCACCCTGTCGAAGACGCTCGGGGCGGTCGGTGGGTTCGTCGCCGGGCCGCAGGACATGATCGACCTGCTCGTGAACCGGGCCCGCTCCTACATCTTCACCACCGCACCCAGTCCCGCCGACGCCGCGGCAGCCCGGGCCGCGCTGGCCATCGTCGACAGCACCGAGGGCGAGCAGCTGCGGAGCCGGCTGCGCATGCTCGTGGACCGCATCCGTCCGGGACATCCCACACCGATCATCCCGGTGGTGCTGGGCGACGAGCGCGCCGCGGTCGGAGCGGCTGAGGCGCTGCTCGCCCGGGGTCTGCTCGTTCCCGCCATCCGCCCCCCCTCGGTGCCGGCCGGCGCCAGTCGGCTGCGCATCGCGCTGAGCGCGATCCATACTGACGACCAGATCGATCGTCTCCGTGACGCGCTCGATGAACTCGCACTCACCAGGAGCGACCGCTGATGTCCCCATCCCGTCCCCGTCGTCTCATCGTGGTCGCGGGCACCGCCACCGAGATCGGCAAGACCTGGGTGGCGGCGCGTCTGCTGCGCGAACTGCGCGCCGAGGGTCGCGACGTCGCCGCGCGCAAGCCGGTGCAGTCGTTCGATCCCGACGATGCGCTCACCGACGCCCATCTGCTGGGCGATGCCTCCGGTGAGGCGGCCACCGATGTGTGCCCCCGGCATCGCTGGCTGCCCATCCCCATGGCCCCACCCATGGCGGCCGATTCGTTGGGTCGACCCCCGTTCACCATCGCCGATCTCGCCGCCGAGATCACCTGGCCGGTCCCGACCCCCGACATCGGCATCGTCGAATGCGTGGGCGGGGTGCGCTCCCCCCACGCCAGCGACGGCGACGCCATCTCGCTCATCGAGGAGCTGCAGCCCGACCTGCTGCTGCTGGTGGCCGACGCCGGTCTGGGCACGGTCAACGCCGTACGGCTCAGCCTCGAGGCCATCGATCGGGGGGCCCATGTGGCCACCCCCATCGTCGTGCTCAACCGCTTCGATCCCACCGACGAGCTCCATCGCCGCAACCGGGACTGGCTCGAGAGCACCCTGCCGGTCGAGGTCCTGTCCTCGGTCCCGGCGGTGATGAACCGCCTGCGCCCCTCCTGAGCGATCTCCGGGAAAGTTCGTCGCCCGATAGGGGCCCGTGGTGTGACCGACGCTACGTTCGGCCCCGTCGCACCCCCCCCGACCCGGAACGAGGTGACATGGCCGACGAGTCGATCACCCTGAACGAGGCCGCCGAGCGCCTCGGCGTGCACTACATGACCGCCTACCGCTACGTGCGCACGGGGCGGCTCGACGCGGTCAAGGTCGGGGGCGAATGGCGGGTCTCGCTGACCGATCTCGAGACCTTCAGCACCCAGGCCAGCGCCCCGGCCGGCGAACGGGCGGGGCGGATCGCCCGGGTGGACTACCACCAGCGGCTCGAGGACCGTCTGCTGGTCGGTGACGAGAACGGGGCGTGGACGATCATCGAATCAGCCCTCGCCTCGGGCACCGAGCCACGGGAGATCTATCTCGAGGTGCTGGCGCCGGCTCTTCGCCACATCGGCGACGAATGGGCCGCCGGACGGGTCACCGTGGCCGAGGAGCACCGGGCCTCGGTGGTCACCCAGCGCGTCATCGGACGGCTCGGACCGCGGTTCAACCGACCCGGCCGCAAGCGCGGCACCATCGTGATCGGTGCACCCCAGGGTGACCATCACGCCGTGCCCAGCGCCATGGCCAGCGACCTGCTGCGCGGTCAGGGCTTCAACGTCATCGATCTCGGCGCCAACACCCCGTCGCAGTCCTTCCTCGACGCACTCGGTTCGGTGGACGACCTCATCGCCGCCGGGATCTGCGCCACCCGCAGCGAGAACGAGGCAGCCATCGAGGACACCATCGAACTCATCCACCACGACGTGGGATGTCCGGTGGTGCTCGGCGGTCGGGCCATCGACGCCGACAGCGGGACCTGTGGTGCCGATGCCGTCTCCTCCGACGCGGCCAGTATGATCGCCGCCTTCGAGGATCTGGCGGTGAAGTCCACCCGCACCCGGTCGTGATCGACCGGCGCAGGATCGCCTCGGTCGTCGACAGCGCACTCGAACTCGCCGTCGTCCCCAGCTGGAGCCGGATCGGTTTCGACCTCCGTCGGTCGTTGATGGACTGGGATGACGCCGCCCTCCCCCGGCTCGACGGTCGGGTCGTGGTGCTCACCGGGTTCACCTCGGGCATCGGGCTGGCCACGGCGATGCGCCTCGGCGCCCTCGGCGCCTCCCTGCATCTCATCGGACGCGATCCGGGCCGGGTCGGCACCGTGCGCGACCGTCTCGTCGAGCAGTCCTTCACCGTCACCACCGGCCTCGCCGATCTCGCCGATCTCGATCAGGTGCGTCGGGCCGCCGATGAGATCGGTTCACTCCATGAACAGGTCGATGTGCTGATCCACAACGCCGGCGCCCTGCTGCGATCACGGGCCGTGTCACCCCAGGGCCACGAGATGACGGTGGCCGCTCAGGTGCTCGGTCCGTTCCTGCTCACCACGCTGCTGCTCGACCAGCTGCGCACCGCCACCGGACGCGTGCTCACCGTGACCTCGGGTGGCATGTACGCCGAGCGTCTCTCGGTCGCCGATCTCGAGATGGATGACGCCCACTACGACGGGGTGCGGGCCTATGCACGGGCCAAGCGGGCCCAGGTCGAGCTCGCCCGGGAATGGACCCGCCGGGTCGGACCGGCCGTGCAGTTCCACACCATGCATCCCGGATGGGCCGACACCCCCGGGGTGGTCGAGGCGCTGCCGACCTTCCATCGCCTCACCCGACCCCTGCTGCGCGATGCCGACGCCGGCGCCGACACGCTCGTGTGGCTCGCCGCCGCACCCGTCGCCGAGCTCGGTCCCGGCGGCGCGCTGTGGCTGGACCGACGGCAGCGATCGACGTGTCGGCTCCCCTGGACCGCCACGCCGGCCGGCGAGCACTACCGCCTGTGGCGCTGGTGCGAGGAGCGCACCGCGGCGTACCTCACCGACTGACCGGCGCCGGGGTGAGCGCCGGACGTCCGGCCAGCACCTCGATGATGTTGCCGCTGCAGAGACGCACCATGGCGGCGCGGGCCTCGGTGCTGGCCGAACCGAGATGCGGGGCGAGCACCAGGTTGTCGAGCTCGGCGAGGCCGGGGGCGAGCTGTGGCTCGTGCTCGAACACATCGAGCCCGGCGCCGGCGAGACGGCCCTGCCGGAGGGCCTCGACGAGAGCGGGCTCATCGATGAGCGTGCCACGGCCGGTGTTGACGAGGATGGCCGTGGGCTTCATGCGGGCCAGGGCGGCGGCGTCGATGAGGTGATGGGTCTCGGGGGTGCGCGGCGCGTGGAGACTGACCACATCGGAGGAGGCGAGCAGCTCGTCGAGCGGGACATGGCGCGCCCCGAGCGCCTCCTCGATGGCGGGATCGACCCGGTGCCGATTGCAGTAGAGGATCCTCATGTCGAAGCCGAGCGCGCGCCGGGCCACCGCCCGACCGATGGCGCCCATGCCGACGATGCCGAGCACCCGCCCGGCGATCGGCTGCCCGAGCAGCTGATCGGGACCCCAGCCCCGCCAGGCCTCGGCGCGGATGAGCCGCTCACCCTCACCCAGACGGCGAGCGGTGGCCAGCAGCAGAGCCCAGGTGAGATCGGCGGTGGCCTCGGTGAGCACATCGGGCGTGGTGGTGACCTCGATGCCGCGCCGTCGGGCCTCGACCACATCGATGTTGTCGAACCCGACGGCGTAGTTGGCGATGACCCGCAGACGCGGTGCGGCATCCAGCAGCTCCGCGTCGATCCGATCGGTGAGCATGCACAGCAGCGCGTCGGCGTCGGCGACGCCGGCCCGCAGGGCCTCCGGGGCGATGGGGCCATCCTGGTCACTGACCGTCACCCGGAGACCCGCCGCCTCGAGCAGTTCGACACCGGGGGCGGGCAGCGGACGGGTGACCAGGACCGAGGGTCGGTCGATGTCGGCGCCGGCGTCGCTCATCGGACCATCGGTTCGGCCGGAGCGAAGGTGACCGGCGCCCCGAAGGCGGCGCGACGCGACACCCGGCGCAGCGCGCCGAGCACGGGGCGCCCGGCGATGAGCAGGAACACCGCGGTGAACACGGCGCGGGGAAGATCGAACCCCAACGAGGTGGTCAGGTGGAACGCCCAGAACCGACCGAGGTTGTCGAGCAGCCCGGCACCGGGGACATAGGAGATCGACGAGGTCTCACCGGTGGCGAAGGGCCAGAACCACAGGTTCAGCACCAGCCCGTAGCCGAGCGCGGCCACGGCCCCGTAGGCGGCGAGCATCAGGACCTCGGCACGGCCCCGCAGCGGCGGGAGACAGCCGGCGAAGAACCCGATCCAGGCGGCGCCGAACATCTGGAACGGCAGCCACGGACCGACGCCGCCGGTGAGCAGGGCCGACACGAACAGGGTGAGCGCTCCGAGCACGAACCCGAACCCGCGGCCCAGCACCCGCCCGGCCGGGACCAGCAGGAAGAACACCGGCTCGAACCCGGCCACTCCCCCGCTGGGCAGCCGCAGCGCGGCGCCGCAGGCCGCCAGCACCCCGAGCAGGGCGACGGCCTTGGCATCGAGGGCACCGTCGGCCAGCTCCGCCAGCAGCACTCCGAGCAGCAGCGGCACCAGCACCACGAAGATCCAGGGGGCATCACCGGAGTGGGCGAGATCGACGGCGCTGGTCGGACTGGCGAACAACGGCCACCCGAACGCCACGATGCCGAGCAGCGAGGCGGCGATGAGCAGCACCGTGGCGCGTCGGCGCAGCGGCACCGTGCCGGCCACGCCCATCAGGATCGCTCCTCGAGGGCGGCCAGCGCCTCGCGCACCTCATCGACGTTCATCCAGGTCTCGGGAGCGAGCACCTTGGCGATCTGCGGTGCGAACACCGGTGAATGCACCACGACATCGCGGGCGTCGCCGTCGGCCACGACCTCACCGTCAGCCAGCACCACCGCCCGATGGGCGACCGCGGCGACCACCTCGACATCATGGGTGGCCAGCACCACAGCACGACCCTCGGCGGCGAGCGTGCGCAGCATGGTGATGAGGCGCTGTTTGGCGGCGTAGTCCAGACCGCGGGTGGGCTCGTCGAGGAGCACCAGCGCCGGCTCGGCGCCGAGGACGATGGCCAGGGCGAGGGCGAGACGCTGTCCCTCGGAGAGATCGCGGGGGTGGGCGCGCTGATCGACACCGGGGACGAGTCGGTCGAGCACCGCTCGGGTGGTGCCGGGCGCGAGATCGGCGTCGCGATCCGCAGCCACGCACTCGGCGGCCACGGTGTCGTGGTAGAGCAGCACGCCGTTGTCCTGGGGCACGAGCCCGGCGGCGCGGATGACCTCACGGGCCGACTGACGATGGGGCTCGGCCCCGAGGACTCGGACCGCGCCGCGCTGGGGCGCCCGCAGACCGACGAGATGGTTGAGCAGTGTGGACTTGCCGGCGCCGTTGCGGCCCATGAGCGCCATGACCTCGCCGGCGTGCACCTCGAGGTCGATGCCGTCGAGGGCGACCACCGATCCGTAGGTGGCGTGCAGACCACACACCTCGGCGACCAGACCACCATCGGTGGCCACCGGCGTGGTGGGGGGCCGCAGCGGGAGCAGTCGTTCGCGCAGTCCGGCGGCGGCCCGGCGGGCGTCGCGCACCGACAGCGGAAGCGGCGACCAACCCGCCAGTCGACCGAGTTCGATGACCGGGGGCACGACGGTGGAGCCGGCGAGCACACCACTGGGATCGCCGATGACGACCGGCGCACCGTCGCCGGGCACGAACACCACCGAATCCGCGTACTGCACGACCCGCTCCAGACGATGCTCGGCCATGAGCACGGTGATGCCGAGATCGTGCACGAGCCGGGTGATGGCGGCGAGGACCTCCTCGGCCGCCGCCGGGTCGAGCGCCGAGGTGGGTTCATCGAGCACGAGCACCCGGGGACCGGCGGTGAGCACCGCGCCGATGGCCACCCGCTGCTGCTGACCCCCCGAGAGGGTGGAGAGCGGCCGACTCCGGAGATCGTGGAGGCCGAGCAGGTCGAGGACATCCTCGACCCGCCGCCGCATCACATCGGGAGCGACGCCGAGGTTCTCCATGACATGGGCGAGCTCGTCCTCGACCACATCGGTGACGAAGCCGGCGGCGGGATCCTGACCGACCATGCCCACCACATCGGCCAGTTCCCGCGGTGGCACCTGCGCCGTGCTGCGCCCGCCCACCGAGACCACACCGGTGAGCAGTCCTCCCGAGAACCGCGGCACCAGACCGTTCACGGCGCGCAGCAGCGTGGACTTGCCCGAACCGGTCTCACCGACCACCAGACACAGCTCGCCCTCGGGAACGGTGAAGTCCACCTCGACCAGCGTGGGCGCGGCGGCGTCGGGATAGGTGAACGAGACCTGATCGAACCGGATCACGCCGCCACCTCGAACTCGGCGGGAGCGGCGAGCGCCGGTCGAGGCGCGAACTGCGCCGGAAGCAGCGCCAGGAGGATGCCGACGGTGGGCAGGGCCAGGAACGACGGTGCCGCCAACGGGTAGACCGAGAACTCGAGGGCGGCGCCGTTGCGCCCGGCGACGATCATGGTGATGAGGGCGACCACACCACTGGATGCCACGATCCACTCCGGTGTCGACCACGGATCGGCGCGGTACCGGGTGCGCTCGAGGCGACGACCGCTGAGCACCAGCGCGGCGGTGAGCGCCGCCGCCCCGAGCATCAACGGTGGCAGGCGCAGCATGGCCGGCACCGTGTCGTCGAGCAGGCCGTAGGCGCCGACGGCGATGGCGCAGAGTCCGAGCAGCAGGGTGGCCGAGATGGCACGACGCAGACGTCGGGAGGTGACGCCGCGGCGGCCGTACCCACGAGCATCCATCGAGGCGGCCAGCGCCACCGATCGTTCGAGCGCCCCCTCCAGCACCGGCATCGCGGATCCGAGCCAGGCCGCCGGTCCGCGATCGGTGCGACCGCGCAGACGACGGGCCTCGCGCACCTGGCGCGACACGATGGCGGCCTGCGGGGCGAAGGTGAGCGCCACGGTGATCGCCACGCCGGCCTCGTAGAGCGCCGAAGGGAGCGCCCGCAGCATCCGATAGGGGCTGCACAACGAGGAGGCGGCGCCGAAACAGGCGATGACCACGGCGAGCCGCAGACCCTGACAGGCGGCGCCGATGAGGGCCTCGAGGGTGACCGGACCACCGAGACTCACCCCCGCCGCCCAGGACGGCAGCGTGACCGAGGGGATCGAGAACAGCGTGGTGCCGTCGATGCGCACACCGAACAGCATCTGGAACACCACCCTGACGAGGATGACGAACACACCGATGCGCAGGAATCCGCCGAAGGATCGCGACCAGGGGGCATCGGTGCGTCGGGCCATGACCACATGGGCGACGACGGCGAGGATCAGGCCGAGCAGCAGGGGGTTGGTGGTGCGCAGGGCCGCGGCGGCGAGGGCCGTGGCCCAGATCCACCAGGCCCCGGGATGCAGCATGCGTCGCGAGGCGATGCGTCGTCGTCCATCGGGGCGGGCACCGACGGACCCGACGGACACGACGGTGTCGACCGGACCGGTCACGCCGTGCGCCTCGCACGCAGCAGCGCGGCCAGTGCCAGCGCACCGATGATCGTGGCGACCGCCACGATGCCGATCCAGGAGGTGGCGGCCGACTGGGAGGTCACCGCACGGGTCGAGGCCCGCGCCGCCGCATCAGTCGCAGTGCCGGAGCCGGTGGAGGTGGCGGCTCCCGCAGCAGCACCGGTGCCGATGCTCGAGGCGTCCGTCGGATCCGCGCCGGGGATCGCACCGGATGGTGCTTCCACCGCCCCCGATGACATCGCACCGGGATCCGATGCCGCGCCGCGCCCACCGGCACCGGTCGGGGCGCCACCTCCGCTCGCAGCTCCGACGGATGCTCCATCGCCGGTCCGGTCGCAGCCCTGGGCATCGGCCGGTCGCAGCGAGGCCGCATCGGGGCGAGGTGCGGCATCGCCGGCGCCACCGGAGCCCCGCACCACGTAGCGCCAGCCCTCGACGTCGCCATCGCACACCCGTCGGATGAACGGGTTGTAGTTGCTGTAGATCCAGGTGCCGGCGGTGCCCGAGAAGTTCGCCCAGTAGGACCCGGCGCCGGTCTCGGCGCAGCCCGAGGACGGGAAGGCGTCGATGGTGCACAGCAGCCCGCTGCCGGCGTGACCCGGCATCGCCGTGCCCAGCAGACCGGCCCGGCGCACCAGCAGCTGCGATCCGGTGGTGCCGAGCGGGACCCGAAGACACTGCGTGGACACCGGGCTGCTGCCGTCGTCGACCACGACCACCACGCGGGCCTCGCCGGGGACCGGGACGCCGCAGTCGACCGCCGCTCCCGCCGGTGCGGTGTCGAGCGCCGCCATCAGCACCAGCACCACGATCGACGACAGCAGCAGGGCGATCGGGCGCGTCGCCGAGCGGAGACCCCGGAGTGATCGAGATGGTGCGGCGGAGAGGGGCACGAGCGGTTCCCGGGCTGGTCGGGCGGTGATCGGACCCGACGCCATGGGGGGACCCCACGGAACCGAGCCCCACCCACCGCAATCCGACGACGGTCGACAGTGGAGCAGCCCCTCGCGACGGGCAGTCCGGCTCGCCAGTGCCCCATCACGTCGGCGGCAGGATGACTGTCCTGACCGATGTTCGGGGTCTGTGCCTACGGTTGCGGGTCAGCGCCGGAGTTCGACCGGCTTCCCCCGCAGCGAGGGTTCGAGTTGTGCCCCGACACTACTCCTCCTCCCGCCGCAGCACGGGCTGGGGACCGAGCACTCCGACAGGGCGGATCCGGCCCCGACCGGAGGGTTCCGGACCCGCCGGTCCTATCCTCGTCCCATGGCTGCCTCCCCCCTGCCCTCGACCGCCCCGGCGGTCGGCGCCGCCCTCGACGCCGTGGTGCAGCAGTACCGGGTGCAGCTGGGCCGGGGACTGCGGGGCTTCATCGCCGGCGAGGGCGAGCCAATCCGCGATCTGGTCGGTCCCGTCGAAGGGGATCCCGGTCTGTTCGGTCCCGACAGCGTCACCTGGCGGGTCCACAGCGACGGCGCCATGCTCATCGCCGGCATCCGAGCCCTGCTGCTGCAGATCATGCACCCCCTCGCCATGGCCGGGGTCGCCGATCACTCCGACTACCGCCACCACCCCGAGGCACGCCTCGCCCGCACCAGCCAGTTCGTGGCCACCACCACCTTCGGCACCACCGAGCAGGCCCATGAGGCGGTCGGCATCGTGAAGCGGGTGCACGCCCGGGTGGTGGGTCACGCCCCCGACGGCCGCCCGTACGCCGCCTCCGATCCCCACCTCATCTCCTGGGTGCACCATGCCGAGGTCGACAGCTTCCTGGCTGCGTACCAGCGCTACGGTGCCCGGCCGCTCACCGATGCCGAGGCCGACCGGTACGTCGCCGAGATGGCGATCATCTGCGAACTTCTCGATGGCGAACCCCCGGCGCGGTCGGTGGCCGAACTGCGCCAGTACTTCGCCGCCATCGCTCCTGAACTGCAGGTGGGCCAACAGGGACGTGATGCGGCGCGATGGCTGCTGTTCCCCCCGGTGCCGTTGGCGGTGCGCCCCGCCTACGCCGTGCTGGCCCCTGCGGCGATCGGCCTGCTGCCGGCCGAGACCCGACGAGCCCTGCGACTGCCGCTGCTGCCGGGGGTCGATCCACTGCTGGTGCAGCCGGCGGCACGCGCCATCGTGCGCACCCTCGGCTGGGCCATCACCGGCCTCGCCGAGCATGAGCACGCCCAGCGCCTCGCCGCCTGAGCGGGGCGGTACGGCTCAGATGCCGTAGCCCCCGTCGACGTCGAGCATCTGACCGCTGATGAAGTCCGCCCGGTCGGAGGCGAGGAAGCAGACCGCCTCGGCGATGTCGACGGCGTCGCCGAAGGTGCGCAACGGGATGTTGCGCATGGTCACCTCCAGGGCGGCCTCATCGAGATCACCCGAGGCCATGAGCCGCGCCGCCATCCCGTCGGTGAGCATGCCGGGGCCCACACAGTTGGCGCGGACGCCGAAGCGTCCCTCCTCGGCGGCGACGGCGCGCACCACCGCCTCGACCGCGCCCTTGGTGCCCGAGGACAGACCGTCGCGCACGGGATAGCGCCGGGTGGCGGCGGTGGTGACGGCCACGATGCTGCCGCGAGTGGCGCGCAGGTGCACCAGCGTCGGCTGCAGGACGTTGAAGAACGCCACCGCCTCGCCCTCGATCTGGGCCCGGTAGGCCGCGGGTTCGACCCGGCTGAGATGCACCTGGGTGACATGGGGTCCGGCGGCGTGCACGAGGGTGTGGATGCCCCCGAAGGTCTCGACGGTGGTGGCGACCACCGCAGCGGCCGCCTCCTCATCGGCGAGATCGACGGCGACCGAAGCGACCCGACGACCCTGCGCGGCGATCTCCTCCTCGAGGGTCCGCGCCGCGTCGAGGTTGGCCCGATAGGTGAACATCACGTCGCTGCCGCGCTCGGCGAACATGCGGCAGATCGCCGCGCCGATGCCACCGGACCCGCCGGTCACCAGCACCGCTCCTGATCGTCCTGCGAAATCGTCCACGCATCCTCCCGAACCCTGCGGGGGTCCATCCTCCCCCGCGCCACCATGACAGCGCCACCCTGCGCCGGCTCCCGGAGGGCGCCACCCCGACGAGACGACGGGCGCGACGACGGGCGAGACGATCGGCGAGGCCCTCCGCACCGGCACCGGAGCGGCAGACTGGCGCCATGACCGGATCCCCACCGATCACCCTCTGCTTCGTCTGCCTCGGCAACATCTGCCGCTCGCCCACCGCCGAGGGCATCATGCGCGCTCTGGTGGAACGGGAGGGACTCACCGGATCGATCGTGGTCGACAGTGCGGGGACCGGCTCCTGGCATCGCGGTGAACCGCCGGATGCACGCGCCCGAGCCGAGGCAGCCCGGCGCGGAGTGGAACTGCAGTCTCGGGCCAGCACGTTCCGAGCCGGTGACACCGCGGCCTATGACCTCGTGCTGGCCATGGACCACAGCAACCATCGCGACCTTCTCGATCTCACCCCCGAACCGGAACTGCGCGCCCGCATCCTGCTGCTGCGCAGCTTCGACCCGGCCCTGCGCCCCGACGATCCCCATGACGGCGCCGTGCCCGATCCGTGGTCGGGGGGCGACGAGGGCTTCGCCGAGGTCTTCGACCTGATCCACGCGGCATGCGAGGGTCTGCTCGACCATCTGCGCACCGAGATGCTGCCGCGGCGATGACCTCCGCCGGCGCCGAGGGCCACCGGTAGCATCGATCCGTCGTGAGCGCCTCCTCCCACCCGAGCGTCACCGGACCCGGCGCCCGCGCCCGGATCGCCGTCGCGCTCGGACGCGCCGTGGCCGGCATCTCCCGTCTCACCGGACGCGGGTCGGGCAGCGTCATCGGCGGCCGTGCCGCACTGCGGGTGCATCCCGGTCTGCTGCGCGCGCTGAGCGCGGGCCGTGAGATCGTGCTGGTGAGCGCCACCAACGGCAAGACCACCACCACCCGCCTCATCGCCGCCGCCCTCGCCGCCGACCGCGCCGTGGTGTCCAACTCCCTCGGGGCCAACATGGCCGCCGGCATCGTCGCCGCCCTCGGACCCACAGCGCCGGGCACCACCGCGGTGCTCGAGGTCGACGAACGCTGGCTGCCCGGGGTGCTGCGCGACACCGAGGCGAGCACAGTGGTGCTGCTCAACCTCACCCGCGACCAGCTCGACCGTTCCCAGGAGGTCCGCTCCCTCGCCGCCGCCTGGCGGCGGTGTCTCGCCGAGACCCCTCCGCACACCGTCATCGCCAATGCCGACGATCCGCTGGTGGTGTGGGCGGCACGTGGTGCACCGACGGTGATCTGGGTCGCCACCGCACAGCGGTGGCTGGCCGATGCCGTCGGCTGTCCCGAGTGCACCGGCCGCATCGAGTTCGGCCCCTCCAGCTGGCACTGCACCGGCTGCGACCTGTCCCGTCCCATCCCGAGCGTCACGGTCGACGACACCGCCATCGTCATCGACGGCGAGCGCAGCCCGATCACCCTCGGGCTGCCGGGGAGGATCAACCGGGTCAACGCCGCGTTCGCCCTCGCCACCGCCCACTCCCTGGCCGTTCCCCTCGCTCCCGCCGCCGATGGCATCGCCGCGGTCACCGAGGTCGCCGGCCGCTACCGCGTCACCACAGTCAACGGTCGGACGGTCCGGCTGCTGCTGGCCAAGAACCCCGCCGGCTGGCACGAGGCCATCGAACTGCTGGCGCCCGCTCCGGCCCCGACGGTGGTGTCGATCAACTCGCGCATCGCCGACGGCCTCGATCCCTCCTGGCTCTGGGATGTCGACTTCGAGATCCTGCAGGGGCGATTCGTGGTCGCCACGGGCGAACGCCGTCATGATCTGGCGGTGCGTCTGCGCTACGCCGAGGTCGACCATGCCGTGGCCGACACCGTCGACGAGGCGGTGCGCATCTGCGCCGGCCGCCCCGAGCATCGGCCCGGGGCCGTCATCGACCTCGCCGCCAACTACACGGCCTTCCAGCAGTACTTCGAACGGTTCGGGGGCGATCGATGACCTCCCGCGACTCCGCCGTGCGGATCTGTGTGCTCTATCCCGAACTGCTCGGCACCTACGGCGACGGCGGCAACGCCCGGGTGCTCTCCCGGCGACTGGCCTGGCGCGACATCGCCGCCGAGGTGCACACGGTCGGGGCCGGTGAGGCCGTGCCGGACTCCTGTGATCTCTACCTCGTGGGCGGCGGCGAGGACGGCCCCCAGACCCAGGCCGCACGGGAACTGCAGGCCAGCGGGGCGCTGCACCGCGCCGTCGACCGCGGCGCCGTGGTGTTCGCGGTCTGTGCGGGGATGCAGATCCTCGGGTCCCGGTTCCCCGACGCCGACGGCATCGATCGCCCCGGGCTCGGCCTCCTCGACTGCGTGACCATGCGCGTCGATCGCCCTCGGGCGGTGGGCGAGCTGCTCACCACCGACGCCACGGTCACCGGCCCCGGCGGATCGACGGTGCCGCTCGGGCCCCTCACCGGGTTCGAGAACCACGCCGGACGCACCGTGGCCGGCTCCTCGGCCATCGCGCTCGGGCGGGTGGAGGTCGGCGAGGGCAACGGCGACGGCACCGAGGGGGTCGTCACCGGTCGGGTGATCGGCACCTACCTGCACGGCCCCGCACTGGCCCGCAACCACCGCCTCGCCGATGCCCTGCTGGGTCTGGTGGTCGGTGCCGACCTGCTGACCCCGCTCGACGACGCCGATGTCGAGGCGCTGCGCACCGAACGACAGGCCGCCGCCCGCCGCGATCGCGTAGGGTCGGGCCATGACTCTCTCCATCGGCGACGCCGTCCCTGACATCGAACTGTTCACCATGGGCGCCGAGGGCCCCCAGAAGGTCTCCACCGGCGAGCTGCTCGGTTCCGGCCGTGTCGTGCTGTTCGCAGTGCCGGGCGCCTTCACACCGGGCTGCTCGCGGGTGCATCTCCCCGGCTTCGTGCAGCAGGCCCAGCAGGTCACCGACAAGGGTGTCGACCGCATCGTGTGCGTCTCGGTCAACGATGCGTTCGTCATGGGGGCATGGGCCGAGGACCAGAACGTCGGGGACTCCATCGTCATGCTGGCCGACGGCAACGGGGAGTTCACCCAGGCCATGGGACATGTCATGGACGGCTCGGGCTTCGGTCTCGGTATCCGCTCCAAGCGCTACGCCGCCATCATCGACGACGGCATCATCACCAGCCTCGACATCGACGAGGCCGGTGGCGTCGAGGTGAGCTCCTGCGCCGCGGTGCTCGACCGCCTCTGAACCCTCCGACACCGGATCGACGGTGTCGATGACCGATCGATCTACAGCGATCGCCCGATGAGGTACCCACTCCGCACGGCACCCTCGATGTAGCCCACCGCGCCGGCGTCACCCACGGTGTGCACCGTGAACCCGGCGGCGCCGAGCGACTCGGCCAGCGCCGCGTCCGGTTCGACACCGCTGGCGATGATGACCTGCCCGGCGCGCACCGAATGTCGCTCCTCACCCACGGTGTACTCGACGGTGTCACGACCGATCGCCTGCAGTGACGCACCGGTGACGAAGGTGACGCCATGGGCGCGGGCCTCGTGCAGGGCCCGGGCCCGACGGGGGTGGGCCATCTCGATCGCCAGTCGATCGCCCTCCTCGAGCACGGTGACCCGACGGCGCCGCTCGGCGAGGAACTCGGCGAGCTCGACCCCGACCAGCCCGCCACCCACGACGACGACGTCCCGACCGATCGGCATCCAGCGCTTCGACCAGATGCGGACCCGATCGATGGTGGAGAGCAGTCCGAGGGCCCGTCCGGCGCGCACGACGAGACGGGCATGGATCGGGAGGCGCGCCATGATGCGCGGGTCGTCACCGGTGAGCATCGAACGGAGATCGTCGCCGGAGAGCACATGGGGCTGCTCGGCACCGGGCACCGCCGGCCGTTCACGGCGGGCGCCGGTGGCCACCACGACCGCATCGGGAGCCAGCGCCCGCAGGGCCTCCACGGTGGCGGGGGTGTCGAGACGCACCTCGACGTCGAGGTCGGCCATCGTGGTGGAGAGGTAGCGGACCAGCTCCGCGTTCATCGGGGTGGTGAGGGCCGAGAACCGCGCCGTGCCCCCCAGCTGCGCGCTGCGTTCGAACAGCACCACCCGGTGACCGCGCTGGGCCGCCACCCGAGCCGCCTCCATGCCCCCCGGGCCCGCCCCCACCACGGCGACGGTGCGCCGGTGGGTGGCCGGGGTGATCGGCCCCTCCTCGTAGTGGCCCAGCTCGGCGTTGACTGCGCAGATCGGCGTGCCGTCCCAGAAGTTCTGGGCCACGCAGACGTAACAGTTGATGCAGGTGCGCACGGCCTCGGGACGACCGGCGAGCAGTTTCGCCGGCAGCTCGGGATCAGCCAGCAGTTGGCGTCCCATGGAGATGAAATCGCAGTCACCGTCGGCGAGCACCCGCTCGGCCTGCTCGGGCATGATGCGTCCCACGGCGATGACCGGCACCGACACCTTCTGCTTGATGACGGCGGCGAGTCCGACGTACTGACCCGGCTGCCAGGGCAGCGGTCCGTTGGTGAAACCCACCCCCATGGCATCGACACCACTGGCGCTGACATGGATGGCATCGGCCCCGGCCCGCTCGGCCAGCACGGCGTACTCGGCGGCCAGCACCGGGTCGATGCCGCCCTCGGAGTACTCGCGCCCGTCGAGACGCACGATGACAGCGAACTCGGCACCGCAGCGGGCTCGCACGGCACGCACCACCTCGACGAGGAGCCGGGCCCGGTTCTCGACCGAGCCGCCGTAGTCATCGGTGCGTCGGTTGTATCGCGGCGACAGGAAGGTGGAGATCAGATACCCGTGCGCGGCGTGGATCTCGATGCCGTCGAAGCCGGCGCGGCGGATACGGTCGGCCGCCTCCGCGAACTGATCGACCACCCAGGCGATGTCGTCGGTGGTGGCCTCGCGCTGCGTCGGTCGCCGGCCCCCGGTGAGCGCAGCCATGCGCATCAGCTCGGGCATGGTGATGGCACTGATGTCGGTGGGATCCTCGGGCAGCGGCACCGACGGCACGAGCTGGTCGCGGTCCTGCATGGCGTCGACCCCGGCGGTCTTGCCGTGATGGCAGGCCTGCACCACGATGCGCGCACCGTGGGCGTGGGCCACCTCGGCCAGGCGGGTGAGACCGGGCAGGAACCGATCATCGGAGAGGGCGGGCTGGTGCAGGGAGGTGGCGCCGACGGGCCATGCCACCGCCGAGGTCTCCAGGATGAGCAGTCCCACGCCGCCGCGGGCCCGGGCCTCGTAATGGGCGAGGGTGAGATCGGTGATCGCCCCGTCGTCGCAGGTGTTCTGGTCCATGGCCGGCATGACGATGCGGTTGCGCAGCTCCATCGGGCCGATGCGTCCCGGCTCGAGCAGTCGTCGGATGGGCGCCGCCCCGCCACCTCGCACCGATGTGGCTCCGCGCCCACCGTGGCGGGCGGCGCGGCGCGACTGCGGCGATGCTCCTGACGTCGTCGTCATCTGCACAACCTCCCCCAAGGACATCTGCGGAACGGCACCGGCCCGGTCGGATGGGCGACCGACATCGTCACACATCCGGACCGGGCCGGTGGAGGAACAGGGGCCGACGCGGCCCCGCAGATCAGATGATCTGGCTCTTGAGCTTCTGGAACTCGGCCTCGTCGATGACGCCGCGATCCTTGAGATCGGCCAGACGGTGCAGTTCATCAGCGGCGCTGCCGGAGCCGGCGGCCTGCCGGATGTAGGCCTGCATCGCCTCCTCCTGCTGCTTGGCGGCGTTCATCGAATGCACACGCATCTTGTCGCCGCGCACGATGAGGTAGATGAGCACACCGAGCAGGTTGAACAGCAGGATCGCGAGCAGCCAGATCGCCTTGTGCAGACCACCCATGTCATCGCTGCGGAAGATGTCGATGAACACGCTGATCATCAGCCAGATCCAGATGAACAGCAGCATGAACCAGAGGAAGGTGAGAACGACCTCACCGACTCCCCACGACGTTGCGAGAACCATCAGTTGCCTCCTGTGAGAGCGCCGTCGGAACCTCTGACGGCGTCGGCCCGGGCGCGGTTGCGCGAGCGGGACAGATAGTAGTCAGCACAGGGAAGAGTGCTGACGCATCCCCACCGGGTTCGTCCCGCTGGGGTGCTGCGATCAGGGGACGATGGCGACGCGCGAGACAGGTTCGGGGACGACCTGACGACGATGCACCGCTCGATGCAGGGCGTCGAGCAGCACATCACGGGTGTCGCGCGGATCGATGAGTTCGTCGAACCCGAGGCCGGCGGCCGACCGATAGGAGGCCTGCAGCTCGGCCTCACGCAGCTCCGCGGCTTCATCGGCCTCGGCGCCGGTCGCCCTGCTCATGGCACTGGCACCCATGGCCCCGAGCGTGGCCCCGGGATAGGCGAAGGTGGCCGACTGGTTGTCGAACCCCACCATGGACATGACCATCGAACCGAAGCCATAGGCCTTGCGCAGGGTGAGATGGATCTTCGGACTGGTGGCCTGGGTCTGGGCGGCGAACATGCGCGCCCCGCTGCGCAGCACCCCGGCCCGCTCCGACGCGCTGCCCGGGAGCATGCCGGGGTTGTCGGCGAGGAAGAGCAGGGGCAGATGGAACGAGTCGGCCACGGTGATGAAGTGCGCCGCCTTGTCGGCGGCATCGGCGTCGATGGAACCGGCGAGCACCTTCGGCTGGTTGGCGATGATGGCCACCGACTCACCGCCGAGATGGGCCAGCGCGCAGATCATGGCCGGCCCGAATCCGGGCTGGACCTCGAACCAGGAACCGTCGTCGACCACGACATCGAGCACCTCGCGCATGTCGTAGACCTGTCGCGTGTCGCGCGGGATGATGCGCAGGAGCTCGTCGGTGCGCCGATGGGCCTGATCGGCACCGTGGGCCCGCGGCGGATACGACCATGCGCTCGACGGGAAGAAGTGCAGATACACCCGCAGCAGGTCGAGTGCCGCGGTGTCCCCGACCGCCACGTTGTGGACGAGGCCACTGGCCACCGCCACGGCCGGGCCACCGAGATCCTCCTTGGTGATGTCCTCGCCGAGGGAGTCCTTGACCACGGGCGGACCGGCGGTGAACACCGCGCCATCGGCGGTCATCACCGAGAAGTCCGACATGGGCACGATGAGAGCGCCATGACCGGCCGAGGGTCCCATGACGGCGCTGAGCACCGGCACCCGTCCCGAGCACTGGGCCTGGATGAGCAGGTCGGTGGGGGTGCGTCCGCCTCCGCCACCACCGCGATGCCCGGCCCCCTCCAGCAGCATGATCAGCGGGATGCGCTCGGCGAGGGCGAGCTCGGCGATGCGCCACCGCTTGGAGGTGCTGCCCGAACCGATCGATCCGGCGAGCGTGGTGAAGTCCTCGGCCCCGACCATGACCGGCCGACCGTCGATGGTGCCGGCCCCGGCCACGATGCCGTCAGCGGGCACCTCACCGACCAGGGTGCCGATCTCACGGAAGGATCCGGGATCGAGCAGGTACTCGACACGGGCCCGGGCGTCGAGCTGGCCCTTGGCCCGGCGTCGGGCCAGTCGCTCCTCGCCCCCCATGGCCCATGCAGCCTCACGACGACGCTGCAGATCGTCGAGCGCGGGACCCCATCCCCCGGGCAGATCGGTCGGATCGGTCATCGGGCCACCTCGTGCATCGGACGAGGATACATTTCGAACAGGCATCGCCATGGGGGGCATGTCGGAGGGGACACGACATGCCGCGGCAACAATCAGCTCCCGTCACCGACCTCCTCGAGGCCGCGAGCGCCACCACCGGCGGACTCGACGACTTCGGTGATCCCTCGTTCCTCGAGGGACTCGAGACCTTCACCGCCTCCTGCGCCGCCGACGGCCGGCTCTCGGAGATCGGCACCGCGGCGGCCGAGGGCATGGCGCTGGGCAATCTCGTCAACCGCCTGCGGGTCATCGACTGGCACCGCACCCATCCCGAACTGGCCGAGGCCGTGGTCGAGTCCCCCATCATCCTGATCGGACTTCCCCGCACCGGCACCACGGCGCTCAGCCATCTGCTGTCGGTGGATCCGGCCCTGCGATCACTGCTGGGCTGGGAGATCAACGAGTCGGTGCCCCCACCCACCACCGCCACCTATCGGACCGATCCGCGCTTCGTGGCCGCCATGGAGGCTCCGGACATGCTCGACATGCTCAATCCGGAGTTCAAGGCCATCCACCACGATCCTCCCGACATGCCGCTCGAATGCGCCACGGTGCTCGGCCAGCACTTCACCAGCCTGCATCTGGCCACCACCTTCAACATCGACGGCTACATGCAGTGGGTGCTGCAGGCCGATCATCGACCCGCCTACGGCTACCACCGCCTGGTGCTCCAACTGCTGCAGTCACAGTGTCCGGGCCGCTGGCAGCTGAAGTCTCCGGTGCATCTGCTCGATCCGACATCGCTGGCCGCCACCTACCCCGACGCCCGCTACGTGCTCACCCATCGCGATCCGGTCGAGGTGATCGCCTCGGTCTGCAGTCTGGTGCGCTCACTCACCAGCACCTTCACCGATGCCGACTTCCACGACGCCATCCGAGGCACCTGGCCTGAGGTGGTGGCCACGCTGCTCGACCGCCAACTCGCATTCCGTGACGCCCAGATCGCCGCCGGCAACGGTGCGGCCTTCGTCGACATCGCCTATGCCGATCTCGTGGCCGAACCCCTCGGCACCGTCGCCGCCATCTACGACGCCGTCGACCAACCCTTCACCGCCGAGGCCGAGGCGGCCATGGTCGCCCACAGCGCCGAACACCGTCAGCACCGTTTCGGCAGCCATGCGTACTCCCTGGAGGACTGGGGTCTGTCGCGTCCCGAGCTCGAGGAGCGCTGCGCCCCCTATCTCGCCCGCTACGCCGAGTTCCTGGAGGATTGATGGACGGCATCGACGCCCTGCTCGACACCCACGACAGCATCGGACTGGCCGCGCTGGTGCGCGATGGGGAGGTCGGCGCCCGCGAACTCGTCGAGGCCGCGATCGCCCGGATCGAGGAGCGGAACCCGGCCCTCAACGCGGTGATCGCCACCCGCTACGACGCTGCGCTCGCCGAGGCCGACACCGTCGATCGGTCCGCCCCGCTCGCCGGTGTGCCGTTCCTCGTGAAGGACCTGAACTGCGATGTCGCCGGACTCCCCTCCACCCGGGGGAGTCGACTGTTCGCCGATGTCGTCGCCACCGAGGACTGCGAACTCACCCGCCGCTTCAAGGCAGCCGGTCTCATCATCCTCGGCAACACCAACACCCCCGAGTTCGGCAAGAACGCCTCGACCGAACCGGTGCTGCACGGACCGACCCACAACCCCTGGGACCTCGATCGCTCCCCCGGCGGCTCCTCGGGTGGTTCCGCCGCAGCGGTGGCCGGGGGCATGGTGACCGCCGCCCATGCCAACGACGGAGGGGGTTCCATCCGCATCCCGGCCTCCGAGTGTGGACTGGTCGGCCTCAAGCCCACCCGCGGGCGCACGCCGACCTGGCCCATCCCCGCCTCGTTCGCCTATCCGGTCGGTGTGGGCAACTGCGTCACCCGGACCGTGCGCGACAGCGCGGCGATCCTCGACGCCATCGCCGGCCCGCTGCCGGGCGATCCGTTCCCGGCGCCTCCGGCACCGCCCACCGGATCGTTCCTCGGTGCCGTCGAGCAGGAGCCCGGTCGGCTGCGCATCGGGTTCAGCACCGTGCTGCCGAACGGCGAACCCGTCCATCCTGCGGGGATCACGGCCATCGAACGCACCGCCGCCGTGCTCAGCGCGCTCGGTCACGAGGTGGGCGAAGGGATGCCGGACTGGGATCGACGCATGTCAGCGCTGGTCGTCACCTCTGCCATGGGCATCAACGGCGCCCGCATGGTCGAGGATCGGCTCGCCGAGCTCGGTCGACCGCTCGCCGATGATGACCTCGAGGTGTTCTCGCGCGAGATGCACGAGCGGGCGCTGCAGCAGACCGGCATCGACCTCCATCGGGCCCTG
>JAGWYK010000003.1 GCA_018969405.1 Acidobacteriota bacterium
GAGGTCGCTGCGCTGCTCGGACCCGTCGGTCGGGTCGTCGGCCCGGACGACCTCGCATCGGTCATGGCCGGTGCGGAACTGATCGTGAACGCCACCTCACTGGGGATGGGCACGGACGGCGCCGTGCCGCTCGAGGTGGCCCTGCTGCGCCCCGAGCACGTGGTGGTCGACATCATCTACCGCCCGCTGGTCACGCCGCTGCTGGCCGCAGCGCGCGCCACCGGGTGTCGCAGTGCCAACGGCATCTCCATGCTGGTGCATCAGGCCGCCATCGCATTCACCCACTGGACCGGTCAGCCGGCCCCGGTGGAGGCCATGACCGCCGCCGTGGCCCCGCTGCTCGCCGACTGACATGGCTCCGATGCTGGCGGTGCTGCTGGTGGCGGCGAGCCTCCCCGCCGGGGCGGTCGCCCACATGCTCATCGAGCGCGGTCCCACCGACCAGCCGCTGTTCCGGCCGGTCACCGTCGGTGCGCCCACTCGGGCCCGGATGCTGCTGCAGGTGCTGGTCACCGGCGGGTTCCTGCTCATCGGTCAGCGGTTCGCATCGGTCACCGTCGGCACGCTGGTCGCCCTGCTGGCCCTGATCACGGTGCTGATCGCCCTGGCCATCATCGATGCCACGACCTACCGGCTCCCCGATCGGATCGTGCTGCCCATGCTCTGCGGCTCCATCGTGTGGGTCGCCGTGGTCGCGCTCGTCGACGCCCATCCCGAGCGCATCCGCGCGGCGCTGTGCGGTGCCGCGGTGTACTTCGGAGTGCTGCTGATCGCCCATCTCATCTCGCCCCGGGGCATGGGGTTCGGCGATGTGAAGCTGGCGGCCCTGCTGGGACTGTTCCTCGGCTGGACCACCACCTCGATGCTCGACGCCGTGGCCCTGGTGCTGTGGGCCATGATCATCGGCTTCGCCGTGGGCACGCTGGTCGGGCTCATCATCCTGCTGCGGCGACGATCCAACCGTCCGTTCCCCTTCGGTCCCTTCCTCGTCATCGGCACGGTGATCGCCCTGCTCGCCAGTTCCCGGATCCTCGCCCGCTGACCCGCCGCACCTCGCCGGTCGGGAACCGTCTTCGGGCCGGAGGGCCCCGACCGGTAGATTGATCGGGTGCTGCGCTACCTGACCGCTGGTGAATCCCATGGCCGTGCCCTCGTGGTCATCCTCGAGGGCCTCCCGGCCGGGCTCCCCATCACCATCGACGACCTCGCCCTCGACCTCGGGCGTCGACGTCTGGGCTTCGGTCGCGGTCCGCGCATGAAGTTCGAGGCCGATGAGGTCACCATCCTCGCCGGGGTGCGCCATGGACGCACCCTCGGCTCCCCGGTGGCCATCGAGATCGGCAACAGCGAGTGGGAGCGCAAGTGGACCGAGGAGATGTCACCGCATCCCGGAGTCACCTCCCAGCGGCTCACCACCCCTCGTCCCGGGCACGCCGATCTCACCGGTATGCAGAAGTACGGGTTCGACGACGCCCGCAACGTGCTGGAGCGGGCTTCGGCCCGCGAGACCGCGGCCCGGGTCGCCGCCGGTGCCGTCGCCCGCGCCCTGCTGTCCCATCTCGGTGTCGCCATCGGGTCCCATGTCGTGCAGCTCGGCGCCGTGCGCGCCGATGCCGCCACCCGTCCGACCGCCGATGCACTGCTCGCCGTCGACGAGTCCGAGGTGCGCTGCACCGATGCCACCGCCGAGGCGGCCATGATCTCCGCCATCCGCGCCGCCCAGAAGGCCGGCGACTCCCTCGGCGGCGTCGTCGAGGTCCTGGCCTACGGCGTGCCCATCGGCCTCGGATCCCATGTGCACTGGGACCGTCGCCTCGACGGCCGCCTGGCCCAGGCACTGCTGTCGATCCAGGCCGTCAAGGGCGTGGAGATCGGCGACGGCTTCGACGTCGCCGGCCGTCCCGGCTCCCAGGCCCACGATGCCATCGTGTTCGACCCCGAGTCCGGTGAGTACCGCCGCCTCACCACCAACGCCGGCGGTATCGAGGGCGGCATGTCCACCGGTGAGGTCATCGTCACCCATGTGGCCATGAAGCCCCTCGCCACCCTCAACCGTCCGGTGCTGGCCACCGTCGACACCGCCACCAAGGACGCCACCGTCTCGTTCAAGGAGCGGACCGACGTCACCGCGGTGCCCGCCATGGGTGTGGTGGCCGAGGCCATGACCGCGCTGGTGCTGGCTGATGAGGCGCTGCGCAAGTTCGGTGGCGACTCCCTGGCCGAGTTCGTCCGCAACCACGACACCTACGTCGAGCAGGTCCGGGCCCAGACCGCCACCATCGACACCTCCGGCGACACCTCCGATGCCGCCCCGCTGAACTGGGACGCCCAGCAGGCCTTCGCCGACGACGCGCCCGCTGCGCCATGACCCCGGCGCCGGTCCCCGGCCATGTCGTGCTCGTGGGGATGATGGGGGTGGGCAAGAGCAGTCTCGCCAAGCGGATCGGGCGCGCCCTCGACCGGCCGGTGCTCGACACCGATGCCGAGATCACGGCCCGCACCGGTCGCAGCATCGCCGAGATCTTCGCCACCGAGGGTGAACCCGCCTTCCGCGACATCGAGTCCACTGTGCTCGCCGAACTGCTGGCCCGCACCGAACCCTCGGTGATCGCGGCGGCCGGAGGTGTGGTGCTCCGGGCCGAGAACCGCGCTGCACTGAGCCGGGCCGGCACCGTGGTCTGGCTGCGGGCTCCGGTCGAGGTGCTGGTCGATCGGGTGGCCGGGGGTTCCCATCGGCCCGCACTCGCCGATGACCCTGAGGGCACACTCCGGCAGATGGAGCACGATCGCGAACCGCTCTACGCCGAGGTGGCCGACCTGGTGGTCGACACGGATCGCCGGTTCGACGCCGCTCTGGCCGACATCCTCGATGCCGTCGCCCGCCGGGAGGCCCTGATCCCATGATCGTCGTTCCCGTCCCGCTGGCCGATCGCCCCTACGAGGTGCTCGTCGGCGATGGCGTCCGTCATGAACTCGCCCGGGTCATCCCCTCCCGCGCCCGCCGGGTCGCCGTGGTCACCCAGCGCGGCATCGGCGTCGAGATCGACCCCGGTCGAGAGCATCGCATCTTCGAGATGCCCGACGGTGAGCACGCCAAGTCCCTCACCACCGTCGAATCGCTGTGCCGCGAGTTCTCGCAGTGGGGCCTCACCCGATCCGACTGCGTGGTCGCCGTTGGTGGGGGCATCGTCACCGACACCGCCGGGTTCGCCGCCGCCGTGTACCACCGTGGTGTCGACGTCATCCATGTGGCCACCACACTGCTCGGTCAGATCGATGCCGCCATCGGCGGCAAGACCGGCGTGAACCTGCCCGAGGGGAAGAACCTCGTCGGCGCCTTCTGGCAGCCGAGCGCTGTGCTCTGCGACACCGAGGTGCTGCACACCCTGCCGCCGCGCGAGTACCGCAGCGGGCTCGGGGAGCTCGCCAAGTACCACTTCCTCGGGGGCGGCGATCTCGATGCCCTGTCCCTCGAGCAGCAGGTGGCGGCCTGCGTCGCCATCAAGGCGGCGGTCGTGGCCGACGATGAGCGCGAAGGTGGCCGGCGCGCCATCCTCAACTACGGCCACACGCTCGCCCATGCCATCGAGATCGCCGGCGATCACGATCTCCGCCATGGCGAGGCCGTCGCCGTCGGACTCATCTTCGCCGCCGAACTGGCCCGGCGACTGGGGCGCATCGACGCCGAACGGGTGGCGGAGCATCGTCGGGTGGTGGCGGCCTACGACCTCCCCGATTCTCTGCCCGTCGGCCTGGCCACCTCGGAGCTCGTCGGTCTGATGGCCCGGGACAAGAAGGCGCTCGACGGAATCACCTTCGTCCTCGACGGCCCCGATGGGGTTGAATCGGTCACGGGTGTCCCGGTCGCGGACATCGAGGCCGCCATCGGGGCGGTCCGCTCCGAAGGAGATCGATCATGACCACCGATCCTGCGCTGGTGCTGCTGCTGTCGGGTGTGAACCTCGACCTGCTCGGTGATCGCGAGCCTGCGGTCTACGGCACCGCCACCCTGGCCGATCATGTCGCCACCGCCCGCGCCACGGCCGAGCCGCTCGGTCTGCGCATCGAGGACCTCCAGTCCAACGCCGAGGTCGACCTTGTCGAGGCCATCCACGGTGCCCGGGGACGCTGCGGCGCCATCATCATCAATCCGGGGGCCTTCACCCACTACTCCTGGGCGATCCACGATGCGCTGGCCGCCTTCGAGGGACCGATCGTCGAACTGCACATCTCCAACCCCGATGCCCGTGAACCATGGCGCCGCACCTCGGTGGTGGCCCCGGTCGCCACCGGCACCATCTCCGGGTTCGGGGGCGACGGCTACCGGCTGGCCGTCGAGGCGGTGGCCCGTCTCCTCGCCCTCTGATCGTCATGTCCGTCCGCCTCCCCGCTCCCATCCCTGACATCGGTGCGGACATCGCCGCACGACTGGCACAGCTCGAACCGCTGGTGGCGGGGGGCCGGGCGGCACGGCTGCGCGAGTCCTTCGACGCCGCGGCGATCGACGCACTCGTGGTGACCTCGCTCACCAACATCCGGTACCTCACCGGCTTCACCGGCTCGGCCGGCGTGGTGGTGGTCACCGCCGAGGAACTGGTGCTGGTGACCGATGGTCGCTACCGCGAGCAGGCCGCCGACCAGGCGGCGAGATCGGCATCGGGTGCTCGGGTCGAGATCTCCTCGACCGCCCAGCGGGAGCTCATCGTGGCGGCCGTCGGGAACACCGCTCGCGTCGGCCTCGAGGCCGACCACATCACCTGGTCCACCCAGCGTCGGTACGCCGCCGAGTGGTTCGCCGATCGATCACTCGTACCCACCACCGGTCTGGTCGAGGCGCTCCGACGGACCAAGGAACCGGGAGAACTGCAGCGCATCGAACTGGCCGCCGCCATCGCCGATTCGGCGCTGGCGCGTCTGCGACCCCGTCTGCTGGAGGGACCGACCGAGGTCGAGTTCGCCCGCGAGCTCGACAGCACCATGCGCGAACTGGGCGCCACCCGGCCCAGTTTCGAGACCATCGTGGCCTCAGGACCCAACGGCGCCCGGCCCCATGCCCGTCCCTCCACCCGGGTGATCGAGCCGGGCGATCTGGTCGTGCTCGACTTCGGTGCGGTGGTCGACGGCTACTGCTCCGACATGACCCGCACCCTGGCGGTGGGGGAGGTGTCGGACACGGCCCGCCGCATGCTGGAGGTGGTCACCGCGGCGCAGGCCGCCGGCGTGGCCGCGGTGCGTCCCGGGGTGGCCGCCCGCCAGGTCGACGCCGTCTGTCGATCCGTCATCGACGAGGCCGGATGGGCCGATGCGTTCAGCCACGGCACCGGACATGGTGTCGGTCTCGACATCCATGAAGCCCCCGGAGTCGGTTCCACGAGCGATGCTACGCTCGTCGTCGGCGATGTCGTCACCGTCGAACCCGGGGTGTACCTCCCCGGCCACGGTGGAGTCCGCGTCGAAGACACCGTCGTCGTCACCACCGATGGGTGCCGCCCCCTGACCCACAGCACCAAGGATCCGGCCCCCCATCCGACCCCGGATCCGGCCCTGCGCCGCCAACCGTCCTGAGTCGTCCTGAGGCGACCGTCCGCGAGGAATCACCATGCCCACCATCACCACCAACGATCTGAAGAACGGAATGGCGCTCGATCTGGACGACGGACTGTTCGAGGTCGTCGAGTTCCAGCACGTGAAGCCCGGCAAAGGCGGGGCCTTCGTGCGCACCACGCTGCGCAACATCCGCAGTGGCGCCACCCTCGACCGCACCTTCCGGGCCGGTGAGAAGGTCGAGCGGGCCATGATCGACAAGCGCGAGATGCAGTTCCTCTACCGCGCCGGTGACGACTACGTCTTCATGGACAGCACCACCTACGACCAGCTGAACGTCGAGCCCTCCTCCCTCGGCGGCGCCGCCGACTACCTGGTCGAGAACGCCGAGGCCATCCTCAAGATGTTCGGCGACGAGATCGTCGGGGTCGAGCTCCCTGCTGCGGTCGAGCTCACCATCGCCGAGACCGAACCGGGTATCCAGGGCGATCGCGTCTCCGGGGCCCGCAAGCCCGCCACCCTCGAGACCGGTCTGGTCATCCAGGTGCCGCTGTTCGTGGGACCGGGGGAGCGGGTCCGCGTCGACACCCGCACCGGCGACTACATCACCCGGGCGTGACCGCCGAGCACGAACCCACCGACCCGCTCCCCGGCGGGCGGCGCGAGGCCCGAGAACGAGCGTTCCATCTGCTCTACGAGTCCGAGATCAAAGGCACCGAGACCGGAACCCTGCTCGCCGAGCTCCCGCTCGATCCCGATCCGTTCGCCATCGCCCTGGTCACCGGGGTGGCCGAGCATGCGCCCGCCGTGGATCGACTGATCGTCGACCATGCCCGCAACTGGCAGATCGATCGCATGCCGGCGCTGGATCGGGCCCTGCTGCGTCTGGCCACCTACGAACTGGCGTTCCGCCCCGATGTGCCGACCGGTGTGGTCATCTCCGAGGCCGTGGACCTGGCCACCCGGTACTCCACCGATGACAGCGGGCGCTTCATCAACGGCGTCCTGTCGGCGATCGCGGCAGCGGTGCGCTAGAGTTCCCGCCTGACCGTGAAGCGGGTCCTGTGAGGCCCGCACGGACAGGAGGATCCACGCCCGTGGCTGAGGAACTTGGCTGAACGCGAACGACGACTCACGCCTCCCTATGGAGGCGTTTTTGTTGCCCGCACCCGAGTGATGTCCGCCGAGGACATGCAACGGGCCACCTGGCGGATGGCCCACGAGATCATCGAACGCAACCACGGTCTCGACGATGTGGTTCTCGTCGGCCTGCAGACCGGCGGCGTGCCCCTGGCCGGACGGCTGGCCGGTGCCCTGCATCAGATCGAGGGGATCAACGTGCCGGTCGGCTGCGTCGATGTCGCGTTCTACCGCGACGACATCGGCCTGCGTCCCGTGCTGCCCGAGGCGGTCACCGACATCCCGGTGGAACTCACCGGCCGCAGCGTGGTGCTGGTCGACGATGTGCTCTTCACCGGGCGCACCATCCGGGCGGCGCTCGACGCCCTCACCGACCATGGGCGGGCGCGACAGGTGCAGCTGGCGGTCATGATCGACCGGGGTCATCGCGAACTTCCGATCCGTCCCGATTTCGTGGGCAAGAACCTGCCCACCCGGCGCGACGAGGCGGTCGACGTGCACGAGGACGGCGTCGACCTCGGGGAGATGGTCAAGTGACTCGTCCCGCTCCGGCCTCCCATCGTCACGGTGCGCTGCGCAACCTGCTCGGCATCGCCGATCTCGGACCTGACATCGCCGCTGGCATCGCCGAGGTCATGCGACTCACCGATTCCTTCGTCGAGGTGAGCGAACGTGCCATCCCGAAGGTCCCGGCCCTGCGCGGGCGCACGGTGGTCTCGCTGTTCTTCGAGGACAGCACCCGCACCCGGCTGAGTTTCGAGACCGCCGCCAAGCGTCTCTCGGCCGACACCATGAACTTCAGCGTCAGCACCTCCTCGGTGAAGAAGGGTGAATCGCTGCGCGACACCATCGAGACCATCGAGGCCATGGGCGTCGACGCCATCGTCGTGCGCCACGCCTCGGCCGGTGTGCCCCGTCAGATCGCCCACTGGGCGAGCTCGGCGGTCATCAACGCCGGCGACGGCTGGCACGAACATCCCACCCAGGCGCTGCTCGACTGCTACACGATCCGCCAGCACCTCGGCGAACTCAGCGGTCGCCACATCACCATCGTGGGCGACATCAAGCATTCGCGGGTGGCCCGCTCCAACATCGCCGCCTTCACCGCCCTCGGTGCCGATGTCACCGTGGTCGCCCCACCGACCCTGCTGCCGCCCTCCCTCGAGGGCTGGCCGGTGAAGGTCGCCCATGATCTCGACGCGGTGCTGCCGGGCACCGACGTCTGCTACCTGCTGCGCATGCAGCGCGAGCGGATGACCGAGGCGCTCATCCCCTCCCTGCGCGAGTACACCGCTCGCTACGGCCTCACCGAGGAACGGGCCGACCGACTGGCCGAGCATGCGCTCATCATGCATCCGGGGCCCATGAACCGGGGCGTCGAGATCGCCGCCGATGTCGCCGAACGACCCAACGCCGTCATCGTCGATCAGGTCCGCAACGGTGTTGCAGTCCGGATGGCGGTGCTGTTCCTGCTGCTCGGCAGCGGGACCGAATGGGGCGGCGAACCCGATGCCTGATCCCAACCACGACGCATCACGAAAGGCACCAGTGACTCCGACAGGTCGGATCATCCGCGGCGGTCGTGTCATCGATCGCGACGGCGAACGCGTCGCCGATGTGGCCATCGCCCCCGACGGCGTGATCCTCGCCGTGGGGGTGGACCTCGATCCGGCCGCACTCGGTCTGGCCGATCCCGAGCTGCTCGATGCCGCCGGCTGTGTGGTCGCGCCCGGTCTGGTGGACATCCACACCCACCTGCGCGAGCCGGGTCGCGAGGAGGCCGAGACCGTCGAGACCGGAAGTCGGGCCGCCGCCCTCGGCGGGTACACCGCCGTGGTGGCGATGCCCAACACCGAACCCACCATCGACAGCGTCGGCGTGGTGCGTCAGGTCCTCGACGCCGGGGTCGCCGCCGGGATCTGCGACGTCCGCGTGGCCGGCGCCATCACGATCGATCGGAAGGGCGAGGCCCTGGCTCCGCTCGCCGAGATGGCCGAGCTCGGCGTGCGCATGTTCACCGATGACGGCTGCGGCGTGCAGGACGATCGCCTCATGCGCCGGGCGCTCGAGTACGCCTCCGGACTCCCCGTGCCGGTCACCCTGGCCCAGCACTGCGAGGTCGAGGTGCTCAGCGAGGGCGGTCATATGCACGAGGGTGAGTGGTCGAGTCGGCTCGGCATCCCGGGCATCCCCGCCGAGGCCGAGGAGCTCATGGTGTTCCGCGACATCGCGCTGGCCCGACTCACCGGGGCCCGGGTGCATCTCCAGCACCTCTCCACCGCCGGATCGGTGCAGCTCGTCCGCGAGGCCAAGGCCAAGGGCCTGCCGGTGACCGCCGAGGCCACACCGCATCACTTCACCCTCACCCATGCCGAGGTCGCCTCCTATGACCCGGTGTTCAAGGTCAATCCGCCGCTGCGCACCGAGGCCGATGTGGCGGCGGTCCGCGCCGGTCTCGTCGACGGCACCATCGATGCCATCGCCACCGACCATGCGCCCCACACCTCCGATCTCAAGGAGGCACCCTTCGACCACGCCCCGTGCGGCATGCTCGGACTCGAGACGGCGCTCGCCCTCGGCATCACCGAACTGGTCGAACCGGGGCTGCTCAGCCTCGCCGAGCTCCTCGCCCTGATGTCCTGGCAGCCCGCCGCCATCGCCGGCATCGAGGCGGTGCACGGTCGACCGATCGCCGCCGGGGAACCGGCGCATCTGGTGGTGTTCGATCCGACCCAGCCCTGGACCGTCGATCCGACGGCACTGGCCAGTCGCAGCAGCAACACCCCCTACGCCGGCCGGGAGGTGCGCGGCCGAGTCCGCCACACCCTGCTGTGCGGGGTCCCGATGGTCCGCGATGGAAAGGCACAACGATGAGCACGATCCGACCGGCGAACCTGGTGCTGGCCGACGGCACGGTGTTCGAGGGTGAGTCCTTCGGCGCCGAGCCACCAGAGGGCGTCGCCACCGGGGAGGTCGTGTTCAACACCGCCCTCACCGGCTATCAGGAGATCATCACCGATCCGTCCTATGCCGGACAGATCATCACCTTCACCTATCCGCACATCGGCAACTACGGAGTCACGGCCCTCGATGATGAGGCGGCCCGACCGCAGGCCCGCGGGGTCATCGTGCGCGAGTTGGCGCGCCGTCGCAGCAACTGGCGCTCCGAGACCGATCTCGACTCCTTCCTGCGCGTCAACGGCATCCCCGGCATCGGCGGGGTCGACACCCGACGCCTCACCCGCCAGATCCGTGATCTCGGCTCGATGCCCGCCGCGTTCGGCACCGCGCCCATCGCCACCCTGCACGCCGCGTCCCGGGCCGAGCCGGGCACCTCGGGCGCCGATCTGGCCCGACAGGTCTCCTGCACCTCCCCGTTCGAGGTCGCCTTCACCGGGCCCGTCGACCGCACCCCGAAGCGGGTCGTGGCCTTCGATTTCGGCATCAAGACCACGATCCTGCGTCATCTCTCGGGGATCGCGACGGTCGAGGTGGTGCCAGCCGGGACCTCGGCCGCCGAGGTGCTGGCCCGACGGCCCGACGGCGTGTTCCTGTCGAACGGCCCCGGCGATCCGGCGGCGGTCACCGGTGTCCCGGCCACCATCGATGCGCTCCTCGGTGAGGTGCCCATCTTCGGGATCTGCCTCGGGCACCAGCTGCTGGCCACTGCGCTCGGGGCGTCAACCTACAAGCTCCCCTTCGGTCATCACGGCGGCAACCACCCGGTTCGCCGCCTCGAGACCGGCACCGTCGAGATCACGAGCCAGAACCACAACTACGCCGTCGACGACGGTTCCCTGGACCGTTCGGTCGAGGTCACCCATCGCAACCTCAACGATGGTGTGGTCGAGGGCCTGCGCTGCGTCGAGCAGGCGGCGTTCAGCGTGCAGTACCACCCCGAGGCCGGACCCGGTCCCCACGACGCGGCCTATCTGTTCACGATGTTCGATGATCTCATGACCGACTTCACGAAGGGCCGACGCTGATGCCGCGCCGCACTGACATCTCCTCGATCCTGCTGATCGGTTCCGGCCCGATCATCATCGGCCAGGCCTGCGAGTTCGACTACTCGGGCACCCAGGCCTGCCGGGTGCTCAGGCAGGAGGGCTATCGGGTCATCCTCGCCAACTCGAACCCGGCGACGATCATGACCGATCCCGACTTCGCCGATGCCACCTACGTCGAACCTCTCGATCGCGAGGTGCTCGTCCGCATCATCGAACGGGAGCGACCCGATGCGCTGCTGCCCACCCTCGGTGGGCAGACCGCACTCAACCTGGCCATGGAACTGGCCGAATCGGGAGTGCTCGAGCAGTACGGCGTCGAACTGATCGGCGCCGATGCCACGGCCATCGCCACCGCCGAGGATCGCGAACTGTTCAAGCGGGCCATGGCCGAGATCGGACTGGCCACGCCCGCCTCCCGCACCGCCCACACCCTCGAGGAATCCCTCGCGGCGGTCGACGAGATCGGCCTCCCCGTGGTGATCCGGCCCGCCTACATCCTCGGCGGACGGGGCACCGGGATCGCCGCGAACCACGAGGAGTTCGCCCGCATGGCCGTGATCGGCCTCGAGGCCAGTCCCATCTCCGAGATCCTCATCG
Source organism: Acidobacteriota bacterium (assembly GCA_018969405.1). GTDB lineage: Bacteria > Actinomycetota > Acidimicrobiia > Acidimicrobiales > Acidimicrobilacustridaceae > Acidimicrobilacustris. Next base: position 11,289 of record JAGWYK010000003.1, read on the forward strand.
AGAAGTCCATCGCCGGCTGGAAGGAGTACGAGCTCGAGGTCATGCGCGACCGCGCCGACAACTGCGTGATCGTCTGCTCGATCGAGAACCTCGACCCGATGGGCGTGCACACCGGCGACTCCATGACCGTGGCACCCATCCAGACCCTCTCCGACGTCGAGTACCAGACCATGCGCGATGCCGCCTTCGCCGTGATCCGGCGCGTCGGGGTGGAGACCGGGGGGTCGAATGTGCAGTTCGCCGTCAACCCCGAGAACGGCGACATGGTCGTGATCGAGATGAATCCGCGCGTGAGTCGTTCCTCCGCGCTGGCCTCCAAGGCCACCGGGTTCCCCATCGCCAAGATCGCCGCCCGGCTCGCCGTGGGCTACACCCTCGACGAGATCCCCAACGACATCACCGAGAAGACCCCGGCCAGTTTCGAGCCGGTGATCGACTATGTGGTCACCAAGATCCCCCGGTGGGCCTTCGAGAAGTTCGCCGGCACCACCGGGGTGCTCGGCACCCAGATGCAGTCGGTGGGCGAGGTCATGGCCATCGGGCGCACCTTCCCCGAGTCGCTGCAGAAGGCGCTGCGGTCGCTCGAGCAGGGTCGGCTCGGTCTCAACTGTGACCCGGGGGAGGCGCTCTACGACGCCCTTCCCCTCGACGAACTGCTGGCGGCGGCCTGCATCGGCACCCCGGAGCGCATCTTCCAGCTCGAGGCCGCCATGCGCCGCGGTCTCTCGGTCGACGAGGTGGCGGCCGCCACGCGTGTCGACCCCTGGTTCCTCGACCAGATGGCGCTCATCATCGAGGAGCGCGAGCACCTCGCCTCGGTGGATCTCGCCGCGGTCACCCGCGCCGATCTGCGTCGGGCCAAGCGACTCGGCTTCTCCGATGGCCAGCTGGCCTGGCTGTGGGGAGTGGCCGAGTCCGCGGTCCGTGCCCGACGGATCGAGCTCGGCGTCCTCCCCACCTACAAGACCGTCGACACCTGCGCCGCCGAGTTCGAGGCGGCCACGCCGTACCACTACTCGACCTACGAGGACACCGATGAGGTCGCCCCGTCGGATCGTCCCAAGGTCGTCATCCTCGGGTCCGGCCCCAACCGCATCGGTCAGGGCATCGAGTTCGACTACTGCTGCGTGCATGCCAGCTTCGCCCTGCGCGACGCCGGCTACGAGACCATCATGGTCAACTGCAACCCCGAGACCGTCTCGACCGACTACGACACCTCCGATCGGTTGTACTTCGAGCCGCTCACCCATGAGGACGTCATGAACGTCATCGAGGCCGAGGAGCCGGTGGGTGTCATCGTCTCGCTCGGCGGTCAGACCCCGTTGAAGCTGGCCACGACGATCCCCGCCGAGCTGGTGGCCGGCACCAGCCCCGCCTCGATCGACGCCGCCGAGGACCGTGAACGCTGGAACGCGCTCTGCGCCCAGCTCGGGATCCCGCAGCCGGCGGGCGGCACCGCGGTCGACATCGACGCCGCTCTCGCCATCACTGCCGAGATCGGGTACCCGGTGCTCGTGCGTCCCAGCTACGTGCTCGGTGGTCGCGCCATGGAGATCGTCTACGACGACGCGGGTCTCGCCCGGGCCATGGCGGAGCTCGCTGGTTTCGGCAGTCTCGGCAAGGAGGGTGGTCTCTCGGCCGAGCGCCCGGTCCTGGTGGATCGATTCCTCGAGGACGCCACCGAGGTCGACGTCGACGCCATCCGCGATCGCACCGGCGGCTTCATCATCGGCGGCATCATGGAACATGTCGAGGAGGCCGGTGTGCACTCCGGTGACTCGGCCTGTGTCCTCCCGCCGTACTCGCTCAGCCCGGCCATCCAGCAGCAGCTCGCCGATCACGCCCAGCGCATCGCCGATGCCCTCGAGGTGGTCGGTCTGCTCAACGTGCAGTTCGCCGTGCAGGGCGGCCAGGTCCACGTCATCGAGGCCAATCCGCGGGCCAGTCGCACCGTGCCGTTCGTGGCCAAGGCCACCGGTCGTCCCCTCGCCAAGATCGCCGCTCGCGTCATGCTGGGGGCCACGCTCAACGAACTGCGCACCGAGGGTCTGCTCACCGAACCGGTCGAGGGCGATCACATCTCGGTCAAGGAGGCCGTGCTGCCGTTCAGTCGGTTCCCGGAGGCCGATGCGCTGCTGGGCCCCGAGATGCGCTCCACCGGCGAGGTGATGGGCGTCGATCTCACCTTCGGTCTGGCCTTCGCCAAGAGCCAGCTGGCCGCCGGGACTCGGCTCCCCGATCCGGGGCCGGAGGCCGGGATGGTGTTCATGTCGCTGGCGGATCGCGACAAGGAGATCGGCGTGCAGGCGGCGCGGGTGTTCCGTGATCTCGGCTTCACCATCGCCGCCACCACCGGCACCGCCGCCCACCTCGGGAACGCCGGTGTCGAGGTGCACACGGTCGTGGCCAAGATCGGCGATGCCGAGGGTCATGACGCGGTGGATCTCATCGAGAGCGGTCAGGTCGCGCTGGTGGTCAACTCGCCCCGCGGACGGGGGCCGCGGGCCGACGGTGCGCACATCCGTGCCGCCGCGGGCCGCCACCGCGTCGCCCTGCTCACCACCGGGGCCGCCGGACTGGCCGCCGCCAACGGCATGGCCGATCGGTCGCGTCATCCCCTCGAGGTCCGCCCTCTGCAGGAGTACCACCGCGGTGTGCGGCGACCCATCGACGGAGGGTCCTCGGCGTGACTCGACGCCGTCGCTCCGCGGTGGACCTGAGCACCCGGGTCGGGTCGGTGCTGCTGCCCAACCCCGTCCTCACCGCATCGGGCACCGCCGGTCACGGCGATGAGCTCGGCGCGTACGTCGATCTCGGATCGCTCGGCGCGGTCGTCGTGAAATCGCTGTCGGCCGATCCATGGCCCGGCAACCCTGCTCCGCGTGTGCATGAGACACCGGCCGGCATGATCAACAGCGTCGGTCTGCAGGGTCCGGGGGTGCAGCACTGGCTCGATGAGGAGCTGCCGGCGGTGCTGGCCACCGGGGCCCGCGTCGTGGCCAGCATCTGGGGCACCACCGTCGAGGACTACGCGCGGGCCGCGGCGATGCTCGCCGGGGCGCCCGCCGGTGTCATCGCCGTGGAGGTCAACATCTCCTGTCCGAACCATCACGATCGCAATCGGATGTTCGCCCATTCGCCGGCCTCCACTGCGGAGGCCATCGCCGCCGCTGCGGTCTGCGGTCGACCGATGTGGGCCAAGCTCAGTCCCAACGTGGCCGATCTGGCCGCCATCGCAGCGGCGGCCGCCGAGGCCGGGGCCGAGGCGGTCACCCTGATCAACACCGTGCTCGGCATGGCCATCGACGTCGAGACTCGCACCCGTCGACTCGGCGGCGGGGGAGGGGGACTCTCCGGGCCGGCCATCCATCCGGTGGCGGTGCGCGCCGTGCACGACGTCCACGCGGCGCTGCCGGAGCTGCCCATCGTCGGGGTCGGTGGTGTGGCCCGCGGTGTCGACGCCGTCGAGCTCCTGATGGCCGGAGCATCAGCCGTGCAGGTGGGCACCGCCAGCTTCGCCGATCCGCGCAGTGTGGGTCGTGTCCTCGTCGAACTCGATCACTGGTGCGCCGATCACGGTGTGCGGGCGGTCACCGAACTGATCGGAGCCGTCCATGGCTGAACCCTTCGCCGATGGTGCCCCCGAGGAGATCCGGGCCCGCCTCGCCCTGGCGCTCGACGTCGATGACATCGTGGAGGCCCGGCGCATCGCTCGACTCCTGCAGCCCTGGTTCGGCGTGGCCAAGGTCGGTCTGGAACTGTTCAGCGCCGCCGGTCCCGAGGCGGTCGAGGCGATGATCGACGACGGGTTCGCCGTCTTCGCCGATCTCAAACTGCTCGACATCCCCACCACGGTGCGGAAGGCGGCCCGGGTCATGGGCTCGCTCGGGGCCAGTCATCTCACGGTCCACACCCGGGCCGGGACCGACCACCTGGCCGCCGGCGTCGAGGGCTTCACCGAGGGAGCCGTCGCCGCTGGACTCCCCGTGCCGATCTGCCTGGGCATCACCGTGCTCACCAGCGAGCCCGCCGATGCGAACGCGCTCGATCAGCGTCTCGGCGCCGCTCTCGCCGCCGGGTGTCCCGGCGTGGTCTGTGCAGCGAGTGATCTCGATGCCGCCACCCGGCGGGCCCCATCGCTGTTCACGGTGGTTCCGGGCATCCGTCCCGCCGGGGTGGCCGCCGACGACCAGGCGCGCCCGGCGACACCGACCGGTGCCATCGCCGCCGGTGCCGGACTGCTCGTCATCGGTCGGGCCGTCACCGCCGCCGACGACCCCCGTCGTGCCGCCGCGGCCATCGCGGCGGAGGTGTCCGCCGCCCTCGGCTGAGGGCGGGAGACGCTGCGCCACCACGCACTAGGGTTCGGCCATGCCGCAGCCGCCCTCGCTCACTCCCGAACAGCGTGCGGCCGCGCTGGCCCGGGCCGCAGAGGCCCGCCGGGTGCGCGCCGAGACCAAGGAACGACTCAAGATGGGTTCGGTCACGTTGCGCCAGGTGCTCGAAGCGGCCGAGGCCGACGAACTCATCGCCGGCATCAAGGTGCTGGCCATCCTCGAGTCGCTGCCCGGGGTCGGCAAGGTGAAGGCCCGACGGGCCATGGCCGACATCGGCATCGCCGACTCCCGTCGCATCCGCGGTCTCGGTGAGCAGCAGCGCCGCGCCCTGCTCGGTGCGTTCGGCGACTGATCGGCATCACGGTTCGGTGTCGGCATGATCGTGGTGATGTGCGGACCGGGCGGGGTCGGCAAGGGAACGGTCGTGGCGCGTCTCATCGCCGAGGATCCGCATCTGTGGCTCTCGAGGAGCTGGACCACCCGGGAGCAGCGACCGGGGGAGTCCGACGACGCCTACACCTATGTCACCCGTGAGCAGTTCGAGACTCGGATCGCCGAGGGCGGCTTCCTCGAGCATGCCGAGTTCCTCGGCAACCTCTACGGCACCCCATGGCCCGAACCCGGCGACGACCGCGACATCGTGCTGGAGATCGATGTGCAGGGGGCGGCCCAGGTGCTCGAACGGGCACCCGATGCGCTGTTCATCCTGCTCGAACCGCCCTCGGCGGAGGTCCAGGCCGAACGCCTGCGCGGGCGGGGTGATCCCCCGGAACAGGCCGAGCGCCGCATCGCGGTGGCGCAGGCCGAACTGGCCGAGGGGCGGCGCCTCGGGGCGATCTGCATCATCAACGACGACCTCGACCGCACCGTCGACCGCTGCCGGGCGCTGATCGCCGAGGCCCGGGCCGCCGCCCTTGGGTGATCCGCAGGATCCGCTGCTAGTGTCCTACGGCCCCTCGCGAACCGGTCCCGCCCGTTCGCCCGTCGTCAAAGGTGTCTCCCGTGGCTCAGGTCTCCGACTCGATGGTCAACCCCCGGATCGAGGAACTCCTCTCGAAGGTCGACTCCCGGTTCACCCTCGTGTCGCTCGGTGCCCAGCGGGCCCGGCAGATCAACGCCTACTTCAACCAGCTGGGCGATGGTCAGGGTTCCACCGTGCCGCCGCAGGTCACCTCGGCCGCCCGCAAGCCGCTCTCGATCGCCTTCGAGGAGATCGCCGCCGACAAGATCATCCCGGTGCGGGTGGAGGCGGTCGTCCCCGAGGAGTCCGCTGACGAGGTCGCCGACGGCACCGCCGACGAGGCCTCCGACGAGGCCGAGTGACCCTTCGACCTCCGCGTCGATCCTCACCGTCATGACTGATCTCCACGGCCGCCGCATCGTCCTCGGCGTCACCGGTGGCATCGCCGCCTACAAGGCGATCGAACTGTGCCGTCGACTCGTCGACGCCGGTGCCCATGTCGCCCCGGTGCTCACCGAGGGGGCCCTGCACTTCGTCGGGCGCACCACCTTCTCGGCGCTGGCCTCCGAGCCGGCCCAGGTCTCCCTGTGGGACGAGGAGTCCCCGATCCCGCACACCCGGCTCGGGCAGGGTGCTGACCTCATCCTCGTGGCTCCCGCCACGGCACGGGCCCTGGCCGCCTACGCCCATGGGCTGTCCGACGATCTGCTCACCGCCACCCTCATCGCCACCCGGGCCCCGGTCATCGTGTGCCCGGCCATGCACACCGAGATGTGGGAGCACCCCTCGGTGCAGGACAACCTCCGACTGCTGCGCGAACGCGGCGTCGTGGTGGTGCCGCCCGCCGAGGGTCGGCTCGCCGGTGGCGATGTCGGCACCGGTCGGTTGGCCGAACCCGAGATCATCCTCGACGCCGTGCATCATGTCCTCGCCGACACCCGTCGGGATCTCGCCGGGCTGCGCGTCCTGGTCACCGCCGGTGGCACCCGTGAACCCATCGACTCGGTGCGGGTCATCACCAACCGCTCCTCGGGCAAGCAGGGGCATGCGGTGGCCGCCGAGGCCGCCGGGCGCGGGGCCGAGGTCACGCTCGTCACCACCGTCGATCGTCCGGCGCCGGTCGGCGCCACCGTGATCCGGGTGTCCACCGCCGCCGAGATGGAGGCCGCGGTCATGCCGTTGGCCGCCCAGCAGGACGTCATCGTCATGGCCGCCGCCGTGGCGGACTTCCGTCCGGCGATGGTGGCGGCCCGGAAGTTGAAGAAGGACGAGTTCGGCGACGGCGGTACGCCGCAGATCGTGCTGGAGCCCACCCATGACTTCCTCGTCGATCTCGGGGCGAGCAAGCCGTCCGGCCAGGTGCTGGTGGGGTTCGCCGCCGAGACCGACGATGTCATCGACAACGCCCGGGCGAAGCTGGCCCGCAAGCGGCTCGACCTCATCGTGGCCAACGATGTCGGCGCCGCCCGCTGCGGCTTCGAGCACGACACCAATGCGGTGGTGCTCATCGGAGCCGACGGTTTGCACCAAGATGTTCCCCTGACCGACAAGCGGTCGGTCGCCCGGGCCCTGCTCGATGCCGTCGTCGAGCTCCGGTCGACACCCTGATCTCGATCCCCTGACATCGACCGACCACCGACCGAAAACCACGCCCGGAGCGGCGACAAGGAGTGTGCTGTGAGCAGCTGGACCTTCACCTCGGAGTCCGTGACCGAGGGCCATCCCGACAAGGTCGCCGATCAGATCTCCGACGCCATCCTCGACGCCATGCTGGCTCAGGACCCCATGAGTCGGGTCGCCTGCGAGACCCTCGTCACCACCGGCCTCGCCGTGGTGGCCGGTGAGATCACGACCACCGGCTGGGTCGACATCCCCGGCATCGTGCGCGAGACCATCAAGGGCATCGGCTACGACCGCGAGTCGTTCGGCTATGACGGCGAGACCGTCGGGGTCATGGTGTCGCTCGACGCCCAGTCCTCCGACATCGCCCGCGGTGTCGACGACTCCGAGGAGGTGCGGTCGGGCACCTCCGGCGAGGACATCCTCAACAAGCAGGGGGCTGGCGATCAGGGGATGATGTTCGGGTACGCCTGCACCGAGACCGATGTGCTCATGCCGCTGCCCATCCAGCTGGCGCATCGCATGGCCGAGCGTCTCGCCGAGGTCCGCAAGGCCGGCACGGTGCCCTATCTGCGTCCCGATGGCAAGACCCAGGTCACCTTCGACTACGTCGACGGCAGGCCGGTGCGTCTCCGCACCGTGCTCATCTCCACCCAGCACAACGACGGCATCGACCGCGACGACGACATCCGTCCCGATCTCATCGAGCATGTGATCCGGCCCGTGGTCCCCGCCGAGTTCGCCGATGACAACTACGAGGTGCTGGTCAACCCCACCGGTCGGTTCGTCATCGGTGGTCCGGTCGGTGACGCCGGGCTCACCGGTCGCAAGATCATCGTCGACACCTACGGCGGCATGGCTCGTCATGGTGGTGGCGCGTTCTCCGGCAAGGACCCCTCCAAGGTCGACCGGTCGGCCGCCTACGCGGCCCGCTGGGTGGCCAAGAACGTCGTGGCCGCCGGTGCCGCCGAGCGCTGCGAGGTCCAGGTGGCCTACGCCATCGGTGTCGCCCATCCGGTGTCGATCATGGTCGAGACCTTCGGCACCGCGCAGGCCGATCCCGAGCGCATCGCCACCGCGGTGCGCGAGGTCTTCGACCTCCGACCCGCCGCCATCATCCGCGATCTCGAGCTGCGGCAGCCGATCTATCGCGCCACCGCGGCCTACGGACATTTCGGCCGCACCGGTCCCGGTTTCACCTGGGAACGCACCGATCGCGTCGCGGATCTGCGGTCGGCCCTCGGACTCTGATCCACCGCAGGTCGGCGCACCCGTGCCCGTCGAGCAGCCGAGCTTCGATCTCGGTGACGCCGACGCGCCGGCGCCCCACAGACCGCAGCCCCCTGCTCCCGAGCCGCGGGCACCCGACGCGCCGCTCGTCGTGCGCGTCCGTCCCGATCAGCCCGCCATCGCTCGGCTCTTCGACTACACCGTCCCTGCGTCGCTCGTCGAGCACATCCGGGTCGGCACCATGGTCCGGATCCCCCTGCACGGTCGACGGGTGGGAGGTTGGGTCGTCGCCGTCGGTGTCGAGCCCGACACCGGACTGACCCTGCAGCCCATCGCCGGGGTGTCCGGCTGGGGACCTCCGCCCGAGGTGGTGGAGCTGGCCGACTGGGCGGCCTGGCGCTGGGCGGGCCGACCGGCCTCGATCCTGCGCACCGCCTCACCGGCCCGGATGGTGCGGGCGGTGCCCCGACGCGACGGTGCGCCCTTCACGGCTCCGGTGGCCGTGGCCACCACCGAACTCACCGACCTCGCCGCCGAGGCCCTGGCCCAGTCGGTGAGCACCGTCCGGCTGCCCCCGACCGCCGATGTGCATCCGCTGCTGGTCGCCCTCGCCGCCCGCGGACCGCTGCTGGTCATCGGTCCGTCGGCCACCACCATGCGTCGTCTGGCTCTGCGTCTGCGTCGAGCCGGTGTGGGGGTGGCGCTGCTGCCCGATGAGTGGGCCGGGGCCCGCGCCGGCGCCGTGTGCGTGTTCGGCACCCGGGCGGCAGCCTGGGCTCCCATCGCCGAGCCGGCGGTCATCGTCGTGCTCGACGAGCACGACGAGGCGCTGCAGCAGGAGCAGGCGCCGACATGGAACGGACGTGATGTGGCCATCGAGCGGGCCCGTCGTGCCGGGGTGCCCTGTGTGCTGGTGTCGCCCATGCCCTCGCTCGAAGCCGTCGCCCGCGGTCCGGTGCTGGTCCCGTCGCGCGCCACCGAACGGGCGGGATGGCCGATCGTCGACGTCGTCGATCGGCGTGATGCGGCGCCGGGTGAGGGTCTGTTCAGCGATCGTCTCGTCGCTGCGCTCCGCCGCGAGGGTCCGGCTGGTGGGGCGGGAGGCGCAGCGGGCCGGATCGTGTGCCTCCTCAACCGCAAGGGGAGATCCCGGCTGCTGGCCTGCGCCGGATGCGGCGCCATCGCCACCTGTGCCGAGTGCCAGGGTGCAGTCGTCCAGGGCGATGACGGCCAACTGGTGTGCACCCGGTGCACCGCCACCCGGCCACCGGTGTGCACCGGCTGCGGAACCACGCGCCTGCGCAACCTCCGGGCCGGGGTGTCGCGGGTGCGTGAGGAGCTCGAGGCCCTCGCCCGCGAGCCGGTGATCGACATCACCGCCGGCTCGACGCCGCCCCGGGCCGATGCACGCATCATCATCGGCACCGAGGCCGCGCTGCATCTCATCGACGATGCCGCGGTCGTGGCGCTGCTCGATCTGGATCAGGAACTGCTCGCTCCCCGATACCGCGCCGCCGAGGAGACCCTTGCGCTGCTGGTGCGCGCCGCACGGCTCCTCGGTCCACGGGAACGCGGTGGTCGCTTGCTGCTGCAGACCCGCCTGCCCGACCATCCCGTGGTGCTGGCTGCGCTGCATGCCGATCCCGCTCGGGTCAGCGACGCCGATGCCCTCCGCCGTCGTCCGCTCGGCCTCCCGCCGTTCCGCGCCAGCGCCGCGGTGTCCGGTGCCGCCGCCCCCGCATGGATCGCAGCGCTGGGAGCACCACCGGGCATCGATGTGCTCGGCCCCGCCGAGGACCGTTGGCTGCTGCGGGCCGACGATCATCGCCTGCTGTGCGACACCATCGCCCGGGTGCCCCGTCCCCCCGGGCGGCTGCGGATCGAGGTCGATCCGATGCGCCTCTAGCGCTCGGTGCTCCAGCCGGCCCGGCGGGCCTCGTAGCAGGCGATGGCGGCTGCGGTTCCGACGTTGAGCGAACCGATGCGACCGGTCTGGGGGATGTACCCGAGCCCGTCGTTGTCGGCGAGCAGTTCCTTCGACAGTCCGCGGTCCTCGTGGCCGAGGGCCAGACACACATCGCCGTGCAGGTCCAGCTCGTGCAGCGGTCGGGCCGACTCGGCCAGTTCGATCCCGAGGAGGCGGTAGCCGGCGGCCCGGATCGAGGCGATGGCCTCCGCGGTGGTCTCGCAGGTGGTCCAGGTGATGAAGCGCTGGGAGCCGAGCGCCGTCTTGTTCACCTTGGTGTCGTTCGGTGAGGGGGCGCCGACCAGCCACATCTGTTCGACGGAGTAGGCCGCCGCCGTGCGCATGATGGCGCCGACGTTGAACGGGTTCTGCACACCGTCGAGCAGGAGCGCCAGCCGGTCATCGGTGCGTCGTCGCCAGTCACGGTGGAGACGTTTGAGTTCGGTGCCGCCGAGTGAACGGGTCATCGGGGCGACACCTCGAGCAGGCGGTAGCCGGCCCGCGACACCAGCCGTTCGGTGGACCAGCCCTGGGCCCGCAACCACTCGGTGAGCGAGTCCGCGCCGAGATGGCGCTGCACCACGAGCCACGCCCGACCCTCGGGGCTCAGGCGATCGAGCCAGGTGACCAGCAGCGAGTGGAGGGCCGCCTTGCCGATACGGATCGGGGGATTGGACCAGATGCCGTCGAAGCGCTGGTCGCCGAGTCCGGCCATGGCGGCGGGATCCCCGGCCACCGGGGTGCCCTCGGGGTCGACCACCACGGGCCGCACATTGGGCAGGGAGTTGGCGACGGCGTTGCGGGCGCACAGGTCGACCGCCCGTTCGTTGACGTCCACCGCCCAGACGGTGGCCCCCGGGGCCCGGCGGGCCAGGGTGAGGGCGATCGGTCCGTAGCCGCACCCGAGGTCGAGGACACTCCCCATGGTCGTCGAGGGCGACGGTGCCTCCTGCAGCAGCAGTCGGGTGCCGGGATCGATGCGATCAGCGGAGAACACCCCGGCGTCGGTGGTGAGGCGCAGGTCGCCGTCGGGCAGCGAGAGATCGACGGTGCGCGGCTCGGACATCACCCCGGGACGTCGGGAGAAGTACTGGGAGGACCGACCGGACACCTCCCGACGCTACCCTTGGGCCGTGGCTCCTCATGTCATCCGCATCATCGGTGATCCCGTGCTCAAGCAGCGGGCCTCGGAGGTCGAACGTGTCGACGGCGCCTTCGCCCGACTCGTCGAGGACATGTTCGTCACCATGTACGAGGCCCCCGGCGTGGGTCTCGCCGCGCCGCAGGTCGGTGTGCAGCAGCGCTTCTTCGTCTACGACCACGACGACGATCCCGGAGTCATCATCAACCCGACGATCGTCGAGAGCAGGGGAGAGGCGGCCTTCGTCGAGGGCTGCCTGTCGGTCCCGGGTCTCCATTGGGAGATCATCCGACCGGCTGAGATCCACGTGAAGGGCTTCGATCTCGATGGCAACGAACTCGATCTCGAGCTCGACGACTTCGCCTGTCGCGTGTTCCAGCACGAGATCGATCATCTCGACGGCGTGCTGCTCATCGAGCACCTCACCGACGAGCAGCGAGCAGAGGCTCGACGGGCCCTTTCCGATCTGCGCATGCGTCGTCTCGCCCCGCCGGAGCCCGATCTCGCCCCTGGCCGGCTCCGCATCATCTGACCACGGTGACCTCCGCGCTGGCCCGACCCGGTGCCACCCCGCGTCGTATCGCCTATCTCGGCACGCCCGAGGTCGCCGTGCCGACCCTGCGGGCCATCCACGCCGCCGGGTTCGAGATCCCGATCGTGGTCTCCCGCCCGGACCGCCGGCGCGGTCGCGGCGGTGCACTCTCGCCGAGTCCGGTGAAGGCAGCCGCCCTCGAGCTCGGACTCGAGGTCACCGACGATCTCGCCGCGCTCGTCCGTCACGATGTCGATCTCGCCGTCGTGGTGGCCTACGGCCGCATCATCCCCACGGCGCTGCTCGAGCACATCCCCATGGTGAATCTGCACTTCTCGCTGCTGCCGCGCTGGCGCGGTGCGGCGCCGGTCGAACGGGCGCTGCTGGCCGGAGACACGCACACCGGGGTGTGCCTCATGGCGGTCGCCGAGGGTCTCGACACCGGTGACGTCTACGCCACCGCCACCACGGACATCGCCGGGGACGACACGCTCGAGACCCTGCGGAGCCGACTGGTGGCGGCGGGCACCGACCTGGTGCTGCAGGCCCTGCGCGAGGGGTTCGGCGAGCCGCGGCCCCAGGTGGGCGAGCCGATCACCGCGACCAAGATCGATCCCGCCGAGCTCGAGCTCGACTGGACGGCCCCGGCCCAGCAGCTGTCGCGACTGGTGCGTCTGGGTGGGGCCCGCACCACCTTCCGAGGTCGGCTGCTCAAGGTGTGGGCGGCGCGGGTGGTCCACCGTCAGGACCTGGCCCCCGGTCATCTCGACGGCGTGGTCGTCGGCACCGGTGACGGCGCACTGGAACTGGTCGAGGTGCAGGTGGAGGGCCGTGGTCGTGTGGCGGCGGCGGACTGGCGCAACGGGGTCCGTCCCACCGACGAGGATCGGCTCGGACGATGACCGACTCGGGACGACCGGGGCGTCGATCCGGGGGGCGACCCCCCGCCGGAGGTCGACCGCGCCCGACCACATCCGGCGCCCGGGCCGGCGCAGGTCCCGAGGCTCGAACCCCGGCCCGAGCCGCGGCCCGCCCCGGTGTGGCGGCCCGCCGGCTCGCCGCCGAGGCGCTGGTGCGCATCGATGCGGACGGCGCCTACGCCAATCTGATCCTCCCCTCGATGCTCGATGCCAGCTCCCTCGACCGGCGTGATCGCGGGTTCGTGACCGAACTGGTCTACGGCGTCACCCGCATGGCCCGAGCCTGCGACTGGTTGGTCGACCGCTTCCTCCCCGATCCCGGTCGCATGGATGCCACCGCCCGGGCCTGGCTGCGCATGGGTGCGTTCCAGCTGGTGTTCCTCGACACCCCCGCCCATGCCGCGGTGGGAGCCACCGTCGACGCCGCCCCGCGGCGGATCGGCGGACTGTGCAACGCCGTGCTCCGCAGGGTCGCCACCTCCATGCCGATCACCTGGCCCTCCGATGCGGTCCGTCTCAGTCAGCCCGACTGGATCCTCGAGCTGCTCACCGCCGATCTCGGCGCCACCGATGCCGTGGCGGCCTGTGAGGCCATGAACCGAGCGGCGACGGCCACCGTGCGCGAGGACGGCTACGTGCAGGACAGAGGTTCGCAATGGGTCGTCGCCGCCGCCGAGGTCGGCATCGGCGACCACGTGCTCGACATGTGCGCGGCCCCCGGCGGCAAGGCCACTGCGCTCGCCGCCGCCGGTGCCCGGGTCGTCGCCTCGGATGTGCGTCGGTCCCGGGTCGGTCTCGTCGCCGAGAACGCCCAGCGCCTCGGGTTGGCCGCCGATTCGTTCATGGTGCTGGCCGCCGACGGCAGGGCGCTGCCGCTGCGACCCGGTCGGTTCGACATGGTGCTGCTCGATGCGCCCTGCTCCGGTCTCGGTGCCCTGCGACGCCGTCCCGACGCCCGGTGGCGGATCGCGCCCGGCGATGTCGCCGCCCTCGCCGAGCTCCAGCGCGAACTTGTCCGCTCGGCGCTCACCATGCTCCGACCCGGTGGCGAGCTCGTCTACAGCGTGTGCACGCTGGCGGCCGCCGAGTCCCGTGCCATCGACGACTGGATCGCCACCGAATGGCCCGGACTGGTCGCCCTCGATCCCCCCGCCGCTCCCTGGCGGCCACTCGGGCGCGGGGCACTGCTGCTGCCGCAGGCCGCCGACACCGACGGCATGTACCTGCTGCGACTCCGCCTGCCCGAGGGCGGGGCAGACTCTCGTCCATGACCGATCACGCCGCCACCACCACGCCGGCCGCCGACTGTGCCGCCAAGGTGCTCACCGTGTCCGACGGCGTCGTCGCCGGCACCCGCGAGGATCGCTCCGGAGCGGCACTCGTGGCCCGCCTCGGCGAGGCCGGCTTCACCGTTGTGGAACACCGCGTCGTCGCCGATGGTCGTCACACCGTCGGCGAAGCGCTGGTCGAGATGGCGGCGGAGTTCAACGGACTCATCGTCTCCACCGGCGGGACGGGGTTCGGTCCCCGTGATCTCACCCCCGAGGGCACCGCCGTCGTGCTCGATCGCGAGGCTCCCGGGCTCGCCGAGGCCATGCGAGCGGTGAATCCGCTCGGACGCCTCTCGCGGGGGCGGGCCGGCACCCGAGGGGCTGCGCTCATCATCAACACCCCGGGCTCCACCGGCGGGGCGATCGAATGTCTCGAGGCCGTCCTCGACGTCATCCCCCATGCCGTGCGACTCCTCGCCGGCGACTGAGTCCCGTCCTCGGCGGGTGGGAGGCGCTCGGAGGACGGCTGATACCTTCGAGCCATCGCGACCATCCCGACCGACGAGGCCCGCATGGGTCAGGCCATGGAGGCCGCAGCCACCGCCCGTCGCCGGGTCGCTCCGCGTCCGTGGGTGGGGGCGGTGGTGGTGCCGGCGGGGGTGCCCGACCATCCCGGCTTCATCGGTGCCACCGATGGCCGTACCGGCCCCCATGCCGAGATCGTCGCCCTCCGGGCCGCCGGTGACGCTGCGGTGGGTTCCACGCTCCATGTGACCCTCGAACCCTGTTCGCATCACGGGCTCACCCCGCCCTGTGCCGATGCCGTGATCGCCGCCGGGGTGGCCCGGGTGGTCGTCGGTGTCAGCGATCCCGATCCCGCAGTGGCTGGGGCGGGCATCGAGCGGCTCCGGGCCGCCGGTGTCGAGGTGGTCGTCGGTGTGGCCGCCGATGCCGTGGCTGCGCAGCTGGCGCCCTACCTCCACCATCGGCGCACCGGTCGCCCCTATGTGGTCCTCAAGGTGGCGGCCACCCTCGACGGGCGCACCGCCGCCCCCGATGGCACCTCGCAGTGGATCACCGGCCCCGAGGCCCGGCTCGACGTCCATCGTCTCCGGGCCGACAGCGACGCCATCGCCGTCGGCGCCGGCACGGTTCGGGCCGACGATCCTGCACTCACCGTCCGCCTCCCGGAGGGCGAGCGCGGCCCCGACGACACCGAGCCGCTCCGGGTCGTGCTCGGCGCCGCCCCGGCCGGAGCAGCCGTCCATCCCTGTCTGGAGCTCTCCGGTGATCCCGCTGCTGTCCTCGACGAGTTGGGGGCACGAGGGGTGCTGCAGCTGCTGGTGGAGGGAGGGGCCGGCGTCGCCGGGACCCTGCACCGGGCCGGACTGGTCGATCGCTACGTCGTCTACCTGGCTCCCGCCCTGTTCGGCGGTGACGACGGTGCTCCCATGTTCGCCGGTCCCGGATCGGGCTCGATCGACGGCCTCCGGCGCCTCCGAATTGTGGAGATGCGTCGGGTCGGCGACGATCTGCGGCTGGATCTGGAAGGAATCTGACATGTTCACCGGAATCGTCGAGGAACTGGGCTCGGTCATCTCCCGCGATGGCACGCGCCTGCGCATCGGCGCGCGCACCGTCCTCGAGGGTGTGGGCATCGGTGATTCCACGGCGGTCAACGGGTGCTGTCTCACCGTGGTCGCCTTCGATCTCGACGCCGGCTGGTGGGAGGCCGAGGTCAGTGCCGAGACCGACGCCCGTACGGTGCTCGGCTCGCTGCGGCCCGGGGATCCGGTCAACCTCGAACGTCCGGTGCGGCTCGCCGACCGCCTCGGCGGCCACCTGGTGCAGGGACATGTCGACGCCGTGGGCGAGATCCTCGACCCGGCCCCCGATCTGCGGGTGCGGGTCCCGGCCCATCTCATGCGCTACATCGTCGAGAAGGGTTCCATCACCGTCGACGGCGTGTCGCTCACCGTCGTCATCCCCACCGAGGACACCTTCACGGTGGCGGTCATCCCGCACACCGCGGCGGTCACCACGCTCGGCACCAAAGGGACCGGCGCCACCGTCAATCTCGAGGTCGACGTCATCGCCAAGTACACCGAGCGACTCCTCGCCGGCCAGCTCGCCGCGATCGCCGAGCCCACCCCCCAGCGGCCCCAGGAGGCCCGATGACAAGTTCTGACCGCAGCGAGTACTCCGAGCATTTCGCCACCATCCCCGAGGCCGTGGCCGCCATCGCCCGCGGCGAGATCGTGGTGGTGGTCGATGACGAGGACCGCGAGAACGAGGGCGATCTCATCATGGCGGCCGAGGCGGCCTCGCCGGAGACCATCGCCTTCTTCGTCCGCCACACCTCCGGAGTCATCTGCACCCCGCTGACCGGCGAACGGCTCGACGAGCTCGAGATCCCGCTGATGGTGCGCGACAACACCGAGGCCCAGCGCACGGCGTTCACCTTCAGCGTGGACTATCGCCATGGCACCTCCACCGGCATCTCGGCGGCCGACCGGGCCGCCACCATCCGGTCCCTGATCGATCCCGCCACCCGCCCCGGCGATCTGGCCCGGCCGGGTCACATCTTCCCCCTGCGCTACGCCGAGGGTGGCGTGCTCAAACGGGCGGGACACACCGAGGCGGCCGTCGATCTCGCCCGGATGGCGGGTATGGCCCCCTCCGGTGTGCTCTGCGAGATCGTCAACGATGACGGCACCATGGCCCGGGTCCCCGACCTCGTCGAGTTCTGTCGCAGGCATGATCTGCTGCTCATCTCGATCGCCTCGCTCATCCGCTACCGGCGTCAGACCGAGAAACTGGTCAAGCGGGTCTCCGAGGCCCGTATCCCCACCCAGTGGGGCGACTTCACCTGTTACGTCTATGAGTCACTGCTCGACGGCGAGCAGCACATCGCAATGGTCCGCGGTGCGGTCCAGGGCGAGCAGAACGTGCTCGTTCGGGTGCACTCCGAATGTCTCACCGGCGATGTCTTCGGGTCGTTGCGCTGCGACTGCGGCATCCAGCTCGACAAGGCCATGGAACGCATCGCCGAGGAGGGCCTCGGCGTCGTCGTCTACCTGCGTGGCCATGAGGGGCGCGGCATCGGCATCGGCCACAAGATCCGCGCCTACTCGTTGCAGGATCAGGGTCATGACACCGTCGAGGCCAATGTGGCCCTCGGGCTCCCGGTCGACAGCCGCGAGTACGGCATCGGTGCGCAGATCCTCGTCGATCTCGGCATCACGACCATGCGTTACATGACCAACAATCCCGCCAAGTACGGCGGCCTCGAGGGTTTCGGTCTCGACATCGTCGAACGGGTGCCGCTCGAGTCCATCCCCAATCCCGAGAACATCGCCTATCTGCGCACCAAGCGGGAGAAGATGGGCCACATGCTGGAAGGTCTCGACTGATGTCATCCAACTTCCGCGCTGCGAACTCCGTGGCCGGCGACGTCGACGGCACCGGACTGCGCATCGGCGTGGTCTGTGGGCGTTTCAACGATCACATCACCAACCGACTCCTTGCGGGGGCGGAGAACGCCCTCGCCGTCCATGGGGTTGCCGAGGCCGATGTCACCGTGGTGTGGGTGCCCGGCGCATTCGAGGTGCCCCTGGCCGCCCTCGCCCTCATCGAGAACGGACATGCCGACGCCGTGGTGTGCCTCGGTGCGGTCATCCGGGGCGAGACCTCCCACTACGACTTCGTCGCCGGCGAGTGCGCCCGAGGCATCCAGGACGTGCAGTTGGCCACGGGCGTTCCGGTGGTGTTCGGCGTGCTCACAACCGAGAACCTCGATCAGGCTCTGGCGCGGTCCTCGGACGAGGACAACAAGGGTGAGGAGTCGGTGCGCACCGCCATCGAGATGGTCACGCTCCTGCGTCGCCTCGGTGACGACGGCGCCACGAGCGGCCTCAGCCGATAGCGGCACCGAACAGGTGCCCGATGGCCATGGTGGCCGCCATGGCGATGGCGCCGCCGACGACCACGCGCAACGTCGGGCGCAGCGGCGCCGCGCCACCGGCCCGGGCACCGGCGATCCCGAGCGCGATGAGCGCCAGCAGCGCCACGAGCAGCGTGGTGAGGATGCGGGCGCCGGCGGCCGAGACGGCGGCGGCCAGCAGCGGCAGCGCAGCGCCGGCGGCGAAGGAGACCATCGAGGTGGCCGCCGCCTGCAGCGGGCGGGCCAGGGTCTCCTCGGTGATGCCGAGTTCCTCGGTGAGGTGGGTGGCGAGGGCATCGTGCTCGGTGAGTTCCATGGCGACCCGGCGGGCGAGATCGTGACTGAGGCCGCGCTCCTGGTAGATGGCGGTGAGCTCGGCGAGTTCGCGGTCGGGGGTGTGCTCGAGCTCCCAGATCTCCTTGGCGATGTCGGCACGTTCGGTGTCGCGCTGTGAGCTCACCGAGACGTACTCACCCAGCCCCATGGCGAGCGAGCCCGCCGTGAGTCCGGCGATGCCGGCGGTGAGCACCGCCGAACGGGAGGCGTCGGACGCCGCCACACCGAGGATGAGCGCAGCGGTGGAGATGATGCCGTCATTGGCGCCCAGCACGGATGCCCGCAGCCAGTTGCTGCGGTGACTGAGGTGTCGTTCCCGATGTCGCGCCATGGCCCGATCCTACGGTGTCGGACGGGAACTCGTTCGTGGTGGACAGGGGCAGAAGGTAGGTTGGCGCCATGTTGAAGCTCGTCCTCCCCAAGGGTTCGCTCGAGAAGGCCACACTCGAACTCTTCGAGGCCGCCGATCTCAAGGTGTCGCGCGACTCGGCGGTGCAGTACAAGGCCACCATCGACGACCCCCGCATCTCCGAGGTCCGCATCCTGCGGCCCCAGGAGATCCCCATGTACGTGGCCGACGGCCTGTTCGATCTCGGCATCACCGGTCGCGACTGGATCGAGGAGACCGAGAGCGAGGTGCACTCGCTCGGCGAACTGCGCTACTCGAAGGTCACCAGCAACCCGGTGCGCATCATCGTCGCCGTCCCGAAGGAGTCACCGGCCGAGAGCGTCGCCGATCTCCCGGCCGGGGTGCGGGTGTCGAGTGAGTACCCGGAGCTCACTCGTCGGTTCTTCGCCACCAAGGGCATCGCCGCCGATGTCCGCCTCTCCTACGGCGCCACCGAGGCCAAGGTCCCCGACATCGTGGACTGCGTCGTCGACATCACCGAGACCGGCAGCGCCCTGCGCGCCGCGGGACTCAAGATCATCGACACGATCCTGGTCTCCTACACCGAGCTCATCGCCAATCCGGTGGCCTTCGCCGATCCGACGAAGGCCCATGCCATGGCCCAGATCCGCACCCTGCTCGAGGGTGTGCTCGACGCACGGGGCAAGGTGCTGGTCAAGCTGAACGTGCCCACCGATCGCCTCGGTGCCGTCATCGACCTGCTGCCCTCGATGAAGTCGCCCACCGTCAACGAGCTCTACGGCGGCGCCGGCTACGCCGTCGAGACCGTGGTCGAGAAGCGCCGCATCAACGTGCTCATCCCGGCCCTCTCCGATGCCGGCGCCACCGACATCATCGAGCTCCCGATCGCCAAGATCGTCCCCTGATGCAGCTGGCACCGGTCCCGCTCGGGATCCGTCGGGGTCGGGTGATCGAGTTCGACGATCCCCGCGGTCTGGGCGCGGTGCTGTCCGAGGACGGGGTCACCTATCCGTTCCACTGCGCCAACATCGCCGACGGCTCGCGCCACGTCGAGGTCGGTGCCCGGCTCGTCTGGCGGGTGGTCCCGGGTCGTCTCGGTCGATGGGAGGCCGCGGACCTGCGCCCGGAGGGCGATCGCTGATGGTCGTCCCGGCGGTGCGGACCGAGTCGCTCACCGTCGAGTACCGCCATGGCCGGGGGATCGCGGAGGTCAGTCTCGAGGTGCCGGCGGGGGAGGTCTTCGGCTTCCTCGGACCCAATGGAGCCGGGAAGACCACCGCCATCCGAACGCTGCTGGACCTGCTGCGCCCCACCTCCGGTCGGGCCGAGGTCCTGGGTCATGACAGCGTCAGCGGTTCACTCGAGATCCGGCGGCGCACGGGGTACCTGCCGGGGGAGTTCGCGCTGCCGGGGCAGCTCACCGGCCGCCAGGCCCTCGACTGGCTGTCCTCGCTGCGACCCGACAGCCCCCCGATCCGCCGTGACGAACTCGTCGAACGGTTCTCGGTGGAGCTGGATCGCCCGGTCCGGCAGCTCTCGAAGGGAAATCGCCAGAAGCTCGGCCTCGTCCAGGCGTTCCAGCACGATCCCGAACTGGTGATCCTGGACGAACCCACCTCGGGCCTCGACCCGCTCGTGCAGGACGAGTTCCACCGTCTGGTCCGCGCCCATGTCGGACGCGGGCGGAGCGTGTTCCTCTCCTCCCATTCGCTCGACGAGGTGCAGCATGTGGCCGATCGCGTCGGCATCATCCGGGAGGGTCACCTCGTCGCCGTGGAGACCGTCGAGGTCCTGCGCTCCCGGGGTCTGCGTCGCGTCACGCTCCTGACCACCGATCCGACCGCGGCTGAGGCCCGGTTGTCGACGCTCGACAGCGTCTCCGAGCTCAGCCGGCGCGGCGATCGCCTCGACTTCGCGGTGAGCGGAGCCTTCGATCCGGTCATCGCTGCGCTCAGCGGTGTCCCCGTCGTCGACCTGCTCAGTCGCGCCGCCGATCTCGACGAGGTGTTCCTCGCCCTGTATCGCGGTCAGGCCGATCCGTCATGAGCCGCATCCCGGTCCTCGCCCAGGAACTGCGCGATCGACGTCGCAGTCTCCTGTGGTGGTCGGTGGGGGTGGCCGGCTGGATCCTGGTGGTCTCGGCCATGTATCCGACCATCCGCGACACCTCGGGGATCTCCGAGCTGGTGTCGCAGTATCCGAAGAACATCCTCGCCCTGTTCGGCGTGTCGGACATGGACTTCTCCTCCGGGGCCGGCTATCTCGCCGGAGAACTGTTCGGGTTCGTGATCCCCCTGCTGGTGCTCATGCTCACCATCGGCGCCGGTGCCTCCATCATCGGCGGGGCCGAGGAGCGGGGTCTGCTCGATCTCGTGCTGTCCCATCCGGTGCGCCGTCGACGCGTGCTGCTGGAGAGCGCGGCGCTCATCGTGGTGCTGGCGCTGGTGTTCGGCACCGTCGTGCTGCTCTCGCTCGCCGTGATGGACCCGATCGTGGCGCTGCAGCTGTCGGTGGCGAACCTGCTGGGCACCGTGCTCGGGGTGGTGCTGCTCGGCATCACGCTCGGGTGGCTGGCGCTGGTGGTGGGGGCGCTCACCGGCTCGCGGGGACGATCGCTGGCCGTCACCGGAGCCGTCGCTGCGCTGGCCTACCTCGCCAGTTCCCTCGCCCAGCTCGTCGATGCGCTGCGGCCGGTGCGCCTGCTCTCGCCGTTCTGGTACGCCACCTCGGGCAGCCCGCTGGTGGCCGGGTACACATGGTGGTACGCCGGGGTGCTGCTGGCCATGGCCGCTGCGGTGCTGACGGTCGGGGTGATCCGCTTCGACCGGCGGGCGTTGAGCGCCTGATCGATCAGTCCGGAGATCCGGCGGCGGAACTGCGGGCCACGAAGGCGCGCTGGGCCTCGGCGAGGGCCTCGCGGAGCGTGTCGCCGTCCTCGCCGAGTCGGGGACCGGCCCCGTCGAGCAGCCCGGCCATGGCATCGATGGCCAGACGGGCCGCGGCGAGGTCGGGTTCGGGCTGCTTGAGGTGCAGGGCGGCCAGTTGGAACAGGCCCATGGCATGGTTGGCCACGACCACCGCCGCCGGCGCGGCGAGGATCTGCCGCTGGGTCTCGGCCATCTCGGCGATCATGGCCTCCACCTGTGCCCGTTCCTCGGGGGAGAGGTCATCGAGGTCGGGCAGGCCACCGGGCAGATCGCCGGGGAGCGTCTCGGCGGGGGAGGGGTCGCCGGCGGGCCGGCGCCGGTCGATCGGTACCTCACCATCGGGTGTCCACAGGCTCATCGGTGTCTCCTCATCCGGGCGCAGTTCGCATCGGCCCACCGGGGCCGGTATCGTACGTCACTCACAACTGAACCGAAGCGGGGCCCGCCCCCACCTGTCCACCCCCGTCGGTCCCCGCCGACACCGGTGCGCCAGGTCGACACGCACTCCCGAACCCCTCGTGGGGCTCTGGCTGTCCGGGTGTCGGCTTCGATCCGCCCACCTGACCAGCCGAGAGAGGAACTCGCACGAATGAGGAGTGATTGGCCATAGCCACGGCCACGAACGACGAGCCCCGGATCAACGACCGCATCCGCGCCCGCGAGGTGCGCCTGGTCGGACCCGATGGCGCCCAGATCGGGATCACACCCCTTGCCCAGGCCCTCGACATGGCCCGGGAACTCGAACTCGACCTCGTGGAGGTGGCCGACAAGGCCAACCCTCCGGTCTGCCGGATCATGGATTACGGCAAGTACAAGTACGAGGCCGCACAGCGAGCCAAGGAGTCCCGCCGCAAGAGCACCAATGTGGTGGTCAAGGAGATGAAGTACCGGCCCAAGATCGGCGCCGGCGACTTCGGCACCAAGACCAAGAAGGTCGCCGAGTTCCTCGCCGAGGGACACAAGGTCAAGATCACGATCATGTTCCGGGGTCGCGAGATGCAGCATCCGGAGCTGGGTCGCAGGATCCTCGACCAGGTCGCCGAAGCGGTCGCCGAGCAGGGCAAGGTCGAGATCTACCCCCGCCTCGACGGTCGCAACATGACCATGGTGCTGGGTCCCGACAAGAAGGCCCAGGCCGCCGCCGAACGTCGACGCACCACCGACGACTCCTCCACTCCGGCCCCGGGATCCGGGTCCGCCCAGAACTCCGGTCCCGCCCCTGAGGCCCCCGCCGCCAGTTCCACCGAAACCCCTGCGTCGACGGACACCCCCGACGCCTGATCCTCGCCCCGGCGAGCACCCATCTGGAGATCACATGCCGAAGATGAAGACCCATCGTGGCGCCAAGAAGCGCTTCAAGATCACGGGCACGGGCAAGCTGACCCGTCGCTCCTCGAACCTGAACCACATCCTCGAGAAGAAGGCCCCGAAGCGCAAGCGTCGCCTCAAGGGCGACTTCGTCCTCGCCAAGGGCGATGCCGCCCGCGTCAAGCGCCAGCTCGGCATCTGAGCATCCTCAACCGCCGGTCCGCCGGCACTGATCACTCGCACACCACCGGATCTGCGGATCCGACGTCCGGAAGGAGACACCGATGGCCAGGGTCAAAGGTGCTGTCACCGCCAAGAAGCGCCATAAGGCGACACTCGAACGAGCCAAGGGCTACTACGGCAACAAGAGCCGTTCCTATCGCGCCGCCAACGAGCAGGTCATGCACTCGCTC
Organism: Acidobacteriota bacterium; assembly: GCA_018969405.1. Lineage (GTDB taxonomy): Bacteria > Actinomycetota > Acidimicrobiia > Acidimicrobiales > Acidimicrobilacustridaceae > Acidimicrobilacustris. The sequence continues at coordinate 34,564 of JAGWYK010000003.1, forward strand.
AACTATGCGTTCCGCGACCGCCGTGCCAAGAAGGGCGAGTTCCGCCAGCTCTGGATCCAGCGGATCAACGCGGCCTGCCGTCTCAACGGCACCTCGTACTCGCGCTTCATCGCAGGACTGAAGTCGGCGGGCATCGAGGTCGATCGCAAGGTCCTCGCTGACCTCGCCATCACCGATCCGGCGGCGTTCACGGCTCTCGTCGAGGCCGCCGGCGCTGCATCGACCGGCGACTGATCCTCGACCACCTCGGTGGCCGTCGAACCCACGCCGCTGTCGGCGAACAATCAACGGTTGTCCTCCTTACGGCGCCTCACGGGGCGCCGTAAGGCGCGTCTGGAGGCCGGGAGGTTCGTGATCGAGGGGCCCGCCGCCATCGCCGATCTCCTCGCCAGCGGCGCCACCCTCGAGGAGCTCTACGTCGACGCCGAGACATGGGCCGAGGCCTTCACCCGCGCCGGCGACGACGATCCCTTCGTGGTCACCGTCGATCGGGCGGCCGCCTCCGGCGCCCTGGTGTGGTCACTCGGCCGCGGGGTCATCGACTCGGTGAGCGACACCGTCTCCCCGCAGGGGATGCTCGCGGTGGCTCCCCGTCGCAGCGCCGCCATCGATGCGCTGGCGGCCGGCACCGGTCCGGTGCTGGTGCTGGCGGATGTCGCCGATCCGGGCAACGCCGGCACCCTGGTGCGCTCGGCCGAGGCCGCCGGTGCGGCCGGGGTGGTGTTCGCCGGGCGATCCACCGATCCCTTCGGTCCGAAGGCGGTGCGGGCGGCCGCCGGCTCGCTGCTGCGTCTGCCCATCGCCGAGTGCGACTCCATCGCCGACGTGCTCCTCGACCTGCAGGCCGCCGGCCGGATCCTCCTCGCCACGGTGGTCGACGGGGGAGTTCCCCCCGAGGAGCTCGACCTCACCGCTCCGATCGCGCTGCTCATCGGATCGGAGGCCCACGGACTGACCGAGGAGGTCATCGGAGCCTGTGATCACCGGGTCACCGTCCCTGTGGCTGCGGCGGTCGAGTCGCTCAACGCCGCCGTGGCCGGTTCGGTGGTCCTGTTCGAGGCCTCCCGTCAACGCCGGGTCCGATGACGCAGAATCGGATTGGACTCGTCCTCCCATGAACGGCAGGCTCATCACCTCATGATCGATGACATCGAGCGAATCCGGGCTGCGGCGCCGGCCGCGGTCGAGGCCGCCAGCAGCGTCGATGAACTTCGGGCCGTCGAGGCGGACCTCCTCGGCCGGCGCGGGAGCCTGACCGAACTCAAGAAGGGGCTCGGCGCACTGGATCCCGACGCCCGGCGCGAGGTGGGCGCGGCGCTGAACCTCGCCCGTGGATCCATCGAGGAACTGGTGGAGGCCCGCCGCGCCGCGCTCGAGGGTGCGGAACGCGCCGCGGTCATCGCCGCCGAACGACTCGACCTCACCGAACGCACCGGACACCGAACCCGCGGGGCGCTGCATCTGGTCACCCAGACCTGGGACCGACTCGTCGATGTCTTCATCGGCATGGGCTTCACCGTGGCCGAGGGCCCGGAGGTCGAGACCGACTGGTACAACTTCGAAGCTCTCAACATCCCGGCCGCCCATCCCGCCCGCGGCATGTGGGACACCCTCTATGTCGATCTCGGCGACCCCGAGACCGTCCTGCTGCGGACCCACACCTCGCCGGTGCAGATCCGGGTGATGACCGAGACGCCGCCGCCGATCTATGCCGTGATGCCGGGGCGCGTCTATCGGCGCGACACGGCGGACGCCACCCATATGCCGGTCTTCCATCAGATCGAGGGTCTGGTCATCGATCGGGACATCTCCTTCGCCGACATGGCCGGAACGCTCGAGGCCTTCACCAGCGCGTACTTCGGTGGCTCGATCCATTCCCGGCTGCGTCCCTCGTACTTCCCGTTCACCGAACCCTCGGCCGAGTACGACATCAACTGCGTGTTCTGCGAGGGCTCCGGTTGTCGCACCTGCTCCCAGACCGGGTGGCTGGAACTGGGCGGCTGCGGCATGGTGCATCCCAACGTGCTGCGCAACGTCGGTCTCGATGGTGAGGAATGGACCGGTTTCGCCTTCGGCTTCGGTCTCGACCGTCTCGCGCTCATGCGCCATGGTGTCGACGACATCCGCGAGATGTACTCCGGCGACGTCCGTTTCCTGGAGCAGTTCCCGTCATGAAGGTGCTGCTGTCCTGGCTCCGGGAGTTCGCGCCGTTCCCCGTCGATGATCCGGCGGCGCTCGGCGACGTCATGAGCGATCTCGGCATGGCCGTCGAGTCGATCGAGCGCATCGGTGAGGGACTCGACGGCATCATCGTGGCGCGTGTCCTCGAACTGCGGCGTCATCCTGATGCCGACAAGATCCAACTCGTCGATGTCGACACCGGTGACGGTGCACCGCTGCAGATCTGCTGCGGGGCCACCAATCTGAGTGTGGGCGACACCGTGCCCCTCGCCACGCTCGGCACCGTCATGCCCGACGGCATGGAGATCGCCCGTCGCAGGATGCGCGGCGAATGGTCCAACGGTATGCTCTGCTCCGGTCGCGAACTGGGCCTCGGCGAGGATCATTCCGGCATCCTGCTGCTCGACACCGCGGTGCCGCTGGGCACACCGATCGTCGAGGCGCTCGGCATCACCCCGGATGTCCTGTTCGACCTCGAGATCAACCCCAACCGTCCCGATGCGATGTCGGTGGCCGGCGTGGCCCGCGATCTCGCCGCCCGTCTCGGACTCCCCTTCGCCATCCCCGACCCGACGATCGAGGAGATCCCGGGTGATGTCGCCGGGCGGATCTCGGTCGACATCATCGATCCCGATCTCTGCGGCCGGTTCCACGCCCGCATCATCGAGGGCATCACCATCGGTCCCTCACCGCGCCACATCGCCGACCGGCTCACCGCCCTCGGCATGCGACCGATCAACAACGTGGTCGACGCCTCGAACTACGTGATGCTGGAACTGGGCGCGCCGAACCACACCTACGACCTCGCCACCCTCCCCGACGGCGCCCTGCGGGTCCGGTGGGCCCGTGACGGCGAACCCATCACCACCCTCGACGGTGTCGAGCGTCGCCTCACCGCCGGCCGCGACGGCGTCATCGCCGATGCCACCGACACCGCCGTGGGCATCGCCGGAGTCATGGGCGGTGCCGCCACCGAGATCTCCTCGTCCACCACCACGGTGCTGCTCGAATGCGCCTGGTGGCAGCCCATGGCCATCGCTCGCAGCTCCAAGTTCATGGGTCTGCGTTCGGAGGCCTCGGCCCGCTTCGAGCGCGGCACCGATCCCGAGATCCTCGACCTCGCCGCCCGTCGGCTCGCCGAGCTCCTCGCCCCCTCGGGGGCTCGTCTCGTGGCCGGCGCGGTCACCGCCGAGGGATCACTGCCCGAGCGCGCCCCGGTGCTGGTGCGCACCTCGCGCGTCAACCGACTGCTGGGCACCGACCTCGACGCCGGCACCATCGCCGGCCTGCTGCGCCCCATCGGCTTCGTCTGCGATCCCGCCGGCGAGGACTGGTCGGTCACGGTGCCGCCGTTCCGGCCCGACACCACCACAGAGACCGACATCATCGAGGAGATCGCCCGTCATCACGGCTACAGCCGCATCGTCGGGCGCGTCCCCACCTCCACCCAGACCGGGGCGCTCACCCCGCTGCAGCGCGACCGTCGGGTGCTGCGTCAGGTCCTGGTCGGGCTCGGCGTGCACGAGGCCATGCCACTGCCGTTCCTCGCCCCCGATGATCTCGCCCGGGCCGGGCTCCCCGCCGGGGCGGTCACTCTCACCAATCCCCTCGCCGCGGAGGAGAGCGTGCTGCGCACCTCGCTGCGCCCGGGACTGCTGCGATCGGTGGCCTACAACGAATCGCACCGCACCGAGGGAGCATCACTGTTCGAACTGGGCCGGGTGTTCGGTCCGCCGCTCGCCGGTGCGGAGCTGCCCGATGAGCGCGAGCATCTCGCCGTCATCCTCGCCGGCCGCGACGCCACCGCCGCGGTCGAGGTCCTCGAGGTCCTCCACCGCACCCTCGGACTGCCCCCCTTCGACCTCGACCAGCAGCAGGTGCCCGCCGGACTCCATCCCGGACGTTCGGCGGTGGTGCGGATCGCCGGGGACGTGGTCGGTGAGGTCGGCGAGGTCGACCCGGCGGTGCTCGACGCCCATGACATCGGCGAGCGCACGGCGTGGTTGCAGCTCGATGTCGCCGCACTGATGGCCCATCCCCACGGCGAGCACGCCTATCGGGCCATCAGCCGTTACCCCTCGAGCGATCTCGACCTCGCCTTCGAGACCCCCGACACCATCGCCGCGGCCACCCTCGCCGACGCGCTGCGTCGGGCGGTCGGCGGACTGCTCGTGGATCTGGCCCTCTTCGACGTCTTCCGCAGCGCCTCCTTGGGGGAGGGGAGTCGTTCCCTGGCCTTCCGCCTGCGGCTGCAGGCCCCCGACCGGACGCTCACCGACGAGGATCTCGCCGGCGTCCGGGCCGCGGCGATCGCCGCTGCGGCACCCCTGGGGGCAACACTGCGGGGCTGAGGCCCCGGTCCCGCACCATCTCATGCGGATGATTGCATAGTCATGCATCATCGGCTACGGTGGTCGGGTGATCTCCGTCGGCATCATCGGCGCATCGGGCTACACCGGTGCGGAACTCCTCCGGCTCTGCCATGCCCATCCGGACCTCGAGGTGGTCCTCGCCACGGGCGACTCCCAGGCGGGGATCGCCGTGGCCGAGCTCTACCCGAGTCTGGCCGGTGCCTATGGGGACCGGATGTTCGAGGCCTACGCCCCCGAGCGGCTCGACGGCATCGATCTGGTGTTCCTCGGCCTGCCCCATGGCGCTTCGCAGGACCTGATGGGTGAGATCCGGTCCCGGGTCCGGTGGGTGGTCGATCTGGCTGCGGACTTCCGGCTGGCCGACCCGGCGCTCTACCCGCAGTGGTACGGCGAGGCCCACACCGCTCCGGAGCTGCTCGACCAGTTCGTCTACGGCCTGCCCGAACTGTTCCGGGCCCAGATCCTCGGGGCCACCGCCGTGGCCGCACCGGGGTGCTATCCGACCGCCGCCGCGCTGGCCGTCGCGCCGCTGCTGCGCGACGGACTCGCCGAGACCCGGGGCATCGTGATCGATGCGATCAGTGGTGTCTCCGGAGCCGGACGCCCGCCGAAGCCGAACACCACCTTCTGCACCGTCGACGAGGACGTCACCGCCTACGGGCTGCTTGACCATCGACACACCCCGGAGATCGAGCAGAGCGTGGCCCGCCTGGCCGGGGTGGGTGCCTCGGAGGTCTCGGTCCTGTTCACCCCTCACCTCGCGCCCATGAACCGGGGCATGCTCGTCACCTGCTACCTGCGCCCCACCGGTGCGGTCACCACCGCCGCACTGCTCGACCGGTACCGGGACCTCTACGCCGACGAACCCTTCGTCGTCGTCACCGACGGCTCGCCCTCCACCAAGGCCTGCCTCGGCTCCAACACCGCCCATGTCACGGTGCGCGCCGATGCGCGCACCGGGACCATCGTGGCCCTCGCCGCCATCGACAACCTCACCAAGGGCGCCTCCGGCCAGGCCGTGCAGTGCGCCAACATCCTCGCCGGTCTGCCCGAGGCCACCGGCCTGTCCTCCATCGGGGTCTATCCATGAGTGTCACCGCCGCCTCCGGCTTCGTCGCCGCCGGCATCGCCGCCGGCATCAAGGCCTCGGGTCGTCCCGATCTGGCCCTGGTCGCCACCGCCGATGGTCGCCCGGTCCCCTCGGCCGGGGTGTTCACCCGCAATCGCATGACCGCGGCTCCGGTCATCACCACCCGCGCCCATCTCGAGGCCACCGCCGGTCACAGCACGGCCGTGGTGCTCAACAGCGGCAACGCCAACGCCGCCACCGGCGAGCAGGGCGTCGCCGATGCCGAGGCGATGTGTGCGGCGGTCGCCACCGCGCTCGGCACCACCGCCGAGTCGGTGCTGGTGTGCTCCACCGGGCTCATCGGCATCCCGATGCCGATCGATGTCATCACCGCCGGCATCCCCGCGCTGGTCGCCGCCCGGTCGGCCGATGGAGGCGCGGCGGCGGCCACCGCCATCATGACCACCGACACCCATCCCAAGGAGGTCGTCGTCACCGGCGACGGGTTCGTCGTGGGTGGGATGGCCAAGGGTGCGGCCATGCTGTCGCCGAACATGGCCACCATGCTCGCCGTGCTCACCACCGACGCCCGAGCCACCCCCGAGCAGCTCAAGGCCGCGCTGGTGGCCGGTGTGGCCGACTCGTTCAACGTGCTCGACGTCGATGGCTGCACATCCACCAACGACACCGTGCTGCTGTTCGCCAGTGGTGCCGCCGGGCCGGTCGATCAGTCGGCCCTGGACTCCGCGGTGGCGGCGGCATGTCGCGATCTCGCCGAGCAGATGTGCGGCGATGCCGAGGGGGCGACCAAGGTCGTGCGCTTCTCGGTCACCGGTGCCACCGACGACGCGCAGGCGCTCACCGGTGCCCGGTACGTGTCGCGCAGCAATCTCGTGAAGTGCTCCTGGTACGGCTGTGATCCCTACTGGGGTCGGATCGCCAGCGATCTCGGCTCCTGCGGGATCGACTTCGATCCCGCCCGACTCTCGGTGAGCTACGGCGGCGTCGTGGTCTGCCGGGGCGCTCTCGACGCCGAGCATGACGATGCCGCGGTCGCCGCCCACATGGCGGGCCGGCATCTCGAGATCGTGGCCGACCTCGGCCTCGGTTCGGGAACCGCCACCATCCTCACCAACGATCTCAGCCACGCCTACATCGACGAGAACATGGGGACCTCATGAGCGATCCCAAGCCTGGAGCGACGGCCGCATCGGTGCCCACCGGGGCGGCCTACGCCACCGCCGAGGTCCTCATCGAGGCCCTTCCCTACATCCGGCGCTTCTGGGGCCGCACCATCGTGGTCAAGTACGGCGGCAACGTCATGACCGACGACAGCCTCGCCGCATCCTTCGCCGCCGACATCGTGCTGCTGCACGCCGTGGGCATCCGCGTCGTGGTCGTCCATGGCGGCGGTCCGCAGATCGGCGACCTGCTCGGACGGCTCGGCAAGCGGTCGGAGTTCAAGGACGGACTGCGGGTCACCGATGCCGAGACCCTCGATGTGGCCCGGATGGTGCTGGTGGGCAAGGTCAACCGCGACATCGTCGCTTCGATCAACACCCACGGTCCCCTCGCCGTGGGGCTCTCCGGTGAGGATGCCGGACTCATCGAGGCCGACGCCCGTGACCCCGAGCTGGGCTTCGTCGGCGACGTCAAGAAGGTCAATCCGGCCATCGTCGAATCGCTGCTGGCCCAGAACCTCATCCCGGTGGTGTCCACCATCGGTGCCGACCTCGAGGGCCAGGCCTACAACATCAACGCCGACACCGTGGCCGGTGCCCTGGCCGGCGCGCTCGGGGCCGAGAAGGTCATCTATCTCACCGACATCGCCGGGCTGCTGCGCGACATCGATGATCCGGCGAGCCTCATCGCCGAGACCGACAACGTCGAGATCGCCGAGCTCATCGTGGACGGTGTGCTCTCCGGCGGCATGATCCCCAAGATCGACGCCTGTCTCGAGGCCCTCGAGGCCGGGGTGGGCGCAGCACATCTGCTCGATGGTCGCGTGCCCCATGTGGTGCTGCTCGAGCTCTTCACCGATGCGGGTGTCGGCACGATGATCACGGCATCGGCGGCATCGGAGGTGGTGTCATGAGTCCGCAGTCCTCCCATGCCCTGGCCATGGGTGCCCCGGCCGGTCTCGATCACTGCCCGTTCATGCCCACCTACGGTGTGCCGGCGGTGCAGTTCGTGTCCGGCTCCGGCGTTCGACTCACCGATCGCCACGGTCGGTCGTACCTCGACTTCCTCTCGGGCATCGCGGTGACCGGTCTCGGTCACGCCCATCCGGAGATCGCCGATGCCGTGGCCGAGCAGGCCCGCACGCTGGTGCATGTCTCGAACCTGTTCGGCACGGTGCCCGGCGCCGAGGTCGCCATCACGCTCGATCGTCTCCTCGGAGGCGGCGGTCAGGTGTTCTTCACCAACAGCGGCGCCGAGGCGGTGGAATGCGCCATCAAGTTGGCCCGCAGGTACGGCGGCCACGGTCGCACCGGCATCATCAGCGCCCACGGATCGTTCCACGGCCGGACCCTCGGGGCGCTGGCCGCCACGGGACAGCCCGCCAAATGGGAGGGCTTCCAGCCCCTGCCCGAGGGGTTCCGTCATGTGGCCTGGAACGATCTCGACGCCATCGCCGGGGCCATCGACGCGAGCGTCGTCGCCATCATGCTCGAGCCCATCCAGGGCGAGGGCGGTGTCAATCCAGCGACCGCGGCCTACTTCGAGGGCGTCCGGCGGCTCTGCGACGAGCATGGTCTGCTGTTCATCGTCGACGAGATCCAGACCGGTCTCGGCCGCACCGGGGAGTGGTTCGGCTTCCAGCACTTCGGGGTCGAACCCGACGTCGTCATGCTGGCCAAGGCGCTCGGCAACGGGATGCCGATCGGGGCCTGCTGGGCACGGCGGGAAGTCGCTGCGGCCTTCCGCCCCGGCGATCACGGCACCACTTACGGCGGTCAGCCGCTGGCGGCCTCTGCCGCCCGGGCCACCCTCGCCATCCTCGAGCGCGAGAACGCGCCCCAACTCGCCGAGCACGCCGGTGCCCATCTGCGGGATCGGCTGCGCACCCTGCCCGGGGTGACCGAGGTCCGCGGGCTCGGTCTGCTCCTGGCCGCGCAGCTGGCCGACGGACTCGACGCGAAGGCCGTCGTGGCCGATGCACTCGATGCCGGACTGGTGCTGAACGCCGTGTCGCCGACCGCCATCCGTCTCGCTCCACCGCTCATCGTGACCACCGCCGAGATCGACGAGGCCGTCGCCATCCTGGCGACCGTGCTCACCGCCCATGGAGCCTCCTCATGAGACATCTGCTCGAGATCGACGATCTCTCCGTGGCGGAGCTCACCGAGATCCTGCAGCTCAGTTCGTCCACCGAGGGCGCGCAGCCGCTCGCCGGGCTCGGCATGGCGCTGCTGTTCGAGAAGCCCTCGGCGCGCACCCGCAACTCCATGGAGATGGCGGTGGTGCAGCTGGGGGGCCATCCGCTCACCATCCGTCCCGATGAGGTCGGTCTCGACACCCGCGAGACCGTCGAGGACGTCGTGCGCACGCTGGGTCGCTACCACGCGCTCATCGGGGCGCGGGTGTTCGAGCACACCAAGCTCGAGCGCGCCGTGGCCGTGTCCGAGGTCCCGATCGTGAACATGCTCTCCGACGAGGCTCATCCGCTGCAGGGGCTCGCCGATGTGTTGACCCTCGCCGATGCGTTCGGAGGTGTCGACTCGCTCGCCGGTCGCGCCGTCGCCTATGTCGGTGATGGCAACAACGTCGCCCGGAGCCTGGCGCTGGCCACCGGCATGCTCGGCATGGCGGTGCGCATCGCCAGCCCCGAGGGCTACGCCATGTCCGAGGCTGATCAGGCCCGGGTGCGGGCCGCCGGGGTGGAGCTCGTCTGCACCGATGATCCGGTGGCGGCCTGTGCCGGCGTCGATGCCGTCTACACCGATGTCTGGACCTCGATGGGCCAGGAGGAGGAAGCCGTCGAGCGGCGCAGGGCCTTCGCCGGGTTCACCGTCACCGATGCGCTGCTCGACTCAGCCGCCTCCGAGGTGGTGTTCCTGCACTGTCTCCCCGCCCACCGCGGCGAGGAGGTCACCGACGCGGTGCTCGAGGGGAGCCGCAGTCGGGTGTGGGCTCAGGCCGAGAACCGGATGCACGCCGCTCGGGGTGCGCTTCGCTGGCTGATGGAGAACCGATGAGCGCACGTCCGAACCGGCTGGGCAAGACCCAGCGCCAGCATCTCGTGGCCCGGCTCATCGAGACGAGACCGGTGGCCAACCAGGCTGCCCTCGTCGAGCTCCTCGCCGCCGAGGGAGTGACCGCCACTCAGGCCACCGTGTCGCGGGACCTCGAGGATCTCGGTGCCATCAAGGTCCGCCTCCCCGGGGGTGAGACGGCCTACGCCATCCCCGCCCTGCCCAAGCAGCAGCTGGCCCCCGACGACCATCTCCGGCGGGTCTTCGGCGACTGGGTCGTCGAGGTCGTCAGTTCCGACAACATCGTCGTCATCCGCACCCCGCCGGGCTCGGCCCATGTGGTCGCCTCCGCCCTCGACCGCTCCGGTCCCACCGGTGTGCTCGGCACCGTCGCCGGCGATGACACGATCTTCGTCGTGGTCGCCGCCGATGTCGGTGGCGCCGCCGTCGCCGCCCGACTCTCCGAGCTGGCCGGACTCTGAGTCCCGCTCCACCCTCTGTCCCATCCCCCCGAACCCACCACCGAACCCGAGGAACGAACATGGCACAACGAGTCGTACTGGCCTACAGCGGAGGACTCGACACCTCCGTCGCCGTGCGCTGGATGATCGAGAACTACGGCGTGGAGGTGATCACCGTCGCCTGCAACCTCGGACAGGAGGGCGACTGGGAGGGTCTTCAGGCCAAGGCCTTCGCCGCCGGGGCCGTCGAGGCCATCGTCGTGGACTGCCGCGAGGAGTTCGCCCGCGACTTCCTCGCCCCCTCGCTCAAGGCCAATGCCCTCTACGAGGGCAAGTACCCGCTGGTGTCGGCCCTGTCGCGGCCCACGATCGTGCGCCATCTGGTCGCCGCGGCCCGCGCCCATGGGGCCGATGCCGTGGCCCACGGCTGCACCGGCAAGGGCAACGATCAGGTGCGGTTCGAGGTCGCCACCCGGGCGCTCGCTCCGGACCTCGAGATCCTCGCCCCGGTGCGCAACTGGGGCATGACCCGCGAGATGAGCATCGAGTACGCCGAGGCGCATGACATCCCGGTGCTGGCCACCAAGGACAAGCTGTACTCGATCGACGACAACCTCTGGGGTCGGGCCATCGAGTGCGGCGAGATGGAGGACCCCTGGGCCCGACCGCCCGAGGGTGTCTGGAGCATGACCACGGTGCGGGCCTCGGAGGCCCGCGAGATCACCATCGGCTTCGAGCGGGGCATCCCGGTCTCGGTCGATGGTCGGGTCATGCCGCTGCACGAGCTCGTCGTCGAGCTCAACGACACCGTCGGTTCCTACGGGTGGGGCCGACTCGACATGGTCGAGAACCGGCGGGTCGGCATCAAGAGCCGCGAGACCTACGAGGCGCCGGCCGCCCTCGCCCTCATCCTCGCCCACCAGGACCTCGAGTCGATCACCCTCGAGCGCGACGTCATGCACGAGAAGCAGCGTCTCGAAGGTCGCTATGCCGATCTCGTCTACGACGGCATGTGGTTCTCCCCGCTCAAGAACGCGCTCGACGCGTTCGTGGAGTCCACCCAGCAGTTCGTCACCGGCGAGGTCCGGCTGCGGCTCGAGCCGGGTCGATGCTTCGTGGTCGGTCGCCGCAGCGCCCACAGTCTCTACGACTACGGACTGGCGACCTACGACGCCGCCGACACCTTCAAGCACGCCGACTCCGAGGGATTCGTCCGGCTCTGGGGACTCGGCATCCAGACCTGGGCGGCCAAGCAGTCCGCCGCGGGCGGGGAGTAGGACATGAGCACCCTCTGGCACGGACGGTTCGAGGGAGGACCGGCTGAGGAACTGATGGCGTTCACGGTGAGCCTGCCGTTCGATCGCCGCCTCGCCGTCGACGACATCGCCGGTTCGCGCGCCCATGTGCGCGGGCTGTGTCGCGCCGGCATCCTCACCGAGGCCGAACGCGATGCCGTGCTCACCGCCCTCGACACCGTCGAGGCGGAACTGGCATCAGGATCCTTCACCTTCCTCGACTCCGATGAGGACATCCACACCGCCGTGGAGCGTCGGGTCACCGACCTGGCCGGGGCCGCCGGCGCCAAGCTCCACACCGGCCGCAGTCGCAACGATCAGGTGGCCACCGATCTGCGCCTGTTCACCCGGCGCGAGCTGCGTGCCATCGCCGATCGCATCCTCGGTCTCCAGCAGGTCCTGCTGGAGCGGGCCCGCGAGGTCGGCGACGCCCACCTGCCCGGCTACACCCATCTGCAGCGGGCCCAGCCGGTGCTGCTCGCCCATCATCTGCTGGCCCACGGGTGGGCGCTCGCCCGCGACCTCGATCGCCTCGACGGCACCATCGCCCGTCTCGATGTGTCACCGTTGGGCGCAGGAGCCCTGGCGGGCTCCTCGCTCCCGCTCGATCCCGCAGCGGTGGCCGCCGATCTCGGGTTCGCCTCGGTGTTCGACAACTCCCTCGATGCGGTGAGCGATCGCGACTTCGTGGCTGAGGCGCTGTTCGATCTGGCTCTCATCGGTGTGCATCTCTCCCGCCTCGCCGAGGAGATCATCCTGTGGTCCACCGACGAGTTCGGATTCCTCCGTCTCGACGACGCGTACTCCACCGGTTCCTCGATGCTCCCCCAGAAGAAGAACCCCGACATCGCCGAGCTCACGCGGGGCAAGACCGGTCGGCTCATCGGCAACCTCACCGGTCTGCTCGCCATGCTCAAGGGACTTCCGCTCGCCTACAACCGCGACCTGCAGGAGGACAAGGAGCCGTTGTTCGACTCGCTCGACACCGTGGCGCTCGCTCTGGCGGCGATGACCGGACTGCTCGCCTCCTCCACGTTCCGGCTCGACGCCATGGCGGCCGCCGCCGATGCCGAGACCAGTGCCGCCACCGATCTCGCCGAACATCTCGTGGCCACCGGGGTGCCCTTCCGCGATGCCCACGCCATCGTCGGGGCACTGGTGCGGCGCAGCCTCGACGAGGGGATCGCCCTGCGCGATCTGGTGGCCGCCTCGCCGGAGTTCGCCGATGGTGCGGTCGCCCTGCTCGATCGGGGGGTCTCGGTCACCCGACGCACCACACCCGGTGGTGCCGGCCCGGCGGCGGTGGCGCCACAGCTGGCGGCCTTCGCCGCAGCGGTCGCCGCCCGGGCGGCGGGGGAGTGACCCCGGTCGATCTCCCGGCCGCCGGTTCCCCGGAGATGCGGTCGTCGGCGGAGCTCGGCACGCTGCTCCGCTCGCTCGAACAGCACCACGCCCCTGATCCCCAACAGGAATCGGTCAGGCTCGCCATGATCGAGTTCGCCCGCACCCATCCCGATGCGCTGCACCGCACCTGCGTCGACGGGCACTTCACGGGCTCCGCGCTCGTGGTCGAGCAGGGCACCGGCCGGGTGCTGCTGCTGTTCCACACCAAACTGCGCAGGTGGCTGCAGCCCGGCGGACACACCGACGGGGAGGCCACCATGGCCATCACCGCACTGCGCGAGGCCTCTGAGGAGACCGGCATCGACGGGCTCCGGGTGCTGCCCGCCCCCATCGACCTCGACATCCACGAGGTGCGACCTCCGAGCGAACCGCCGCATCTCCATCATGATGTCCGCTTCCTGGTGGTGGCCCCCGCCGGCTCCTCGCCGGTGGGCAACCATGAGTCGGAGTCGATCCGCTGGGTCGAGGTGGCCGAGCTCGACGAGTTCGATGTCGACGACAGTGTGATCCGACTGGTCGAGCGGGGTCTGGAGGCGGCCCGCCGGCAGCCCGGGATCGGGATCGACTAGCCCAGATCCCCCGGGGTCACGCAGTTCGGCATGTCGTTGTAGGTGGCGAAGAAGTCGATGGGCTTGGTGATCTGCTGGCCCTTGACCTTCTCGGTCACGAAGAAGCGGGCGTCGGGATCGGCCTCGAGCGCGGTCACATAGCGATCGCGGTCGCCCAGATAGGTTCGCCAATCGGTGAGCCATTCGCCGATCATCCGCCCGTCGTTGCTGGAGTCGGCGGCCGGTGCGCTGGCGGAGAGGTCGACGAGCATGCTGCGCAGGGCCTCGTTGGCCTGGGCGAGGGTGCGGGCCCGGGCGGGGGCATCGGGTGCGGTGTAGGCGGCGGGGAGCTCGTCGAGGATCGCAGCGGCCCGGGTGCAGGTCGCCTGGGCCTGCACCGCCCAGCTCGGGTCGGCCAGCAGGCCCGGCGGAGTCTTCTTGGTGGGCCCCCAGAGGGTGTAGGCCCACAGCACGGCGATGCACAGCATCACCGCAGCGGCCAGCACCCGTGCGGTGCGACGGCCGAAGGAGAGCGGCTCGGCCTCGGCGCTCTCGTCGACCTCGGATCCGTCGGAGGCATCGGGGGCGTGATCGCTCGGAGCCATGCCGCCACTGTGGCCTGCAGTCGGTCGGTCCGCCAGTCGGAGGCCGGTATCGGTTGGACTGGTGGGAACCGATCGGGGAGAGTGACCCGCTGTGAACCCTGCCGACATCCTTGATGATCTCGCCGCTCGCGGTCTGATCCACGACACCACCGACATCGGTCAGCTGCGGGCGCGACTCGCCGAGGGACCGATCGGGGTCTATGCCGGGTTCGATCCCACTGCCGACAGCCTCCACGTCGGCAACCTCGTGCCCCTGCTGCTGCTGCGCCGCTTCCAGCAGTTCGGTCATCGCCCGGTGGCGGTGGCCGGCGGGGCCACCGGCATGATCGGTGATCCCGGCGGTCGCTCCACCGAACGCAACCTGCTCGATCCGGCCACGCTGGACGCCAACCTCGCCGCAATCACCGAGCAGCTGCGCCGCCTGCTCGATTTCACCGAGGGGCCGAGCCGGGCCCGGCTGGTCGACAACCGCACATGGACCGCGCCGATCGGTGTGCTCGACTTCCTCCGTGATGTGGGCAAGCACATGACCGTGAACATGATGCTGGCCAAGGAATCGGTGCGCAGCCGGGTTGACAGCGATGCCGGCATCTCCTTCACCGAGTTCAGCTACATGCTGCTGCAGGCCAACGATTTCAAGCATCTGTTCGACACGATGCAGGTCGAACTGCAGGTGGGCGGATCGGATCAGTGGGGCAACATCACCGCCGGCATCGACCTGATCCGTCGGACCACCGGCGGTCATGGGCACGGCCTCACCGTTCCGCTCGTCACCCAGGCCGATGGTTCCAAGTTCGGCAAGTCGGTGGACGGTGCCGTCTGGCTCTCGGCTGAACGCACCACGCCGTACGCCTTCTACCAGTACTTCGTGAACACCGACGATCGCGATGTCGAACGCTTCCTGCTGCAGCTGACCCTGCTGCCCGTCGATCGCATCGCCGAGATCATGGATGCGCACCGCACCGCCCCCGAGCGTCGCTCGGCCCAGGCCGAACTGGCCCATGCGGTCACCGCACTGGTGCACGGTGACGACGAGGCCCGACGAGCGGCGGGCGCCTCGCGGGGCTTCACCCGCTCCGCCCGGGACCTCGATGCGAGCGACTGGGAGGAACTCGCCGAGAGTCTCCCGGTGGCCGATCTCACGCGCACCGAGATCGGCGTCGAACTGGTGGAGCTCCTCGCCGTACACGGCATCGTCGGATCCAAGGGCGAGGCCCGACGACTGATCGCCCAGCGCGGAGTGTCGCTCAACGACGAGGTGGTCGAGGACGGACGCACGCTCAGCGCCGACGATCTGCTCGCCGGAGGTTGGGCGATGGTGCGGCGCGGCAAGAAGCAGCGGTTCCTGTTCCGCCTCGTCGACTGAAACGGTGCTCCCCGGGACCCGCCGGAGGAACCGCCCGGGTCTCGGCTGCGTTTGCGTCGCACCGGAGGCGCGTCTAGGTTGACGCCTCCACCTGCCCCGGCTCCTTGCCGGGAGCGGACCTCCCCCCGGAGATCGCAGTCCTCAGGGACACCTCGGAACGGCCCCGGCCGGTCCGAAGCCCCCGAGTTGCACCCTGCGGGGAGGCCCGATAGGGTGGCAGTCCGCTCCTCGGACGGTCCTCCCACGGGAGATCCCCTGGAAGCGGTTGCACAGAAGTCTCCCGGTCGATCCGTCGTCCGGCTGCATCACCTCCGAGTTCTGGCTCGGGCGTCATCGCCCGGCTCCCTCGGCCCCGACCTGGTCGGGTGGGTGCTCCTTGAAAACAGAACAGAGGACGAAAAAGCCAGTGCGGGCGACCACCGCAGTCGGCGATCTCCAGTGCTCACCGGGAACTTCCGAGTTCCTGATGGGGCCCTCGGGCCCTGTCTGCCCCTCGGGTCACACCCTTGGGACAGTCGTGTGGATGTCGTACGAGTCGTGGTCGTTCACCATGCAATTCCGGTGGCTCACCTAACCCGTGGGTCACCAAAGCTGAGAATCACAGAGGTGAGCCCCTCTGTCTCGGCTCTCTAAGAATGATCGACGTCGTCACCTTCGGGTGCACGACCGAAATCTCGACGGAGAGTTTGATCCTGGCTCAGGACGAACGCTGGCGGCGTGCCTAACACATGCAAGTCGAGCGGGATCCATCCGGTAGCAATACCGGTGAAGATCTAGCGGCGAACGGGTGAGTAACACGTGAGAAACCTGCCCCGAACTTCGGGATAACACGGGGAAACCCGTGCTAATACCGAATACCTCCATCTGGTCGCATGGCCGGATGAAGAAAGATTCATCGGTTCGGGAGGGTCTCGCGGCCTATCAGCTAGTTGGCGGGGTAACGGCCCACCAAGGCATCGACGGGTAGCTGGTCTGAGAGGACGATCAGCCACACTGGGACTGAGACACGGCCCAGACTCCTACGGGAGGCAGCAGTGGGGAATCTTGCGCAATGGGCGAAAGCCTGACGCAGCAACGCCGCGTGCGGGATGAAGGCCTTCGGGTTGTAAACCGCTTTCAGCAGGGAAGAAATTGACGGTACCTGCAGAAGAAGCCCCGGCCAACTACGTGCCAGCAGCCGCGGTAACACGTAGGGGGCGAGCGTTGTCCGGATTTATTGGGCGTAAAGAGCTCGTAGGCGGTTCGGTAAGTCGGGTGTGAAACCTCCAGGCTCAACCTGGAGACGCCACCTGATACTGCTGTGACTGGAGTCCGGTAGGGGAGTGTGGAACTCCTGGTGTAGCGGTGAAATGCGCAGATATCAGGAAGAACACCAGCGGCGAAGGCGGCACTCTGGGCCGGTACTGACGCTGAGGAGCGAAAGCGTGGGTAGCAAACAGGATTAGATACCCTGGTAGTCCACGCCGTAAACGTTGGGCACTAGGTGTGGGTCTCAACCAACGAGATCCGTGCCGCAGCTAACGCATTAAGTGCCCCGCCTGGGGAGTACGGCCGCAAGGCTAAAACTCAAAGGAATTGACGGGGGCCCGCACAAGCGGCGGAGCATGTTGCTTAATTCGAGGCAACGCGAAGAACCTTACCTGGGTTTGACATGTAGAGAAAAGCCGCAGAGATGCGGTGTCCGAAAGGGTTCTACACAGGTGGTGCATGGCTGTCGTCAGCTCGTGTCGTGAGATGTTGGGTTAAGTCCCGCAACGAGCGCAACCCTTGTCCTATGTTGCCAGCACGTCATGGTGGGGACTCGTAGGAGACTGCCGGGGTCAACTCGGAGGAAGGTGGGGACGACGTCAAGTCATCATGCCCCTTATGTCCAGGGCTGCAAACATGCTACAATGGCCGGTACAAAGGGCTGCGAGACCGCGAGGTTGAGCGAATCCCAGAAAGCCGGTCTCAGTTCGGATTGGAGTCTGCAACTCGACTCCATGAAGTTGGAGTCGCTAGTAATCCCGGATCAGCAACGCCGGGGTGAATACGTTCCCGGGCCTTGTACACACCGCCCGTCACACCACGAAAGTCGGCAACACCCGAAGCCAGTGGCCTAACCCTTTGGGAAGGAGCTGTCGAAGGTGGGGTTGGTGATTGGGGTGAAGTCGTAACAAGGTAGCCGTACCGGAAGGTGCGGCTGGATCACCTCCTTTCTAAGGAGTCCAGCTCGAAAGAGCACACCTCCCGATCGTCCGGTCGACCGACCGGACCGTGGAGATGGATTCCCAGTTGGTGCACTGGTTACTCGTCCCGGCGCCTGTGCAGGATTCTGGAGACCTCGGTCTCGTCTCCTGGACCGGTGCCGGTTCGTCGTTCTCTGTTCTGTTTTGAGGGAGTGCTCCGTCACTCACCTCGGTCTGGCGATCAACGCCCCAGGCTCTCGAGTCCGCGCCCTGCTGCGCATGGCTCGGCCCGGTGAGCGCATCGCCACCCGTCCTCCCCGCCGGCTCCGGCCTGCGGGCTCGACACCGCAGCCCCTTGAGAATTGCATAGCGAGCACGAGCATCTTTGTTCTTCCAAGTTACAAAGAGCCAACGGTGGATGCCTTGGCGTCAACTACCGATGAAAGACGTGTCCGGCTGCGAAAAGCCACGGGGAGCTGCCTAGAGAGCTTTGATCCGTGGATGTCTGAATGGGGAAACCCAGCACCCGTGATGGGGTGTTACTCCGTACTGAATACATAGGTACGAGAGAGGGAACGGGGTGAATTGAAACATCTGAGTAGCCCCAGGAAAAGAAAGCAACAGCGACTCCCTGAGTAGCGGCGAGCGAAACGGGATCAGCCTAAACCGTGCCG
Source organism: Acidobacteriota bacterium (assembly GCA_018969405.1). Lineage (GTDB taxonomy): Bacteria > Actinomycetota > Acidimicrobiia > Acidimicrobiales > Acidimicrobilacustridaceae > Acidimicrobilacustris. Next base: position 52,903 of record JAGWYK010000003.1, read on the forward strand.
GTGTCAAAGCCTGATGGCGTTGCCGGTATGGGGTCGTGGGACCTGAGGGAAGGGGCATCAGACCCTTCACAGAGTTACAAAGTGTCGATGTAGTGGAAGCGTCCTGGAACGTCGCGCCACAGTGGGTAAGAGCCCCGTACACGAAACATCGCCACCTCTGCTCGGAGTTCCCAAGTAGCGCCGGGACCGTGAAAACTGGCGTGAATCTGCGAAGACCACTTCGTAAGGCTAAGTATACGTTGACGACCGATAGTGCACTAGTACCGTGAGGGAAAGGTGAAAAGTACCCCGGGAGGGGAGTGAAATAGTACCTGAAACCGTTGGTTTACAATCAGTCAAAGTGTCGTTCTCGATTTATCGAGAGCCACGATGGCGTGCCTTTTGAAGAATGAGCCAACGAGTTACGGTGTGTGGCAAGGTTAACCCGCTGAGGGGGAGCCGGAGCGAAAGCGAGTCTTAATAGGGCGTTCAGTCGCATGCTGTAGACCCGAAGCCGAGTGATCTATCCATGGGCAGGTTGAAGCGGGGGTAAGACCCCGTGGAGGACCGAACCCACCACGGTTGAAAACGTGGGGGATGACCTGTGGATAGGGGTGAAAGGCCAATCAAACTCGGTGATAGCTGGTTCTCCGCGAAATGCATTTAGGTGCAGCGTCGGGTGTTCAGCGATGGAGGTAGAGCACTGAATGGGCTAGGGGTCCTACAAGATTACCGAACCCAATCAAACTCCGAATGCCATCGCTCCAGAGCCCGGCAGTGAGACTACGAGGGATGAGCTTCGTGGTCGAGAGGGAAACAGCCCAGACCGCCAGCTAAGGCCCCAAATTCTGGACTAAGTGGTAAACGATGTGAGACTGCCCAGACAGCCAGGAGGTTGGCTTAGAAGCAGCCACCCTTGAAAGAGTGCGTAACAGCTCACTGGTCGAGTGGTCTTGCGCGGACAATGTAACGGGGCTCAAGTCCAGAGCCGAAGCTGCGGATGCGTCGCAAGACGCGTGGTAGCGGAGCGTCGATCTCGGAGTGAAGCGGCGGGGGAACCCGTCGTGGACCGTGGTCGAGTGAGAATGTTGGCATGAGTAGCGAGAGAGGGGTGAGAAACCCCTCCGCCGAAAACCCAAGGGTTCCTGGGGAAGGCTAATCCGCCCAGGGTAAGTCGGGAGCTAAGGCGAGGCCGAGAGGCGTAGTCGATGCACAACCGGTTGATATTCCGGTACCGCTGTATTCGCGCCCATACCGAGCCATTGTTGCTAAGGGGCTGTCACCTTCGGGTGGCGAACCGACCCACGATGAGGAGGTAAGCAATGAGGGGACGCAGGAGGGTAAGTGAACCCAGGCGCTGGTTGACCTGGGGTAAGCGTGTAGGGAGGGGACCAGGCAAATCCGGGCCCCATACATCCTGAGACGTGACGCCGAGCCGATTGAGGCGAAGTCACCGATCCCATGCTGCCGAGAAAAGCCTCTAGCGAGCTGATACAGCGCCCGTACCCCAAACCGACACAGGTGGGTAGGTAGAGAATACCAAGGCGATCGGGAGAACTGTGGTTAAGGAACTCGGCAAAATACCTCCGTAACTTCGGGAGAAGGAGGGCCTCATCAGGGTGTAGGACCTCGCGTCCGAAGCCCGAAGAGGCGGCAGAAACCAGGGGAAAGCGACTGTTTACTAAAAACACAGCAGCGTGCGAAGTCCTAAGACGATGTATACGCTGTGACGCCTGCCCGGTGCTGGAAGGTTACGGGGAAGGGTTAGCTCTCGAGCGAAGCTCTGAACCTAAGCCCCAGTAAACGGCGGCCGTAACTATAACGGTCCTAAGGTAGCGAAATTCCTTGTCGGGTAAGTTCCGACCTGCACGAATGGCGTAACGACTTTCCTACTGTCTCAACCACAGACCCGGCGAAATTGAAGTACGAGTAAAGATGCTCGTTAGCTGCAGAAGGACGGAAAGACCCCGTGGACCTTTACTATAACTTGATGTTGGGCTTTGGTATGTGTTGTGTAGGATAGGTGGGAGACTTTGAAGCATTGGCGCCAGCCAGTGTGGAGTCATCCTTGAAATACCACCCTGCACATGCTGGGGCTCTAACCCACGCCCGTTATCCGGGTGGGGGACAGCGTCAGGCGGGTAGTTTGACTGGGGCGGTCGCCTCCTAAAGAGTAACGGAGGCGCTCAAAGGTTCCCTCAGCCTGGTTGGCAATCAGGCGTCGAGTGCAATGGCACAAGGGAGCTTGACTGCGAGACCTACAAGTCGAGCAGGTGCGAAAGCAGGACATAGTGATCCGGCGGTTGCGTGTGGAAGCGCCGTCGCTCAACGGATAAAAGGTACCCCGGGGATAACAGGCTCATCTTCCCCAAGAGTCCATATCGACGGGAAGGTTTGGCACCTCGATGTCGGCTCATCGCATCCTGGGGCTGAAGCAGGTCCCAAGGGTTGGGCTGTTCGCCCATTAAAGCGGTACGCGAGCTGGGTTTAGAACGTCGTGAGACAGTTCGGTCCCTATCCTCTGCAGCCGGAGGAGATTTGAGGAAGGCTATCCCTAGTACGAGAGGACCGGGATGGACGTAGCTCTAGTGTGCCAGTTGTCCTGCCAAGGGCACGGCTGGTTGGCTACCTACGGAAGGGATAAGCGCTGAAAGCATCTAAGTGCGAAACCCGTTCCAAGATGAGATCTCCCACTGGGTCAACCAGGTAAGGCCCGTGGTAGACCACCACGTTGATAGGCCGGAGGTGTACGTGCGGTAACGCATTCAGCCGACCGGTACTAATCGGCCGAGGGCTTGGATCGACAACGATGTTCGTGCTCGCTATGGAGTTCTCGGGAGAGGACGGCTGCCATCAGGCGCCTCCCCTCGATTGACAAAGGTTTCGGTGGCTATGGCGGTGGGGTCACACCCGTTCCCATTCCGAACACGGAAGTTAAGCCCACCAGCGCCGATGGTACTTGGGAGGAGACTCCCTGGGAGAGTAGGACGCCGCCGGATTTCTCAGACGAAAAGGACCCCTCCGGGGGTCCTTTTCTCGTTTCCGGGTCCGGTCGGATTCCGGTCCCCACCCGACCCGTTAGGTTGTCGTCATGGCCCGTCCCTCCGATTCGTCGAGTTCCCGTCGTCCCTCCAGCGGGGGCGGTGCTCGGCGTGGACCCTCCGGTGGCGCCGGCACAGGTCGATCCGGCTCCACTCGATCCGGCTCCTCTCGATCCGGCTCCTCTCGATCCGGCACCGCTCGTTCCGGCGGCCGAGGTTCGGCGGGCGGCGCCTCCCGGGGCGCCTCGGCGGGTCGCAGCTCCGACGCCCGCGCCGTCCGGGGTCCCGGGTCCTCCCGCAGCTCCGACGCCAGAACCTCGTCCCGCAGTGGGTCCGGGGGGCGTTCCTCCGGTCGTGACGGATCACCGGCGCGCCGAGGAGAGGGTCGCACCGGCAGTGGTCCGGTGCGTGGCCGCACCGAGGGACGCAGCGCCTCCTCCGCCCGAGGTTCCGCTCGGGATTCGGCGTCGTCGAGGGGCCGGGCCGGCACTGCGGGTCGCACCGAGGCAGCAGGCCGGGCCGGAGCATCCGGGCGGGCCCGCACCGGGGCCGACGATCGCGCCGTCCGGCGCAGTTCGACCGGCCGCGACCCGTCTCGGGCCGTCGATCGACCGGGCTGGGAGGACGGTCCCGCCCTCGAGACCCCGCGCAACTGGGGCGGCGTCGCCCGCCGTGGTGCCGGGGCGGCCACCGGACGCCGTGTGGTCGGCGCGTCACGAGCCTGGCGCGATGCCGTGGAAGCCGCCTCCCCACAGCGTTCACCGGCCTCGGCCCGGCGTGCCGCACCCCGTGACGCCGCCGCCGTCGAAGCACCGCACACCCGTCTCGAGCAGGGTGAGATCGAGTCCATCGAGATCATCGTCGACGACACCGAGGCCGAGACTGCGACCGGGACCGGACGTTCGGCCTCCCGTCGCACCCGCCGCGCCGATCCCCAGCCGCTGGATCTCGCCGAGGAGGTGCGCGAACAGCTGGCCCGAGCCGTGCCCAACGCCCGACGTGAGCGGGTCGAACGACGGCTGGCCGAGGCCGCCGAGCATTTCGAGCATGAGCGATTCGCCGACGCCGCCCGCATCCTCAAGAAGCTGAGCGACGAAGCCCCCACCGTGGCTGCGGTGCGGGAGATCTTCGGACTCACCCTCTACCGTCAGCAGAAGTGGAAGGCGGCCGCTCGCGAGCTCGAGGCCCATCGCCAGCTGTCCCAGTCCGCTGACCAGCTCCCGGTGCTGGCCGACTGCTACCGCGCCCTGCGTCAGTGGAGCGCGGTCGAGGAATGCTGGACGGAGATCCGGGAGGTGTCGCCCTCGGCGGCGGTGGTCACCGAGGGACGGATCGTCATGGCCGGATCCCTCGCCGACCGCGGCTCGCTGGTCGAGGCCATCCGCCTGCTCGAGCAGGGATGGTCGTTCCCGAAGCGACCCCAGATCCATCACCTGCGGCGGGCCTATGCCCTGGCCGATCTCTACGAACGGGTCGGGGACGTACCCCGGGCCCGCCAGGTGTTCACCCGGATCCGCGCTGTCGATGCCGACTTCGCCGATGTGCGGTCACGACTGGCCGGACTGCGCTGAATCCGGATCGGCACCACCTGCATCGGCGGCCGTGATCAGGTCAGTGAGGCCTCGTAGATGCTCTGGATCGAGGCGTCCAGGGCAGCGTTGAACTCATCGTCGCTCTGCTGCGCCGTGAGCCCCTCGGTGAGCGCCCGGGAGAACGAGGCGATCATCCCGTGGTTGCGGGCGAGACGGGCGTTCGCATCCTCACGGGTGTAGCCGCCGGAGAGGGCGACGACCCGGACCACCCGGGGATGGTCCACCAGGACGCGGTAGAGGTCGTCCTCGTCGGGGATCGTCAGCTTGAGCATGACATCGGCGCCATCGTCGAGTCCGTCGAGGTGCTCGATGATCGAGGCCCGCAGGAGTGTCTCGGCCTCGGCCTTCTGCGGGCTGTTGATGTCGACCTCGGGCTCGATGATCGGGACCAGGCCAGCGGCGATGATCTGACGTCCGATCTCGAACTGCTGGGCGACGATGGCCGAGACCCCGGCGCCGTCGGCCAGCTTGATCACCGATCGCATCTTCGTGCCGAACACACCTTTGGCCCGGGCACGGGCGAGCAGGTCGTCGAGGCCGGGCATGTCCTTCATCAGCTGCACGCCGTTCGCCTCGTCGGCCAGCCCCTTGTCGACCTTGAGGAACGGCACCACATGCTTGACGCTCCAGAGGTACTCGGCGGTGCCGAGACCTTCGACCGTGCGATCCATCGTCTGCTCGAAGAGGATCGCCCCCATGACCCGCTCACCGGTGAAGGCGGGACTGGTCATGATCCGGGTGCGCATGGCGTGCATGAGGTCGAACATCTCCTCCTCGCCGGAGTAGGTGGACTCCTCGATCCCGTAGAGCCGCAGCGCCTTCGGCGTGCTGCCGCCGCTCTGGTCGAGTGCGGCGATGAATCCCTTGCCGGTGGCGGCGTGAGCGAGCATGTCGGTGTCCATGGGGGTCTCCTTGGGGCGGTTCGATCAGGACGCTAGCAGCGTCGATCCGGCCCTCCGGAGGAGCGGATGGGGTGATCCGCGGCGGCTCGAGGCCCCGGATGCGACAATTGGTCGATGGCCGAGTTCCTGACCGACGATCCCCATCAGGCCTGGCCCACGACCACCTTCGGCGGTGTGCTCTCGTTCGGTCGGGCGCCCTACACACGACGGGCGAGCGGGGCCGGGATCGCGGTCCTCGGGATCCCCTTCGATCTCGGGACGACGAACCGCTCCGGCGCCCGCGAAGGCCCCAACGCCGTGCGCCGGATGTCGGCGCTGCTGTCGGAGCTGCGCAACCATCCCTTCGGCATCGACCCGATCGCCGAGCGGAGGGTCATCGACTGCGGAGATGTCCACTTCGACGTGAACCGGGTGGAGACCTTCGTGCCCGCCGTCGAGACCGCAGCTCGGGAACTGCTCCTCGCCGGGACCCGGGTGCTGGGGATCGGCGGTGACCATTTCGCCTCCTATCCACTGGTCCGAGCCGCGGCGCATCATCTCGGGGCGCCGCTGTCGCTGGTCCACTTCGACGCTCACACCGACACCTGGCCCGACGACGGCGAGCGGATCGACCACGGGACCCAGTTCCGCCGACTCGTCGACGAGGGGCTGATCGATCCGGCGACCTCGGTGCAGATCGGGATCCGCACCTGGAACGAGGACACGATGGGCTTCGAGGTGATCGAGGCCTCGTGGATCCACCAGCAGGGGACTGCGGCGACCATCGAGCGGGCCCGACGCCGGGTCGGGGATCGACCGGCCTATGTGAGCTTCGACATCGACTGCATCGATCCCGCCTTCGCCCCGGGGACGGGGACGCCGGTGATCGGTGGCCTCTCGAGCGCGCAGGCACTCGAGCTGTGGCGGGGGATCTGCCCGGATCTGCGGATCCTGGGTGCCGATGTCGTCGAGGTGGCCCCCGCCCATGACGTCTCCGACATCACCGCGCTCGCCGCTGCGACCCTCGTCCATGATCTGCTGTGCATGTGGGATCTGGATCGAGCCCGCGACCGGTGGTCGGCGGATCCATCCGACGGGGGAGCACCGCGGGGCTGAGCGGATCCGATCCGCCCGGAGACTCCCGATCCTCCGCGGCGGATCGGTCGGGTCCGATCAGTCGCGCAGGCTCCGCAGCACCACGCCGGTGCGCGGTTTCGGAGCGAAGAACGTGCTCTTCGGGGGCATCCGTTCCCCGCCGTCGGCGATGGCGAGGATCTGCTCGATGGTGACCGGTCGCAGGAGCACACCGAAGGAGGCTGCGCCCGTGGCGACCGCGTCGCGCACCTCCTCGACGCCGTGCTGGTAGACGACGTCGACATCGCCGAGTGCGCCGAGGGCGAGATCGAGTCGGCTCGAGTCGAGGTCCCGGGTTTCGGTGAAGCGTTCCGGCCGGGGACGCAGCAGGACCTCGCGCTCCGGGGTGATCAGGGCGAGAGCGCCGGCGGCCTGCAGGGCGGCGACCACCCCGGTGCTCGGCGCCGGGAAGGGTTCGATCTCGAAGAACTCCTCGAGTCGGGCGAGGAGATCGGTGGCGGGATCGAGCCCCGACACCAGACGATGGATCGGCTCCACGGACAACTGCTCGGCCACCAGTTCCACGACGAAGCACATGACCGCCTCGGCCCCGGTGCTCCCGCCGCGCTCCCGACGGATGCGGTCGCGATGGGCGAGTGAGGTCTCGTAGCGGTGGTGTCCGTCGGCGATCACGATGGGTCCGGCCCCGACGCTGGCGCTGATTGATGCGAGACGCTCGGGCTCGGTGATGGTCCAGACGGTGTGGCGCACCCCGTCGACCTCGAAGTCCATCAGCGGCGGATCATCGGTGGCGAGCAGATCGGTCAGACCGGTCACCGGGGAGAGGCCCCAGATCGGCGAGAGGTTGGCATCGGTGGCCGCCAGCAGATCGAGTCGATCGCTGCGTGCCTTCGGGGTCGTGAACTCATGGCACAGGATGTGACCCTCATCGGGAGCGCTCAACTGCAGGGCGCCGATCACCCCGGTGGTCTGACGCTCGGATCCGTCCTCGCCGAGGGCGATCATCCGGTACACCGTGAACGAGGGCCGCTCGTCATCCAGCAGCACCCCGGTCCGCCGCCACTGCTCGAACAGCGCGGCCGCGGCTCGGTAGGGATCGTCCTCGGGATGGTCGGGATCGACGATCGGCAGGTCGATGCGCACGATGCTCTCGTCGGAGTCGGCCACCAGAGCCCGTCGCTGCTCGGGGCTGATCACGTCGTAGGGGGGTGCGGTCACCGATCGGGGATCCCGGGAGGTGAGGTCGAAGCGGATGCCGCGGAAGGGCGCGAACGGGGGCACCGGGTTGGTCTAGCAGATCGGGTCGGGGCCGACGGTCGGGTCGCGGTCGATGCGGATGGGAGACTCCTCTCATGGCCTGGGTGCTCGATCTCGACGGTGTGGTGTGGCTCGGCGATCAGCCGATCCCGGGGGCGGCCGAGGCCGTCGCCGCCCTGCAGCGCACCGGTGAACCGGTCGCGTTCGTGACCAACAACTCCTTCTCCCCGCGCAGCACGGTGGTCGACAGGCTCGCCGCCCATGGCATCGACGCCCGGGGATCGGTGTTCACCTCGGCCATGGCGGCGGCCAGCATGATCGAACCCGGCAGCAGAGCGTTGGTGTGCGCCGGTCCGGGGGTGGTCACCGAGCTCGAGTCCCGCGGCGTGCACACCATGGATGTCAGCGCCGAGGGAGCCGCCGAGTGGGGGGCCGAGGTGGTCGTGGTCGGGTTCCATCGCAGTTTCGACTACCGACGGATGACGGTGGCCTCGACCGCGGTGCGCGATGGCGCTCGTCTCATCGGCACGAACACCGACGCCACCTATCCGACCCCCCGCGGTCCCATCCCGGGTGCAGGATCGATCCTCGCCTCGATCCGGACCGCCAGCGGGGTCGAGCCGGAGCTGGCCGGCAAACCGCATCTCCCGATCGCCCGCATCGTGCAGGCCGCCATCGGCCCCTCCGGCATGGTGGTCGGTGATCGCATCGACACCGATGGCGCCTTCGCCACCACCCTCGGGTACCGCTTCGGACTGGTGCTCAGCGGGGTCACCCTCCCGGGCCGACCGATCGAGGGACCACCACCGGACCTGATCGCCGAGGATCTCGCCACATTGGTCCATGCGGCGCTGTCGGGCGAAGGGGAGTCCCACTAGCGTCACCCGCCGTGGGCACCCGTCGACGACTCGATGCCGAACTCGTGCGGCGGGGTCTGGTGCCCAGTCGCGAGCGGGCCCAGGCCGAGATCGCCGCGGGTCGAGTGCTCGTGGGCGGGGCGCCCTCAACCAAGGCCTCGCGCCTGGTCGACCCCGCCGAGGCGCTGATGATCCTCGGTCCGCCCCCGCCCTTCGTCGGGCGGGCCGGCCGCAAACTGGCCGGGGCGATCGAACGGTTCGATCTCGGGGCCTCCTTCGTCGGTGCTCGTGTGCTCGATGCGGGGGCCTCCACCGGGGGGTTCACCGACTGCGCGCTCCAGCACGGGGCCGAGCGGGTCATCGCGGTGGATGTGGGCCACAACCAGCTCCATGAGCGTCTGCGGGCCGATCCCCGGGTGCTCGTGCTGGAGCGCACCGACATCCGCACCCTCGGGCCCGATCGCATCGGTGGTCCGGTCGACCTCGCGGTGGCCGATCTGTCGTTCATCTCGCTCCGACTGGTGCTGGGCCCGCTGCTCGCCCTGTGTCGTCCCGGGGTTCCGCTGGTGCTGCTGGTCAAGCCCCAGTTCGAAGCCGGTCGGGTCGAGGCGTCCAGGGGTCGGGGCATCATCACCGATCCGCAGATCTGGGCCCGTGTGCTCGAGGAGGTCACGTCTGCGCTCGACCAGCTCGGAGCGGCCATCATGGGGGTCATGGTCTCCCCGATCACCGGCACCGACGGCAACGTCGAGTTCGTCCTCCACGCCTGCGCGCCCGGTGCGCCGTCCGACGCGGTCGGAGCCCTTTGGGCGGAAGCCCGGTCCGCCGCCATCGCCGCCGCCATCGCCGAGGCCGCCGGCACCGATGCGCGCCCGAGCGGGGACTGACACCATGGCCACCGTCGCCCTCGTCCTGCACCAGGAGCGCCCCGAGGCCACCCGGGTCGCTGGTGAGCTGCTCGACTGGCTCCTCTCCATCGGCCATGAGGTCGTGCTGCCCGTCTCCGATGCCGTCCGCCTCGGCCATGTCGAGCGCGGTGTCGACGACGCCGACCTTGGGGACCGAGCCGATGTGGCGGTGAGCCTCGGAGGGGACGGCACCATGCTGCGCACCGTGGCGCTGGTGGCGCGTCACGATGTCCCGGTCATCGGGGTCAACTTCGGTCACCTCGGCTATCTCACCGATGTCGAACCCGATGGTGTGCACGCCGCGCTCGAGAACTTCCTCGCCGGCCGATGCACGCTCGAGGAGCGCATGCTGCTCGAGGTCGACATCCGACGCGCCGGCACCTCCGAGCGGGTCCTGGCGCTCAACGAGGCCGTGGTCGAGAAGACCGCATCGGGCAACACGGTGCGTCTCGACGTCGAGCTCGACGGCACGTTCTTCACGCCCTATGCGGCCGACGGTCTGATCATCGCCACCCCCACCGGATCCACTGCCTACGCGTTCTCCGCACGCGGGCCGATCGTCGAACCGACCCATCGCGCCCTGCTGCTCACCCCCGTGTCGCCCCACATGCTGTTCGATCGCACACTCGTGCTCGACGACGACTCCGAGATCCGTCTCACGGTGAGCGATCACCGGCGGGCCGCGCTCGTCATCGACGGCAGGCCGGTCGGTGATCTCGAACCCGGCGATCAGGTCACCTGTCGTGCGTCGACCACCGTCGCCCGCCTCGTGATGTTCGCGCCCCGCGACTTCCACGCCATCCTCAAGGCCAAGTTCGGCCTTGCCGACCGTTAGCGACGATGCTGATCGGCGGCCATCGATGCTGACCGAACTGCATGTGCGCGATCTCGGGGTGATCGCCGAGCTGCGACTCGGGTTCGGTCCGGGGCTGACCGCTGTCACCGGTGAGACCGGAGCGGGCAAGACGCTCATCATCACCGCCATCTCCCTGCTCATGGGAGGGCGGGCGGATGCTTCGATGGTCCGGCCCGGTGCCGCCGAGGCGCTGGTCGAGGCCCGGTTCGAGCTCGGTGACTCCGACCATGTGCTGCGACGCGTGATCCCCGCCGAGGGTCGGTCCCGCGCCTACATCGACGGCTCCCTCGCCACCCTGGCCGAGCTCGGCGCCCTCGGCGCTGCGCTGGTCGATCTGCACGGCCAGCGCGACCACCAGTCATTGCTGTCACCGGCGGTGCAGCGACGGGCCCTCGACCGGTTCGGGCAGATCGACCTCGAACCGCTGCAGCAGACCCGACGCCGCCTGAGTTCCATCGAGGCCGAACTCGTGGCCCTCGGGGGCGACGAGCGCGAGCGCGCCCGCGAGCTCGATCTGCTGCGGTTCCAGGTCGCCGAGCTCGATCGGGCCGACATCCGCTCCGAGTCCGAGGACGACGACCTGCGCGCCGAGGCCGAGCTGCTGGCCGATGCCACCGGACATCGCGAGGCCGCTGAGCGCGCCGCCCATCTGCTGAGCGCCGACGATGGCGCGCTCGATCAGGTCTCGGCCGCCCTCGCCGCCATCGCCGGGCGGGCACCGTTCACCGAGCAGGCCGCAGTCCTCGACGGCCTCCGCACCGGGCTGGGCGAGGTCGCCGCCGAGCTGCGACGGTCCGGCGAGACGATCGAGGCCGACCCCGAGCGCCTCGCCGCCATCGGGGAGCGCCGTCGGCTCCTGCAGGAGCTGCGCCGCAAGTACGGCGACACCCTCACCGAGGTCCTGGCCTGGCGGGCCGAGGCTCGGTCGCGCCTCGACGCGCTCGAGAACCGCGACAGCACCGCCGCCGCCCTCGACGCCGAGCGGGTCGCAGTGCTGGCCGCCATCGCCGAGCAGGAGGCCGTCGTCGGGGCGGCACGCCGCCGGGCGGCCCCCGAACTGGCCCGACGAGTGGTCGCCGGGCTGCCCGAGCTGGCGCTGCCCAACGCCCGCGTCGAGGTCGCCGTGCCGCCCGAGGGCGCCGGTGATGAGGTGGCGTTCCTGTTCTCGGCCAATCCCGGCATGCCCCTGCAGCCGTTGTCGAAGGTCGCCTCGGGGGGAGAGTCGGCCCGGGCCATGCTGGCGCTGCGACTGGTGCTGAGTGACGGGCCGCCGGTGCAGATCTTCGACGAGGTCGATGCCGGGATCGGCGGAGCGGCGGCGCTGGCGGTCGGATCGGCGCTGGCCGAAGTGGCCCGGCACCATCAGGTGCTGGTCGTCACCCACCTCGCCCAGGTGGCGGCATGGGCCGACGCCCAGGTGGTCGTCGACAAGATGGTCACCGGGGGCAGCACCACCACCACGGTGGCGGTGGTCGACGCCGAGGAGCGCATCGCGGAGCTGGCCCGGATGCTCTCGGGCACCCCCGAGTCCCCGACCGCCCGGCAGCACGCGCGGGAGATGCTCGAGGGGTGCGGACACTGAGCCGTCCCGCCGGCTCGGACCTCCGATCCATCCGCGCCGCCCGGCCGGCGCGACCGCTAGGGTGATCTCCCGACGTACGACGCCGGGAGGGCCAGTTGACCAAGCACATCTTCGTGACCGGTGGTGTGGCTTCCTCGCTCGGCAAGGGCATCACGGCGTCCTCCCTCGGTCGGCTGCTCAAGAGCCGTGGCCTGCGCGTCACCATGCAGAAGCTCGATCCGTACCTCAACGTCGATCCGGGCACGATGAACCCCTTCGAGCATGGTGAGGTGTTCGTCACCGACGACGGTGGCGAGACCGACCTCGATCTCGGTCACTACGAACGCTTCATCGACGAGCCCCTCAGCCGCGACTCCAACGCCACCACCGGGTCGATCTACTCCGCCGTCATCGCCGCCGAGCGCCGCGGGGACTACCTCGGACGCACCGTGCAGGTCATCCCGCACATCACCGACGAGATCAAGCGGCGCATCACCCGTCTGGCCTCGGACGACATCGACGTCGTCATCACCGAGATCGGTGGCACCGTCGGCGACATCGAGATCCTGCCCTTCCTGGAGGCCATCAGGCAGTTCCGTCTCGATGTCGGCCGTGAGAACGTCTGCTACGTCCATGTCACCCTGGTTCCCTTCATCGGCCCGTCGGGGGAGCAGAAGACCAAGCCCACCCAGCACTCGGTCACCGAACTGCGCAGCCGGGGCATCCAACCCGATGTCATCGTCTGCCGCAGTGAGGCCGCCATCTCCGATGAGCTGAAGCGCAAGATCTCGAACCTCTGCGACGTCCCGGTGGCTGCCGTCGTCAACGCCGCCGACGCCCGCAACCTCTATGAGGTCCCGCTGGTCATGCACGCCGAGGGTCTCGACGACTTCATCTGTCATCAGTTCGGTTTCGACGGTCACGAGGTCGATCTCAGCGAATGGACCGCGCTCGTGGAGCGGGTGGAGAACGCCACCCGTCCGGTGCGCGTCGGCATCATCGGCAAGTACGTGTCGCTCATCGATGCGTACCTGTCGGTGGTCGAGTCGCTGAAGCACGGAGGGTTCTTCCACGGGGCCGATGTGCAGATCGTCTGGATCCAGGCTGAGGAGGTCGAGGGGCTGCTCGCCGCCGGCCGTCTGCGCGACCTCGACGGCATCGTCATCCCCGGTGGGTTCGGTGAGCGCGGCGTGGAGGGGAAGATCGCGGCGGCCAACTACGCCCGCGAGCACACCATCCCCTGCCTCGGGCTCTGTCTCGGCATGCAGGTCATGACCATCGAGTACGCCCGCAACGCCCTCGGTCTCACCGGCGCCCACTCCAGCGAGTTCGATCCCCGCACGCCCCATCCGGTCATCGATCTGATGGAGACCCAGCGCGATGTCACCGAGATGGGCGGCACCATGCGTCTCGGCGCCTATGTCGCCAAGCTCGAACCCGGCTCGCAGGTGGCACACGCCTATGGCAGCGAGGTCGTCTCCGAGCGTCATCGTCACCGCTACGAGTTCAACCCGAGGTACCGATCCCGGTTCGACGACAGCGACTTCCGCTGTTCGGGCACCTCGCCCGATGGGCGGCTGGTGGAGTTCATCGAACTGCGCAACCATCCCTTCTGGATCGGCACCCAGGCCCATCCGGAGTTCCAGAGCCGACCCGAGCGCCCGGCGCCGCTGTTCCGCGAGTTCGTCGCCGCCGCCCTGGCCCGCTCCGAGGGACGCAACCCTCATCTTCCCGACCTCGACGTCGATTCCGTGTCTGCGAGCGCATCGAAGTCGTGACCGGCTCGTTCCGCTACCTCGGCGAGGATCCCGTCTTCGAGGGGTACATCATCCGGGTCGCCAAGGGCCGGTTCGAGGCGCCCGACGGTTCGGTGTTCGAGCGTGACATCGTGCGCCATCCGGGTGCGGTGTCGGTCGTGCCGTACCACGGTGACGGCACGGTCACCATGGTGCGGCAGTATCGGGCCGCCCTCGACATGCATCTGCTCGAGATCCCCGCCGGCAAGCGGGATGTCGCCGATGAGGCGCCCATCCTCACCGCACATCGCGAACTGGCCGAGGAGGTCGGTCTGCAGGCGGGCCGCATGGAGCCGCTGGTGGAGTTCGTGAACTCGGCGGGCTTCACCGACGAGTACTCCCATGTGTTCCTCGGCACCGAACTGGTCGAGGTGGCCCGTGACCTCCAGGGGATCGAGGAGGAGCACCTCACCATCGAGCGGATCCATCTCGACGAGGTGCCGGCCATGATCGCCGACCACCGACTGCTCGACATCAAGTCGATCATCGGTCTCACCATGCTGCGCGACCGGCTGGGTTCCGGCGGTGTCTGAGCGCGCTTCCCCGCTGCCGCTCGATGTCGAGGATCTGCTCATCTGGCTGGCCGCCGAGCGGGGTCGCTCGCCGAACACCCTCGCCGCCTACCGGCGTGATCTCGGCGCCTTCTGCGCCTGGCTCGACGAGCGGGGATGCGGTCTCGAGGATGTCACCCCTGCCGAGCTCGATGCCTATGTCGCCGCACTGCGCGCCCGCGGGCTGGCCCCCGCCTCGGTGAAGCGTTCGCTGGTGGCGGTGCGTTCGCTGTTCCGGTTCCGATCCCAGGAGGGACTCAGCGCCATCGATCCCTCGGCGGCGGTCGAGACACCGCGGGTGCCCTCGGGCCTGCCGAAGGCGCTCAGCGAGTCGGAGGTGCAGGCGCTGCTCGATGCGGTGCAGGGGGACGGTGCCGTCGAGCGTCGCGATCGGGCCGTGCTCGAGATCCTCTACGGCACCGGCGCACGGATCTCGGAGGTGTGCGCCCTCCGCCTCGGCGATGTGGATCTCGACGGCTCCCTGCTGCGCCTGTTCGGCAAGGGGGCCAAGGAGCGTGTGGTCCCCCTCGGGCGCTGGGCCCGGGTGGCGCTGGCCGCATGGCTGGCCCCGGATGGCCGCGGTGCGATGGAACCGGAACGATGGGCCCGACGTGACGATGCCGACGCGGTGTTCCTGAACCAGCGGGGCGGACGGCTCGGACGGCAGGGGGCATGGGGGATCGTGCGCCGCTATGGCGACCTCGTCGGCCTGGAGGACCGCCTGACCCCCCATGTGCTGCGGCACTCCTGTGCCACCCACATGCTCGACCACGGGGCCGACATCCGAGCGGTGCAGGAGCTGTTGGGCCATGCCTCCATCGCCACCACCCAGATCTACACCATGGTCTCCAACGACCGTCTCTTCGCCGCCTACGACGCCGCGCATCCGCGGGCCCATGCATCCCGGCGGTAAGGTCGGCGCCGATGAGCGACATCTCCACCACCGATCCCATCGACGAGCGGGCTGAGGCGGAGCTGCTGCGCACAGAGCTCGACGAGGTGGAGGCGGCGCTGGCCCGCCTCGACGACGGCACCTACGGCACCTGCCGGGTGTGCGGTGCGACCATTCCCGATGCTGTGCTCGAGCAGCGCCCGCAGGCCGGTCTGTGCGGGGATCATCAGGGCTGAGCCGTCGATGGGCAGGTCGGCGCATCTCGTCTCACGGTACCTGGGGAGTCTTCGGCCCGGAGGCCCGTCACCGATGGATCGCCAGTGGGCCATCGAGCAGCTCCTGCCCGGTGAGGCCGCCCTCTGGCTGTCGATGTCGGGTCCCGATCGACGACACTCGGTCGGGGTCGCCCGCCGCACCGCCGCGATGCTGGGTCCCCGAGCGGAGCGTCCGGTGCTGGCCGCCGCCCTCGTGCACGATTCCGGCAAGACCATCAGCGGACTGCGCACAACTGGGCGGGTGGTGGCCACCGTGATGGGGGTCGTCGTCGGTCACGACCAGCGACGGGCGGTGCGCTGGTCCGCGGCGCGCTGGCCGCGTCGGCCGATCGGTCAGTACTGGCGCCACCCCGAGCTGGGCGCCGAGCTGCTCACCTCGCTGGGCAGTGATCCCCTCACCGTGACCTGGGCCCGGGAGCATCATCTCGGCGCGGCGGGGTGCAGTCTCGATCCTGAGATCGCCGATGCCCTGCGCCGCGCCGACGACGACTGATCACCGGCGCCGTCGGGGCCGCCGGTTCCCCTCCGGGCCCCCGGTGGCACCGATCTCGGGGTCCGGGCGTCTACCCTCGTCTGAGCGCCCCGGCCGCCGGAGTCCCCCCATGATCAAGATCGAGAACGTCACCAAGACCTACAAGAACTCCACCGTCGCGCTCCGCGAGGCCAATGTGGAGATCGCCAAGGGTGAGTTCGTGTTCCTCGTCGGCGCATCGGGTTCGGGCAAGTCCACGTTCATCCGTCTCCTGAACAAGGAGGAGACCCCCGACGAGGGCCGGATCTTCGTGGCCGGCAAGGACATCGGTCAGCTCTCCAGCTGGAAGGTGCCGTTCCTGCGCCGCAACATCGGCTGTGTGTTCCAGGACTTCAAGCTGCTGCCCACCAAGACGGTCTTCGAGAACGTGGCCTTCGCCCTCGAGGTGATCGGTCGTCCTCGCAGCGTCATCGATGCGCAGGTGCCGGCCATCCTCGACCTGGTCGGTCTCGCCCACAAGTCCGGGAACTTCCCCGATGAGCTCTCCGGTGGCGAGCAGCAGCGGGTCTCGGTGGCGCGGGCCTTCGTGAACCGTCCCCTGATCCTGCTGGCCGACGAACCCACCGGCAATCTTGATCCCGCCACCTCGGTCGGCATCATGCGGCTGCTCGATCGCATCAATCGCACCGGCACCACGGTGGTCATGGCCACCCACGACCGTGGCATCGTCGACACCATGCGTCGACGGGTCATCGAACTCGACCGGGGGACGATCGTTCGCGATCAGTCCCGCGGCGTCTACGAGTAGGCGAGGCAGAGATGAAAGCGGAGTACTACGTCCGGGAGACGGCCTCGAACCTGGGTCGGAACATCACCATCACCCTCGCCTCGATCATGACCGTGGCGGTGTCGCTGGCGCTGGTCGGTGCCTCGCTCATGCTCCGGTCCGGGGTCGAGAACGCCACCCGGCGCTGGCAGGGGGGCATCGAGTTCGTCATCTTCATGCAGTCGAACCCCTCACAGGAGCAGGTCGAGGCCGTGCGCACCGATCTCGAGCAGAGCCCCGAGGTCGCCAAGGTCGAGTACGTGGACAAGAAGGCGGCCTACGAGGAGTTCAAGGCGCTGTTCGCCGATTCGCCCGAGCTCGTCGACAGTGTCGATCCCGAGACCCTTCCTCCCTCGTTCCGGGTCGAACCGGTCAACAAGGAGGTGGATGCCGTCGAGGCGCTCGGCAAGACCTACAGCACGATGTCGGGCGTCAACCAGGTGGTGTTCGCCTCCAAGACCATCCGGCTGATCCAGCAGTTGTCCAGTCGACTCACCGTCGGCATCTTCGTGATCGCAGCGTTCCTTCTCGGAGCGGCCGGTCTGCTCATCCTCAACACCATCCGGATGGCGATGTTCGCCCGGCGCCGCGAGATCGAGGTCATGAAACTCGTGGGGGCCACCAACTGGTTCATCCGGGTGCCGTTCATGCTGGAGGGTCTCGTCCAGGGACTCATCGGCGCGTTCCTCGCCATCGCCGCACTCGCCGTGTTCAAGCCGTTCTTCCAGAAGTGGCTGCCCAGCGCCAAGGACATCCCGCTGGTCAGCGGCTTCCAGGTGAGCAGCGGGGAGATGCTGTTCATCTTCGGAACCCTCGGCGTGGTGGGCATCCTGATCGGTGCCATCGGTGCCGGCATCGCGGTGTCGCGGTTCCTCGACGTCTGATCGAGCCTGACCGCTCCTCCTCGGATCCGCCGGCCGCGGACCCACGGGGTGTGGCGGGTGGGACGGCTGTGACCGTTCCCGGATCAGGCCACGTGGGTGTCGTGGAGGGTGGTGACCACGCCGGTGCGCACGTCGTAGGACATTCCCGCCACCGCGGTGCCCACCGGGAAGTAGGGGCAGGAGCGGATGGCGTCGATGTCGGTGGCCAGCGCGACCTCGGGATCTCCGATGAGGTGGAACTCCACATTGCTCGGATCGTTGCCGGTGGCGGCCGTGACGGCGTCACGGAGTCCGCCGATCCGGATCTTGGCCGCCCCGCAGTCGGTGTGGTGCATCACCACGATCCGTTCGACCTCGAGCTGGTTGATCGACTTGATGAGGGAGCGGATGACATCGGGGGTGACCCGAGCTCCGGCGTTGCGAAGCACATGGGCCTGTCCGATCTCGAGGCCGAAGATGGCCAGCGGATCGATCCGGGTGTCCATGCAGGTGACGATCACGAGACGGGCGGCGGGGAGTGCGCTGAGGTCGCCGTGGGAGAACGCCTCGGCGTAGGCCTCACTGCCCTCGATGATGTCCTTGAACGCACCCACAGCGGCCATCGTAGGGGAGTGGCCGACCGGGTTCTGGCGAGGGCCCGGTTCGGCGGCTCCGGTGGGTAGGTTCTCGGCGTGCAGTGGCAGAGGATCGCGACCAGTAGGGACCTCGCGGCGGGTGGAGTGCTCGGTGTCGAGATCGGTGACCTCGAGATCGTCCTGTGGCGCTCGAGTTCCGGTGAGCTCCGTGCCTGCGACGCCCGCTGTCCCCATCAGTGGGCGCACCTCGGGGCGGTCGGGGCGGTCGATGGTGAGGAACTGGTGTGCCTCAGCCACTTCTGGCGCTTCGACTCCTCCGGAGCGGGATCGAAACTCGCCATGAACGGTCGTCGGGACGAGAAGTCGCCGATCACCACCCATCCGGTGCGAGAGCGCGACGGGGGGATCGAGATCCTCATCGCCGGCGAGGACTGAGCAGCACCGGTCCCGACGCCGATCGATGACCGCCGGATCACCGCCGACGGACCGTAGGATCTGAGTCACCCATCACCGACGAGGAGCACCATGCCATCGAGTCCGGTCCTCACCGACGCCCGGTTCCAGACCCAGATGCCCCACGACGCCTCCGGCGCGCCGGTGGCCGTCGCCGGTCCCACCATGACGGTGGGCGGCACCCTGACCGCCACCGGGGTCCTGTTCGCCCTGATCCTCGCCGCCGGCTGGTACGGCTGGACGAGCGTGGTGCAGACATCGCAGATCCTCGTCGATGCGAACGGCAACGATGTCCTCGACGCCGCAGGGAACCAGACCTATGTGAACACCACCTCGATCCCGTCCTGGCTGATCCTGGCGCTGCTGGTCGGGGTCGGTGTGGGTCTGGTCACCGCGTTCATGCCTCGGATCGCTCGCGTCACCGCTCCGATCTACGCCCTGGCCTACGGACTGATCCTCGGTGCCGTCTCGGCGGTCTACAACCAGAGCTACAACGGCATCGTGGTGCAGGCCATCGGAGCCACGCTCGGCGTGTTCCTCGTCATGTTCGTGCTGTACGCCACCCGCATCGTGAAGGTGACACCGAAGTTCGCCCTCATGGTGGTGTGTGCCACGGGTGGCATCGCCCTGATGTACATGGTCACCTGGATCGCCTCGATCTTCGGGGCCGACATCGCCTTCTGGAACGATCCCACGCCGCTCGGAATCGGCATCAGCATCGTGGTGGTGATCGTGGCCTCGCTGAACCTGATGCTCGACTTCAACTTCATCGAACGGGCCTCCCAGGAGGGGGCTCCGAAGTACATGGAGTGGTACGGCGCCTTCGGGGTCACGGTCACCATCGTGTGGCTGTATCTCGAGATCCTCCGCCTGCTGTCGCTGTTGCGTCAGAACTGAGACCGACTCAGCGCGATCGGGCCTGCTTCGCCCGGGCCGCTCGGATCACGACGGTGGTGAACACCACCAGCAGCAGCAGGGCGGCGACGGCCAGGGGCGCACCGGCGGCACGGCCGGGCTGCGCGTCCTGCAGGGCCTGCGGCTGCTGCTCGATCACCGCCAGGCCCGGCGCGGTGCCGTTCGGCCCGATGAGCGTGGTGGGTGTCGTGGGCACCGTCGGCACGGCTGGCTCCGCCGACCCGGTGGTCGATCCGTCAGTGTTCGGTTGATCGGCCACGCGCAGAGGGTACCGGTGAGGCCCCGACCGCGTCACGGCGGTCGTCGACCATGATCCGACACCGGCAGGGTCGACCGGCGAGACTGGCGCGGTGAACGACGGATCGACCGGCTTCGAGGACGCCGCCCTGCGCGAGCGGGCCGAGACCGTGCTGCGTCAGGCGTTCCTCGCCGCCCAGATCGGCATGCCCTCGGAGGACCGGGAGACCGCCGTCGAGACCCTCTGGATCATCCTCGAGGCGCTGCTGGTCGACCATCTGGCGCCCGATGAACGGGTGTTGGCGGACCGAGCCGATCGACGCACCTCCCTCGGGGTGCACTGGCGACGCATGGTCACCGCCGCGGTCACCAACACCTTCGTGCTCGGTGGTGTGTTCGTCATGCCCGACGAGCTCCTCCTCGCCACCGAGGCGCGGTCCGCCCAGCACCAGCGAGGTGCGCTGTGGCACACCCGTCGCCCGCCCGGCCCGGGCGCACTGGTGCTGGCGGTCCATCGCGCCCTGGAGGTCCTCGACGCCACGGCCCGTCGGGGCGAGTTCGCCGGCCGGGCCGATGCCGAGGCGCTCGTCGACCTGATCGCCTTCGCCACCCTCGCCGCCGCCCTCGACGGGGACGGGGAGGGGGCCCCGTCCACCGGAGGGTCCTCCATCGGTGAGCGTCGGCGGGGACGCTGGACACGGGACGCCGCGTCGACTGCGGCCGCCTTCGGCATCCCCGAGGTGGAACTGGTCGCCGTCGAGCGCGAGGGCTGGGCCTGCGACGCCTGTGGATGTCTGTTCCTGGGGCGGGTCGAGGCCGGGATCGCCTACCCGGACCGGTTCGCCCCCATCGGCCGCGTCGGGGCCTGTGATGCGGGGATCGACTGCCCCTGCCATCGGGCGCCGCTGCAGCGCGAGGTGCGCTGATCCGCGGTCGGTCGACCACGGACCAGCGCCACTGCGATCAGGTGCCGGGTGTGGCGAGGTTGTCGGCGTAGGCGCGCATGCGGGCGATACGGCCGTCGTCGTCGAAGACCATGGTGTCGTGGGTGACCATCGACAGGGTCATCTCGCCGAGGTCGACATCGACCTGGAACGCGAAGGCCGCCTCGTTCCCTCCGGCCACGCACACCGGCGTGATGCGGGTGAGGTTGATCTTGAACCCGGAGTCGCGCAGCTGGGTGTAGAAGGCCCGCACCGCCTCGACGCCCTGGTGGGCGGGTTCGCCGATGGGGTCCTCGACCCACGGGTCGTCGTTGTAGAGCGACATGATCGTGTCGACGTCGCCGGCCGACACCGCGGCGATGTAGCGATCGGGGATGGCGATGATCTCGTCCCGGGTGGCCATGTCAGTAGACGATGACGCCGCGGATGTTGATGCCGTCGCGCATGTCCTGGTAGCCCTGATTGATCTGGTCGAGGGTGTAGGTGCGGGTGACCAGCTCGTCGAGCTTGAGTTTGCCGCTGCGGTAGAGGCTCAGCAGCTTCGGGATGTCGTAGCGCGGGTTGGCGGAGCCGAAGATGGTTCCGACCAAGGACTTCTGCTGCATGGCGAACATGAACAGGTTGAGCTGCACGTCGTTCTCGTTCATGTTGGCCACTGCGGTGAACACGAGCTTGCCGCCCTTGCCGACCATGCCCATGTAGGTCTCGACATCGGCGCCCTTGCCCTCGCCGACGGTGACGATCACCTTGTCGGCGTTGCGGCCCCAGGTCAGCTCACCGAGCAGCGCCTGCGCCTCCTCGACGGTGGCGGCGGTGTGGGTGGCACCGAACCGCTGCGCCTGCTCCCGCTTGAACTCCACCGGATCGAGGGCGATGACATGGCGGGCGCCGGCCATCGCCGCTCCCTGCACCGCGTTCATGCCGACGCCGCCGGTGCCGATCACGACGATGGTGTCGCCCGGCTCGGTGTCGGCGGCGTAGGTGGCCGATCCCCAGCCGGTGGTGACGCCGCAGGCCACGAGGCAGGCCTTGTCGAGGGGCAGATCGGGTTCGACCTTCACCAGTGAGTTGAGGTTCACCACCGAGTGCTCGGCGAAGGTGCCGAGGCAGCACATCGTGGCCACATCGGAGCCGTCGAGGAGGTGATGGCGGGCGGTGCCGTCGGCCTGACGACCCGACAGCAGATACGCGCCGCTGTCGCACAGGTTCTGCTGGCCCTTGGCGCACGACGGGCACCGGCCGCAGGAGGGGACGAACGAGGTGACGACGTGGTCGCCGACGGCGAGTTCGGTGACGCCGGGGCCGACCTTCTCGACGATGCCGCCACCCTCGTGGCCGAGGATGATCGGGTACTGCTGCCATCCGAGCATCTCCACGATCGCCGGGTCCATCGCCATGTCGCCGGTGACCATGTGCTCGTCGGAGTGGCACATGCCGCTGGCCACGAAGCGGACGAGGACCTCGTTCTCCTTCGGGTCGTCGAGCTCGATCTCCTCGATGACGTAGTCGGTGTGGGGGGCGTACAGCACAGCGGCCCGAGTTCTCATTGGTTCCCCTTTTCGGATGGTGCCGCGCCCGGTCAGCGCGATTTCGACAATCTAGGCGTCGCGCACGGGGTCCCGGACATGGTGTCGCCGGGGTCCTCCTCTCATGTGACACTAGATCCACAAATCATCGAGTTATGTAGTATGTTCCGGAGGCGCGCCGGGTCCATCACCGCGACCACTGCTCGCAGCACCCCACACATCATGGCGGGAGTCGCCCGCAGCTGAGGAGGCATCATGCGCACCCCGATCGCCGACCGACTGGGCATCGAGTTCCCGATCTTCGCCTTCTCCCACTGCCGTGATGTCGTCGCCGCAGTCACCAACGCCGGTGGGTTCGGCGTGCTCGGCGCGCTCGCCTTCAGCCCCGAACAGCTCGAGATCGAACTCGACTGGATCGACGCCCATGTGCACGGTCGTCCCTATGGCGTCGACTTCGCCATGCCGGTGAACTACGTGGGCAAGGGGGGAGGGGAGGAGGCCACCTTCGAGGCCCTCGACGCCATGATCCCCGCCGAACATCGTCGGTTCGTCGACGATCTCCTCGACCGATACGAGGTGCCCCAGCTCCCGGCGGAACTGGAGGGCGGTGCGGTGGCCGCCGCCGGTCTCGGTGTCGACGCCATGGGTCCGAGCCAGATCGAGGTCTGCCTCGCCCATCCGAACGTGCGCATGATCGTCAACGCCCTCGGTCCTCCGCCCGCCTACGTCATCGAGCGCGCCCATGCCGCCGGGATCCTCGTCGGTGGCCTCGCCGGCTCGCGGGTTCACGCCGAGCGGCAGGTCGCCATCGGGGTGGATGTGATCGTGGCTCAGGGCACCGAGGCGGGTGGACACTGCGGTGAGATCTCCACCATGGTGCTCGTTCCCGAGGTGGTCGACGCCGTCGGACCCGATGTGCCGGTGCTGGCCGCCGGGGGTATCGCCACCGGGCGGCAGATGACCGCCGCCCTGGCACTCGGGGCCCAGGGGGTCTGGACCGGTTCGATGTGGTTGACCGTCGCCGAGGCCGACACCGGGCCGGCGGCGCTCGAGAACCTGCTCGCCGCCACCTCCGCCGACACGGTCCGATCGAAGGCGATGACCGGCAAGCCGGCCCGGCAGCTGCGCACGGCGTGGACCGAGGCCTGGGAGGGTCCCGACTCGCCGGGAACGCTGCCCATGCCGCTGCAGGGGATCCTCCACCAGGAGGCCGGGCGCCGCACCCAACGAGCCGGAACCCGCGAGCTCATCGGCTTCCCGGTGGGTCAGATCGTCGGCCGCATGAACCGTGTGCGACCCAGCCGCGATCTGATCCTCGAGATGGTCGAGGAATGGATCGACACCACCGGACGCCTGCAGTCGCTGCTGGGCGAGGACTGAACGAGGAGCAACCATGACCACTGTCGACAGTGCCCGGACCGAGGCGCCGGCCCTCTACGACCCCGCCACCTACGCCACCGGTGTGCCCCACGACTACTACCGGTGGCTGCGTGACAACGAACCGGTCGCCCATCTCGATCATCCGACCTATCCGAACGGGTACTGGGTCGTCACCCGTCATGCCGATGTGCAGCAGGTGTCGCGCGACTCCACCACCTTCCGCAACGCTCCCGATCCGTTCGTCGACGACGGGGTCATGGCCAACGATGGTTCGGCCGGCACCTCGGAGCTGCTGATCAGCAAGGACGCGCCGGAGCACATCAAGCTGCGCAAACTCATCAACAAGGGGTTCACGCCGCGTCGCGTCGCCGAGCTGAGCGATCGACTCCGGGCCCGCACCGATGCCATCATCGATGGCTTGGCCGATCGGGACAGTGCCGACCTCGTGCACGACCTCGCGCTGTGGCTTCCGCTGCATGTCATCGCCGACATGGTCGGGGTGCCCGAGGAGGATCGGGCGCAGGTGTTCGAGTGGACCGAGAAGACCTTCGGATTCGATCCCGACGTCACGCCCGAGGAGCGCGGTCAGGCCACCATGGACATGTTCATGTACGCCGATGCCATGTGCGCCGAGCGCGAGAACACACCCCGCGACGACCTCATGAGTGTGCTGCTGCATGCGGAGGTCGATGGCGAACAGCTCACCCGGTTCCAGATCGAGGTCTTCTTCATGCTGTTGCAGAACGCCGGCAGTGAGACCACCCGCAACCTGATCACCACCGGCACCCTCGCGCTGCTGCAGCATCCGGAGCAGATGGCGATCGTCTCCGGGGATCTCGACACCCTCCCCGGGGCCATCGAGGAGCTGCTGCGCTTCACCACTCCGGTCATCCACTTCACCCGCACCGCGAACGTCGACACCGAGATCGGTGGACAGCGCATCGGTGCGGGCGAGCGGGTGCTGATGGTCTACGCATCGGCCAATCGCGATGAACGGGCCTTCGTGGAGCCCGATCAGCTCGATGTGCTCCGATCGCCCAACGATCATGTGGCCTTCGGTGCCGGTGGTCCGCATTTCTGTCTCGGTGCGAATCTCGCCCGGCTCGAGGGTCGGATCATGTTCGAGCAGATCCTCACGCGCTTCGAGGGACTTCGGGTCGATGGCGATCCCACGGAGTTCCCACGGGTGCACTCCAACCTCATCGACGGATTCGCCGAGCTCCCCATCGCCTGGGACCGCATCCGCCCGGCACGCTGACCCTGCCTCCTCGTCGTCCCACCTGCTGATCCCGCCCGGGCACCGCTCCGGTCATGGAGCGGCACCCGGGCGAGCGGGATGATCAGGCGCGCACGGCCTGCACGTCGAGCTGGATCTTGACGGTCTCGCCGACCAGCAGTGAGCCGTTGTCGAGGGCGACCTGGAACTCGAGGCCGAACTCGCGCCGATCGATCTCGCCGGAGGCGGTGAAGCCGACACGGGTGCCGCCCCACGGGTCGGGGCTCACGCCCTCGAACTCGAGGTCGAGCTCGACCGGGCGGGTGACACCGCGGATCGTGAGGTCACCGGTGAGGACGAACTCGGCGCCGCGCTCGGAGCCGCGGATGCCGGTGCTGACGAAGGTCATCGTGGGATGGTTCTCGACGTCGAAGAAGTCCGCCGAGCGGAGGTGGGTGTCGCGGCCCTCTTCGCCGGTGTCGACCGAGGCCATCTCGATGGAGGCTTCGACGCTGCTGCGCAGCGGGTCCTCGGCGATGGTCAGGGCGCCGGTCACGGCGCCGAAGCGTCCCCGGACCTTGGTGATCATGAGATGGCGGGCGGTGAAGCCGACGGTGGTGTGGGCGGTGTCGATGGTCCAGACGCCGGGGGTGAGGTCGTCGAGTGCGGGCATGTGCGCTTCCTGTTCCTGTGAGTGACGGATACTTCCTTGCGTCCGCAAGTATTACCCGAGATCCTTGCGATTGCAACCTTCTGCGCCGGTCAAGGGTACGATGGGGCCATGACGGAGTGGCTCGACGAGGTGGAGATGGCGGCCTGGCGCGGCTTCGTCGACGTCTCCGCCGGTGTGTCCGGAGCGCTCGAGGCGGAGCTGCTCGAGTCCCATGGCATCACCACGGGCGACTACGGAGTGCTGGCCCGCCTCTCGGAGGTGGACGATGCCCGGATGCGCATGTGCGATCTCGCGGCGGCCATGCATCTGTCGCCCTCCGGCCTGACCCGTCGCGTCGACGGTCTGGTGCGCCGCGGCCTGGTGCGGCGCGAGCCCTCCTCCGATGACCGTCGGGTGATGCTGGCGGTGCTCACCAGCGACGGCCGATCGTTCCTCGAGGCGGTGGCCCCGCTCCATGTGGACGGCGTGCGACGGCACTTCCTGAGCCGGTTGTCGCGCTCGCAGCTGCGAGAGCTGGCTTCGGCGTTCCGGGACATCCAGGCGGGATTCGGATCCGTCGCCCGGGGTCGGCCGGCCTGACCCTCACTCGAACCGGGCGCCCATCTTCCTGAGGATGCCCACGAGGTCCTCAGGAGTGCCCGGCGGTGGCGCGCCGGGGGTGTAGGTGACCGGGCCCTGCTCACCGGTGTACGGGAACGAGCCGTGGGTCAGGTGTCGGTCCCACCACACCGGCGATCGTGGATCGCGGCCGACGGTGATGCCCTCGAACGGTGACATGCCGTAGAGCATCGGCACCTCATGCTGCGCCTCCATCACGGTGCCGTCCACGGTGAGGGTCATGCGCCAGAGGTTGTTCCCGATGCAGTCGAAGTCGGCGCGCAGCTCATGGGGGCCGGTCGCGAGCGCCGGTCCGCTGATGGTGGCGAGGTGACCGCGCCCGTCGTTGTGCAGGAGCAGCGGCACGCCGCCCTCGACGATGTAGAGCGCATACCCGCCGCTCTGATCGCCATGGGCGACGACCGTGCCGATGTCGCCCTCGCCGATGGTGACGGGGGCCACGAACGAGAAGGACCGGATGTAGATGAGCTGCGCCGCCCGCCAGCGTTCGAGGGTGGGCGTGCCCGGCCAGATGGTGAGGGGCTGCTGCACGACCTCGACCTGGGGCGGTCGGATGACGTACTTGAGGCCGGTGCCCTCGTCGAGCGGGAAGATCTGGGTGTTCCAGGCGGCGTCCTCCCAGGCCCTCGCCATCTCGGCGAGCCGCTCGGGCTCCAGCGTGGCGAGGTCGCGCAGCTCGGTGCGGTCGTCGACGAGGTGGTAGAGCTCCCATTCGGAATCGTCGAACGGCGTGAACGGCTGGTGCAGCGACACGATCTCCCAGCCGTCGCGGTAGAACCCACGATGACCGATCATCTCGTAGACGGCCTCGGTCCGTTGGGCCGGAGCGTCGGCCGATGCGAGCACCGGGACCATGCTCGATCCGGTCATGGGTCGCACCGGCGCGCCATGGCGGGTGGTGGGCGCCGTGATGCCGATGAGCTCGAGCAGGGTCGGAGTCAGGTCGCTGATGTGGGCGTACTGCCGCCGCCGCCCTGCGGGCTCGATGGAACCGGCCGGCCAGGAGAACAGGAACGGAACCGTGTGGCCCCCGGCGTGGGTGTTGATCTTGTAGAGGCGGAAGGGGGTGTTGCCGGCCATGGCCCACCCGCGCGGGTAGTGCGGTGAGCTCTGGGGGCCGCCGATGAGGTCGATGCGTTCGGTGTCGGTGTCGAGGTCGTCGCCGGCCAGCAGATGCACCATGTACGAGGTGGTGCCGACCATCTCTCCCTCGCGAGAGGCACCGTTGTCGGAGGTGAACACCACGATGGTGTTGTCGAGCTCACCGAGCTGCTCGATGGCGTCGAGCAGTCGGCCGGTGTTCTCGTCGACGTTGGCCACCATGGCCGCGAAGACCTCCATGTAGCGCGGGAACAGGGCGCGCTCACGATCGGTGAGGTCCTCCCAGGCCAGCACATCGTTGCCGGGCTCGTGGTTGCGGGGCGCCAGTTCGACGGTGTCCTCGATGATCCCGAGTTCGCGCTGACGCCGGAACCGGGCGGCGCGGAGCTCGTCCCATCCGGCGTCGTACCGACCGGCCTGAGCGGCGATGTCGGCGGCCTTGGCGTGCAGCGGCGCATGCACCGCGCCATGGGCGACGTAGAGCATGAACGGACGGCGAGGAGCGTTGGCCCGGCCCGAGCGGATCATGGCGATGGCCTGATCGGTCAGATCGTCGGTGAGGAAGTAGCCCTCCGGGTAGGTGTCGACCTCCACGGGGCTGTTGTCACGGATGAGGCGGTGCGGGTGGTGGAGATTGGTGAAGCCGTCGAGGAATCCGTAGAACTGGTCGAAGCCGCGCTGCAGCGGCCAGGAGTGTCGCGGACCGGCGTCGGACTGGTCGGAGTCCTTGGCCAGATGCCATTTTCCGGCCATGTAGGTGGCGTAGCCGTTGGCCCGGAGGATCTCCGGCAGGGTGAGCACGTCCTCGGCGAGCTCCATGGCGTAGCCCGGGAATCCCGGATCGGAATGGGCCACGGTGCCGACGCCGGCGGCATGGGGTTCCATGCCGGTCAGGAACGCGGCGCGGGTGGGGGAGCACATCGGGGTGGAGTGGAAGTCGGTGAACTGCACCCCCCGGGCCGCAAGTCGGTCGATGTTGGGCGTGGGGATCTCGCTGCCGTAGCACCCGAGGTCGGCGTACCCCAGATCGTCGACGAGGATGACCACGATGTTGGGAGCACCCTCGGGGGCAGTGGGCCGCGGCGGCCACCAGGACTCCGAGGCGCCGAACACCCGCCCGACGGTGCCCTCGAACCCCGGATAGGTGCGACGTCCACTCCGATCATCCCGATCGGTCACGTTGTCCATCTTCCCTCCCGGCCCGCGGTGCGTACGGCGAGATTACCGGTGGTCGATCAGACACCGAGCAGGAGCACGGCACCGACTCCCGACACGAGGGTGCCGATGGCGACGCGGAGCTGGGGGACGCCCCGGATCGCTCGACCGCCGAGCGCACCGCAGAGGTGCAGGGCGATCGAGGTGAGCAGGACACCGACGGCGTACAGCACGGGCGAGGCTGCGCCCGGAAGTTCGAGGCCATGGGCCTGTCCGTGGCTGACGCCGAACAGGAACGCGAGCAACGGCAGCATGATCGCCCCGCGGCGGAGATCCACGGCACAGAGAAGCCCGAGCCCCACCACACTGGCGGCGACGAGCACCTCATGGCCCGGCGGAGCGAAGCCCCCCATCCCCAGCACTCCACCGGCGACCATGCCGGTGAGGAACCCGATCGGTGTGAGCAGCGCCGTCCTGCGTGAGGAGGTGAGCGCGGCGACGACGCCGATGGCGAGCATGGCGAGCAGGTGGTCGATCCCGCTGATCGGGTGGACGAGGCCACTGGTCAGGCCGGAGGTGGCGCCGGGTGCCCCGGCGGAGCTGTGGGCCCATGCCGCGGACGGGGTGGCGAGCAGACCGAGGAGGCCGAGTGCGGTGAGTCCGACGAGATGGATGGAGCGGGGTCGGGAGAGCGGTGGGGTCACGCTCCTCCTTTCGATTCGGGTCCGATCATCGATCGGACCGTGGAGATGGGAGTCAGCGGCCGGTGGCGCCGGGGACCAGCGTGCCGACACTGAACCCGCCGCAGGCGGTGTACTGGGCCCGGATGACGATGGCCTGGGTGTTGTCGGGCGGATAGACGCGGATGAAGGTGGAGGCCGGGGTGCAGGTGGCCGAACCGTTGGCGCCGTTGGCGGTCTGGAGCACCGCGCTGGCCGAACCGTTCGCGGCGAGCGTGACCGTGCCGCCTTCGGCCCCTTCCCGGCTGGCGGGTTGGCCGATCTCGGTCTCGGTCTGGTCCAGCAGCGACACGCCGGGGAAGCCGCGCAGGGTGCAGGGAGTGCCACCGATGTTGACCAGCACCAGCGGCGTGTAGAGCTGACCGGCTCCGGCGTCGGCCGGACCCAGCGAGGCCTGCAGCTGCGCCGAGGCGCAGTGGCCGGGGACCTTGGTCGAGGTGCTGGAGGCGGCGGTGGTGGAGGGGGAGGACGTGGTGGTGCTCGTCGATGCACTGGAGTCGGAGCCGCCTGAACTGCAGCCGACGGCGAGGGCGAGGACGATCAGAGCGGGGGCGAGGTGACGTCGGATCATGGTCCGATGCTACGGGTGGTCGGCCGATGGTGAGCGGATCACCGGTCAGCCGATCACTGGCCAGTGCGTACCCCCGGTCGGTTTGGGTAAAGATGGCGAGGATCACGCACCGACCATCGAGCGTCGACAACCGAGCATCGACCACCAAGGGGAAGAGATGGACCAGGACCAGATCGCGGCGTTCCAGTTCGCCGGGCAGGACGTCCCGTGGCTGCTGGCCCAGTGGGCGCAGAAGCGACCCGACCATCCCGTGCTGATCTGGGAGCCCAAGGATGGTGCAGCGCAGCGCTGGACCTACGCCGAGTTCTGGACCGAGGTTCGTCGCCTCGCCGCCGGTCTCCATGCCCGAGGCATCGGCAAGGGCGACATGGTGGTCATCCACGCCGACAACTGCCCCGAGATGGTGCTGTCCTGGTACGCCTGCGCCACGGTGGGCGCCGTGGGGGTCACCACCAACACCCGTTCGGTCGCCGCCGAGATGAGCTACTTCATCGAGCACACCTCGGCCGTGGCGGCCATCACCCAGCCGAAGTTCGCCGAGCTGGTGCGCACGAGTGGCCCTGATCTCCGCTGGATCGCCGTCACCGCCGATGACAGCGGCGAACCTGCCGATCGACCGACCGGCGAGGGTTTCATCACCTTCGAGTCGCTGTTCGGCGAGGCCGCCGATGCTCCCGTCCGCCCCGCTGAGCCCATGCTCCCGGTGGGCGTGATGTTCACCTCCGGGACGACCTCCCGCCCGAAGGCGGTGGTGCACACCCACGCCAATGCGCTCTGGGCCGCCCGGGTGGGACCGAACAACATCGGCATGCATCCCGATGGCGTGTACCTGATCTTCCTGCCGTTCTTCCATGTCAACGCCCAGAGCTGGTCCATGTGGAGCACCCTCGGCGTGGGCGGCACCATCGTGCTGCAACCGAAGTTCTCCGCCAGCCGCTTCTGGGAGGTCATCGTCGCCCACGGCGTGACCCACATCTCGCTCATCCCGTTCGTCTACACCGCGGTGGCCGGGCAGCCGATCCCGGAGAACCGCCTCGAGGTCGGTGTCTTCGGTGCCGTCGTGCCCCCGCTCGAGCAGCTGCTCGGCTGCCGGGTGCTTCCCGCCTACGGCATGACCGAGACCGTCACCCATGCCACGAGCGCTGGGCTGCACGGGCAGATCCCGGTCGGCTCGATGGGGAAGGCGACTCCGGGCTACGAGACCCTCGTGGTCGATCCCGAGACCGGTGAGATCCTCGACGACGGTCGGGTGGGTGAGCTCTGGCTGCGCGGCACCCGCGGCATCCAGTTGTTCCTCGAGTACTACGGCAACCCGGAGGCCAACGCCAAGAGCTTCACCGCCGACGGCTGGTTCCGGACCGGCGACATGGTGCGCATCGGTGAGGGTGGTGCCATCTTCTACACCGAGCGCGACAAGGACATGCTCAAGGTGGGAGGCGAGAACGTCTCGGCCAAGGAGGTCGAGGATCTCTGCCGCACCGTCGCCGGCGTCGGTGACGTGGCGGTGGTCGGCCGATCGCACCCCATGCTCGACGTGGTTCCGGTGGCGTTCGTCATCAAGGGGCCGAACGCCCCCGACGATGCGACCCTCGAGGCGCAGATCATCGAGCTCTGCCGGACGAACCTGTCCGACTTCAAGGTTCCCCGCGCCGTCTACTGCGTGGAGGACTTCCCCCGGGCCACCCTCGAGAAGGTGGCCAAGAACCAGCTCCGCGACATCGCGGACGCCAAGCCCGACCCGTTCTGAGGACCATCGATGCTCACCTCGCTCGACGAATATCCGATCCATCAGGTCCCGAGGCCGATCGCCCTGTCCGGCACCAGCGACCGCAACCACTACGGCCGCTACTGGTTCGGCGCGAGTCATCGGCTGGGGGCGTTCCAGATCGAGGCGGCCTTCGGGCGCTACGCGAACCTCGGGGTCCAGGACTCCTCCGTGTCCATCGCCATCGACGGTGCCCAGCACTCCTTCCACGGGTCCTGTCGAGCGCCGCTCGATCCGACCGAGCTGCGCGTCGGTCCGGTCCGGCTCGAGATCCTCGAACCCTTCCGACGCCTGCGTCTGGTCGTCGAACCCAACGAGACCGGTATCGCCTGTGACATGGAGTGGCGGGCGCGGGTGGGAGCCCTGCTCGAGGACCACACCCTGATGATGGACGGCGTGTCCACCGTGCTCGACATGGCGCGCTTCATGCAGTTCGGCACCTGGGCCGGCAGCTTCACGGTCGACAGCCGCACCACCGAGTTCAGCCATGACGAGGTCGTCGGCATCCGTGACCGCTCCTGGGGTGTGCGACCGGTCGGCGTGCAGGGGGCCGGCCGTCCTTCCACTGCTCCACCGAACGCCTGGCTGTGGTCACCGATCCACTTCGAGGATGAGTGTCTGGTCGCCGGATGGTTCCAGCGCCCCGGCGGCGCCTTCTGGCGTCCCGATGGTCATCGGATCGCAGTGGTCGATCCCGTCCCCACCACCGTCTCGCTCGAGTCCGGCGAGGTCGGTCGCCTCGATCCCATCGGTCAGCGACTCACCTTCCGTTCCGGCAGCCGCTGGGTGGCCTCGGCCGAGATCGATCTGGTCGGCGCCGATGGCGTGCCCGTCACGCTCGAGCTCGAACCGCTGGCGCGTTTCGACATGCGAGCCCTCGGCTACATGCATCCCGAGTGGGGTCATGGCATGTGGCATGGCGACCTCGAGCTGGGGCGCGAGGACTGGTCCTTCGCCGAGGTCTCGCCACAGGATCCCACCCATCAGCACGTCCACCACCTCTGTCGGGCCCGCCTCGGCGACAGGGTCGGCGTCGGGATCTTCGAACAGATCATCTTCGGTCCGCACACCCAGTTCGGGTTCACCGACATCCTCGACGGAGCCCCCTGAGTGGAGCCTCGTCCGGTGCTCGCCCTCGTCGGTGTCTACGACGCCGACGGCACCGTCATCGGCGAGATCACCTACTGGCTCGGCGCTCGGATCGGACGGGCGCACTGCTCCCTGTGCGATGTCACCCACGGGGTGTTCCGCGAGCGCGACAGCTGGCGGCGATGGCGTCAGTCGCTCGAGGTCCCCTTCGAGCTGTTCCATCGGGATGACGCACCCACCGATGTGCTGGCCGCCGCCCCGAATCTGCCCGCGGTGATGGCCCGCACGAGTGACGGCGTCGAGCTGCTGCTCGACCGGACGGCGCTCGACCGCTGTGCCGGCGATCTCCCGAGCTTCGCCCTCGAATGTGCTGCCGCGCTGTCCGCGGCGGGACTGCACGTGCCCTGGTGAGTCGGGACCTCAGCAGCCGACGAGCATGGCCACGGCGATGGCGGCACGGCATGTCCACGCGACGGTGCGGATCCAGTTCGTGCCGATGAGACGGCCCAGAAGGTCCGGGTCGCCGCTGGCGGACATGCGGCCGTGCAGGGGGGCCGACACCAGCGCCGTGGTGCCGATGGCGACCGCCTCGGCCAGACCGCCGGCGAGGGCGAGGGCGAACGACACGCAGGACGGACGGGCGAAGAAGACGGCGAGGACGCTGATCCCCTCGACCGCCATCAGTGGGCCGACCACGAAGGTGATCCGACGCTGATGCTCGGCCTCGAAGGCTCCGAAGGCCGCCGGCGGAACCTTGTGCATCAGCGGATAGACGAGGACCTGCACGAGCCAGATCACGCCGAACATCCCGACCGAGGCCAGAACCTGCGCGATCAGGACGGTGGTGAGCAGACTCCCGCTCACAGGTCGATCTCCGCACACACGGCGTAGTGGTCACTGGCCCAGACGCCGTCGATCGCCTCGGTGGCGACCAGGCGACAGGCGTCGACATGGCCGACGCCCCGGGCGCGGGGCCACGACACCATCACATAGTCCAGCCGGCGGTTGGGATGCACCGCCCGAGCCGGCACCCGCGGGTTGGCCGCGCACCAGGTGTCGCCGCGTCCCTGACCGCCGGCGGCGTCCCAGGCGTCGACGAGGACGAATCCGGGCACCTCGGGCGCACTGGCCCCGGTGAGGTGGCGCACCTCATCGGACCATGGGACGGCGTTCAGATCGGCGCCCAGCACCACTGGTGGACGGTCGCGTCGCGTGGCCTCGGGGCCGGTGGCCTCGGCGAGGTGACCGATGAGCGCCCGGGTCTGGGCGTTGCGGGTCGGCGACCGATCGAGTCCATGTTCGAGGTGACTGCCGGCCACGCGGAACGCGCCGCCGAGATCCTCGGGGCGGTTGACCTCGCCGAGCAGCACATGGCGCCAGGTGCGGTCCCCGTGCTCATCGGGCAGGGGGATGGCGTCGAGCAGGGTGATCGGCCATCTCGAGAGGATGGCGTTGACGACCCAGTACGGAGCAGTGGGGTAGCGATCGAACCCGGACAGCGACGCCGCAGTGATCGTGTGCATGTCGAGGGACTCGGCGAGCACCTCGGCCTGGGTGGTGCCGCCGTTCTCGATCCAGGACTCCTGGAGCATCACCACATCGGGAGCCTCGCGGCGGAGGTGTCCGAGGATGGCGGTCTCCCGGGTGCGCCAGTCACCCACACGGCCCTGCAGGTTCCATGTCATCACCCTCACCTCCCAAGGTTGCCGCGTCGGGACGGTGCGTGTGCGATCGGAGCGCCGATGCGCGAGATTGCGGGTCCCATCCCCACCAGGAGTCCCCATGACCGAGCGCGACCATCCGACACCACCGGCGATCGAGGACTGGAGCCGACTGCTCGAGGGTCGGGTGGCGGTCGTCAGCGGCGGTGCCGGAGGGATCGGTGGGGCCATCACCGAGCTGTTCGCCCAGCATGGCGCGATCGTCGAGTTCATCGACATCGACGCCGAGGCCGCCGAACGCACCGCTGCCGCCATCACCGCCGACGGCGGCCGGGCCCGGGCCCATGTGGGCGATGTCCGCGACTTCGAGATCGTCGAGTCCTTCGCCGCCGAGGTGCTCGCGGCCCACGGCAGCATCGATGTGCTGGTCAACAACGTGGGGGACTACCGGCCCCTGGCGCGGTTCCGCGACTCGTCGCCGGCCTCATGGAAGGAGATGTACGACATCAACCTCTTCCACATGTTCGCCCTCACCCGGGTGTTCCTCGACGCCATGATCGATGGCGGCGGGGGGTCGATCGTGAACGTGCATTCGGTGGAGGGGCTGCGGGGCTACCCCGGTGATCCGGTCTACGGGGCGATGAAGGCGGCGGCGGCGGCGTTCACCACGGACCTCGCCGTCGGCATGGGTCGGCACGGCATCCGGGTGAACGGGATCGGACCGGATCTGACCCAGACCGCCCAGGTGGACTACATCGGCACCTCGGTCGGCTCGGAGCATCTCTGGGGTTCATGGGCACCGGTGGGACGTCTCGGATGGCCCGAGGACCAGGCGCGGGTGGCGCTGTTCCTCGCCTCCGATCTGTCGGCGTTCGTCACCGGTCACAACATCCCCGTCGACGGTGGGACCCGCGCCGGTGGGGGATGGTTCTGGTCGCCGACGGAGAACCGGTTCGTGAATCGCCCCAAGGGATTGTGAGGGTTCCGGTTTCTCCCCACCTGCGGAGTCTGACGTAGTGTCAGGTATCTGACGGAACGTCAGTGACCACAGGAGCGCCTCTGCGCCCGGACATCTGGAGACACCATGCTCGGACCCGACGACCACTACATCATCATCTCGGCGGACACCCATGCCGGCGGCAGTCATGCCCAGTACCGGGAGTTCCTCGAGGAGAAGTACGTCGCCGACTTCGACGCCTGGCGCGAGAAGTACAAGAACCCGTTCAAGGACCTCAAGGACACCGATCTGCGCATCCGCAACTGGGACAGCGATCGTCGTGATGTCGACCAGTTCGCCGACGGCGTGGTGGCCGAGGTCATCTACCCGAACACGGTGCCCCCGTTCTTCCCGAGCTTCGTGCTGTTCGCCCAGCCTCCGAAGCCCGAGGAGTACGAGCATCGCCTCGCCGGTGTGCGAGCCCACAACCGTTGGATGGTCGACTACGTCAGCCAGGCTCCGGAGCGACGCGCCGGCATCGGTCAGATCTTTCTGAACGATGTCGACGACGCCATCGCGGATGCCATCTGGTGCAAGGAGAACGGTCTGCGCGGCGGCATCCTCATCGGCGCGGTGCCCCCGACGGCGGACTGGATCAAGCCGCTCTACCACCCCGATTACGACCGCCTGTGGGCCGTGTGCGCCGACATGGAGATCCCGGTGAACGCCCACAGCGGCACCGGCTCCCCGGCCTATCAGCCGGCCCCGGCGATGCCGCTGGTGCACTTCCTCGAGATCCCGTTCTACTCGCAGCGGCCGCTGGTGAACCTCATCCTCGGCGGCGTGTTCGAGCGGTTCCCGAAGCTCAAGTTCGCCCTCACCGAGGCCGGGTGTGCCTGGATCCCCGACCTGCTCGCCACCATGGACAACCTGCTGGCCGGCATGCGCTCCAACAAGGTCGGCGAGATGCGCTTCGACGGCGAACTGGTGCCGCCGCGCTCGGCCACCGAGTACTTCCATCAGAACTGCTTCGTCGGGGTGAGCCAGCCCACGCCGGCCGACATCGCCGCAGCCCAGGGTGTCGTGGGCTGGGACCGTGTGGCCTGGGGCAGCGACTATCCCCATGAGGAGGGCACGCACCCGTTCACCCGCGAGCATCTCCGTCAGGTGGTCGGTCACCTCGAGCCCGAGAAGATCCAGCAGCTGCTGGCCGGCAACGCCGCCGAGCACTACGGGTTCGACCTCGCCGCCCTGCAGCCCTTCGCCGACCAGTACGGCCCCACCGTGGCCGAGATCGCTCAGCCGCTCACCGAACTTCCCGAGGGTGCCAATCAGGCGCTCGAGCGTTCGGCGGCCCAGCTGGCCAAGTCGGCCTGATCCTCGATCGTCCTCGTCACGACCCGGTGTCAGCCCCTCGGGGTCGGCGCCGGGTCGTTGCGCGCCCGGCCAGAGGTTCGGGCACAGGTGCCCGCGGTGAGCGGCGGTGCGACTCAGCTGAACAGCAGCGAGAGGAACGTGAGTGACGTGAGGCCGAGCAGGGCGATGGCCGGTACGAACTCGTTGGGGTTGTGACCGAGTCGGCGATGGGCGCGGACGGCGAGTCCGAAGTACACCACGAGGCCGAAGGCGGCGACGAGGCCGAGGTTGATGGCCTGCAGGCCGAGCAGCAGGCCCACGGCGCCGGCCAGTTTGATGATGCCGAGCGATCGGTGGAATCCGGGCTTGTAGCCGAGGTCGTGCATGAGCTGCAGCACCTGGGGCGGGTTCGTGAAGTCGTAGATGCCGGCTCCGCCGACGACGAGCGCAGTGACGATCGAGAGCAGGGTGTGCATCCCCCGAGTGTAGGAGTGGGCGCCGTCGACCCGGTGGACCGCCGCTACGCTCGGACCATGAGTGAGTACGAGCCGAGCCCCTGGGAACCCGTCGCCGACCATGTCGAGCGCTATCTGGCCACGAACGGCGAGGACGGCTTCCTCTGGGAGGGTGGTGAGGTCATCATCCTCACCACCACCGGGGCCCGGTCCGGCAAGGAGCGGCGGACTCCGCTCATCCGGGTCACCGACGGGGAGCGGTACTTCGTGGTGGCCTCCATGGGCGGCGCCCCGAACAACCCGAACTGGTACCACAACATGATCGCCAACCCCTCGGTCACCGTGCAGGATCGGTCCGAGGTCCACCATCTGGTGGCCCGGCAGGCCACTGCCGAGGAGAAGGCGCAGTACTGGCCGCTGGCCGTGGCCGCCTGGCCGGACTACGACGCGTACGAGGCCGCCACGACCCGCGACATCCCGTTGATGATCTGCGAGCGCGTCTGAGCCGAAGCCAGCGTCAGCGCCCGAGGCGACGACGCAGTTCGACGAACACCTCCTCGCCGGTGATCGCCGCCAGTTCGGTGGCGAGCGTCTCCACCACCGGTCGGTCGCCGACGTAGGCCCGGTCACCCTCGGTGCAGCACCAGGCCATGGTGGCGCCCTCGTCGCCCCAGTCGGCTCGGCTCCACCTCCGAAGCGTGGCTCGTTCGCGTCCCTCCTCGAGCGGCTCCCAGTCGACCCTGATGGGCAGCTGCCAGCACACCGAGGGTTTCCAGTCGAGGGGGGACTCATCGGCGTCCAGCGCCGCGAGGTGGAGCGCGCACCCTGCGCCCCCGGCGAAGTCCGGACGGTTGAGGAAGATGCAGGCGCCGTCGTGGACCCGTGTGTTCGTCCGCTGCTCGTCGCTGAAGATGCCGTCGCGGGCGGCCACATCGTGATGTTGGAACCGTTCGGGATCGAGCATCGCCGCCATGGCGCTGATGAACATCGCCTCCTCCTGGTCGCCGAACTCGGCACCCACCGAACAGCAACCCTGGCCGAGGTCCTCGGCGGGTTCGTCGAGGATCCCGAGACAGCCCCGTCCCCAGATGCAGGTCCAGTTCGACTCGAGGAAGCCGCGATCGAATCGCCAGTCCACCTCGGGGGTGCTGATCTCGACGGGTTCCTCCACGCCGCCGACCCTAGGGCGCAGGTGGGGGAAGGGTTCGGACCGTCATCACTCGGTAGCCTGCCGCCATGGAACTCGGGGTGGCGCTGCCGGTGTCGGGATCGTGGGCGACCGCCGAGAACTGCATCGAGATCGCCGAGATGGCGGAGGCGCTCGGGTACCGCTCGTTGTGGACCTTCCAGCGTCTGCTCTCCCCGGTCACCCCCGAGGGTGTCCAGTGGCTCCCACCGGCCTATCACGAGGTGCTCGATCCGCTCTCGGTGCTCGCCTTCGTCGCCGCTCGCACCACTCGGGTCCGTCTCGGGGTGGCGGTGCTGAACGCGCCCTTCCATCCGCCGGTGATGCTGGCCAAGACCGCCGCCACCATCGATCGGCTCTCCGGTGGTCGTCTCGATCTCGGTCTCGGATCAGGGTGGATGCCCGATGAGTTCCGGGCCGTCGGCGCCGACCTCGAGCGACGGGGCGCGCAGATGGAGGAGTATCTCGCCGCCCTCGACGCCGCATGGACGCAGGGGGTCACCTCCTTCGACGGGACCTTCAGCACGATGCCTGCAGCGGTGGTGGCGCCTCCACCGGTGCAGCGGCCGCGTCCTCCTGTGCTGCTCGGGGGTGCGGCGCCGGCGGCACTGCGTCGCGCCGGTCGACTCGCCGACGGATGGATCAGTGCCAGCACCACCGATCTCACCACCATCGGTCAGTCGGTGGATCTGATCACCGACGCGGCCCGTGCGGCGGGTCGAGACCCCTCCTCGCTCCGGTTCGTCTGTCGGGGGGTGGTGAAGGTGCGCGCCGATGACCGAGCGCCCCTCACCGGTTCGCTGTCCGAGATCGCCGCCGATCTCGAGGACCTCGCCGCACAGGGCATGACCGAGACCTTCATCGATCTGAACTTCGACCCCGAGATCGGCGCACCCGATGCCGATGCTGCGTCCTCGATGGAACGGGCCCGAGAGGTGCTCGCAGCGTTGGCGCCGTCCCCGCGAACCTGAGGATGACCGGCCTCTTCAGCCCCCGCTGACCCTCGTCGCCGCGCTCTCCGCGACGATGACCCGAAGGTGGGCGCTGAGTGTCGAGCTGAGAGCCCGAGCGCCGTCGGGACTGAAATGCAGCCCGTCGGTGCGCAACGCATGGCCCTCGCCGTCGTCCGTCGCACAGTGGTCCCTCGGACACATCTCGGCGTCGAGGTCGATCACCGCGACGTCGGGATGTTCGGCGGCGAAGCGTCGTTGCAGCATCCCGAGATGCGGGTAGGTGCTCGAGTTCGCTGCGTTCTCGTCGGACCATTCCGGCGGATAGGGCCCCGGACGGGGTTGCAGAAGGATCACCAGTGGCACCCCTGCGGCCTGCATCTGATTCCGGAGCCCCTCGAGCGCAGCGAGGTAGATCCGGTCGAACTCGTCGGTCCCGAAGGCGATCCACCGTCCATCGACCTGCACGTCGTAGGTGTCCTTGAGGACTGCGGAGAACACCACCAGGTCGGGACGGAACCGGAGGATCGACTCCGACCAGTCATTCCGAGGTTCACAGGTCGGACAGTCATCCTCGACCCTGCCGGCGTGCCGCTTCGGCAATCGGAGCAGACTCATGCCGAAGGTGGCCCGATTCCAGAGGTTGACCTCGGTCGGGTCGAACGGAGAGACATAGGTGGTGGGCGGAGGGAAGGCGAGATCCCCTCCACCGAGTGTCCATGCCACCGAGTCGCCGATCAGCAGCACCTTGATCGGTCCTCCGGTGCCGGGGGCGGAGGAGGAGGGGGGTGGGGTGGCCACCGAGAGGGATCCGGCGGGAGGATCGCCGGCGGTGAGCACGAGGCAGGCCAGCCCCACGGCGAGGCAGGCGGTGAAGGTGGCGGCGGTCTGTCGGAGTGAGAGGTGCGGACGGGTTCCCGGTTGGTGTCGGCGGAACGGTCGCTCGATGACGACTGCGCTGATCCAGGTGGCGAGGGCGGTCAACACGATGCGCAGCACCAGCAGTGACGGGCCGCTGAGTCCGGTGCGGGAGGGGGTCACGAACACGCGCACCGGCCAGTGCCAGAGGTACAGGCCGTAGGACACCAGTCCGAGCCGGACCAGCAATGGATGCTGAAGAGCGCGACTCAGGAGGTGTTCCGGTGAGGTCACGATGTACCAGATCATCAGGGCGGTCAGGATCGCGATGCCGAACAGTCCGCCGCGGTACAACCAGTTCTGTGTGAAGGTGACCAGTGCGAAGGCGATGATGAGCAGCAGGATCGCCGTCATCCCGAGTGCGTCGTGGACCCGCCCGAGCGCAGGTCGACGAGAGGCGAGGAACATGGCGCAGGAGAGGGCGACGCCGATGAGAAGGGCATGGGCACGGGTGTCGGAGCCGAGGTACACCCTGGACGGATCGGTGTCGGGGATATGGAGAACTGACATCACGACTGCCGAAGCGATGGCCCCGAGAGTGGCTACGATCATGATCGTCTTCGCCACCGAACGGGTGTCCCGTCGTCCGCGGAACAGGAGGATGATGCCCACCACCACGACGGGGAACAGCAGATAGAACTGTTCCTCGACCGCCAGGGACCAGAAGTGTTGGAGTGGCGGGTCACCGCCGAAGCGGGCCTGGTACGAACTTCCGGACGCGATGGCTGACCAGTTGTTCACATAGAGGAGCGAGGCCAGTGACTGGGTGCGGAGGGCGGCTCGGGAGGACTCCGGTTCCAGCCACCAGGCCAGGGCCACCGACACCAGGATGACGGAGAGTGCCGCCGGGAGGAGGCGGCGGGCACGGCGGGTCCAGAAGTTCCGCAGGGAGACGGACCGGTGCCGCTCGAGTTCCTCCAGCAGCAGGGTGGTGATGAGGAAACCGGAGAGGACGAAGAAGACATCCACGCCGAGGAATCCGCCCGGAACGAGATCGGGAGCGAAGTGGTAGAGGACCACGGCGAGGACCGCGAGGCCGCGGAGGCCGTCCAGTCCTCGGTGTCGACCTCGGTGCGACGGGTCGGTTCCGTCACCGCCTGATGTCATCGATGTCGACAGTACTGGGGCTGGTCCGACCACATGACCCGGTCATCGATCGTCAGCTGGTCATGCCCCCGAGGCCGACCAGCCCTCGGGCGAGTTCGATCTCGCCCATGTGACGCAGCCCATGCTGGTAGATCCAGCACTCGTAGCCGTCCAGCACGGTGATGCCCTGCTCGCCGCCGACCCGGGCGCTGTAGGTGGAGGCGATCATCGGGGGATAGGGGTGGGGGATGACGACACGGTTCAGCTCGTCGAGGGTGATCCGGCGCAGTTCGGCCTCGGTGCGATCGAAGACCGCACGCTGGTAGAGCTTGAACTGCTCGAAGTCGCCGATCCGCTGGTGGATCATGTCCGAGACCGGCCGTTCCTTGCCGTGATCGTCGATGGCCATCTGCACCCGGTCCTGCCAGTCGGCGTTCCAGATGGGGAGCTGGCCGGTGAGGACGAAGAACGAGGAGTCCTGCATGTTGGTGTAGTGGAACAGCGAGAACGCGATGGGCAGCACGCCCTCGCGCTCGAAGTGGTTCACATGCTCCAGATCCATCGTGCTGACCGCCTGGTAGTACAGCGAGTGCATGGCGGCCATCCGGCGCTGCAGCGAGTCGATGATGAGATCTGGCATGGTTTCCACTCCGGTCGTGTCCTGGGCCGAGCGTAGGAAGTGACGTATGGGGTGTCAATTGTCTGCTCGCCGCGGTGGGGACCGCCCATGACCGCGCCTCCGGATGGATCGATCTGCATCGGCTGCGGTCTGTGCTGCGACGGCACCCTGCTGGGTCACCTCGCAGTGTCCGATCAGAGCGATCTCGGCGCGCCGCTGCAGCTCCTCGGGGTGTCCATCATCGCGGCGGCCGATCCACCGGTGTTCGAACTGCCCTGTCCGGCGGTCGAGGACGGTCGCTGCACCATCCATCACCTGCATCGACCGCAGGCCTGTGCCCAGTTCGAGTGTGCGCTCTCGGCCGCCGTGCAGCGCGGGGACATCCCGGCCGCCGCCGCACGGGACATCATCGCCACCACCCTCCGGGTCCGTGCGGCGGTGACCGTCGGCGAGGCTCCGG
The DNA here is from genome assembly GCA_018969405.1 of Acidobacteriota bacterium. GTDB lineage: Bacteria > Actinomycetota > Acidimicrobiia > Acidimicrobiales > Acidimicrobilacustridaceae > Acidimicrobilacustris. The sequence continues at coordinate 95,212 of JAGWYK010000003.1, forward strand.
CCGAGGCACTCGAGCGTCAGCTCGACGAGCACTTCCGTGGAAGGATCGGTCCATGAGTGACCATCTGCTGCCCGATCCGATCGTGGTCGAGGCCTATCGACAGCTGCGCGAGCGAGTCGTGACGTTGGTGCGCAGCCTGCCCGAGGCCACCGGTGACACTGTCGTCCCGGCCTGTCCGGCATGGACCGTCCGCCAGCTGCTGGGCCACATGCTCGGGGTGCCCGAGGACATCCTCACCGGCTCCATGGAGGGGGTGACCACCGAGCCGTGGACCGCGGCGCAGGTCGAGCGTCATGCCGGTCAGTCACTGGCGGAGCTGGCGGATTCCCTCGCCGCCACCGGCACGGTGTTCGACGACGTCCTGCCCACGATCCCGGCCCCGGTGAACTCGCAGCTGGTGATGGACGCGGTGACCCATGAGCACGATCTGCGCGAGGCCCTCGGTGGCACCGGAGCTCGTGACTCCGTCGCCGTCGAGGTCGCGCTCGGTTGGTTGCGGTACGCGTTCCCGACGGCGATCCCCGAGGGGACCGTCCCCGAGGATGTCCCGCCCTATGAACTGCTGCGCGCCATGACCGGGCGGCGAACGGTGGTCGAGATGGATGCGCTCGGACTCGATGGTGTACGCATCCGCACGGCACTGCTGGGAACGCCGCTCGAGCCACCTGCCTGAGCCGCACCCGGCCGACCGCTCACCAGCGGTTCCAGTGGACGATCTGATCGGTGGGGATGCGAGCGGCCGGTCGAAACTCGGTGCCGATGGTGTAGGCGATCGGGAACAGCCCGCCCTGGGTGTAGCGGTCGTAGGGGATGCCGAGGATGTCGGCGGCCTCGCGTTCACTCGGCAGGTGCAGCGTGGTCCAGGCCGAGCCCATGCCGCGCGAACGCAGCGCCAGCATGAAGCTCCAGACCGCCGGCAGCAGCGAACCCCAGGTGCTGGCCGCTGCGAACGCCGGCAGGTTGTCGAGGCGCCCTTCGATCAGCGGGATCATCATCATCGGGACCTCAGCGAAGTGGTCGGCGAGATGGTTGGCGGAATCGGTGACGGCGGTCTGCCGCTGGGCGCGGGTGTCGGCGTCGTCGTAGGTCGGCCGGGCACCGCTGTCCCGATAGGCGATGAAGTTCACCCGGTAGAGCTCGGCGAGCGCCGCCTTGGTGTCGGGATCGGTGATGAACATCCAGTGCCATCCCTGCCGGTTGGAACCGGTGGGAGCCTGCAGCGCGAGATCGAGGCATTCGAGCACGATCTCGGGTTCCACGGTGCGTTCGAGGTCGAGGCGCTTGCGCACCGATCGGGTGGTGCTGAGCAGTTCATCAGGGCTGAGTTCGAGGCGCATCCCATCATCGTGGCACGGCCGAAGGTGGGGTGTGCAGGTCAGTCGATGGAGCCGTAGGCGCCTGTGGAACCAGTGGAGCCGGAGCCGCGGACCTCTGCCACCGCCGCCCGCAGATCGACCTCGAACTCGTCGAGATGATCGGCGTGGACCGCGTTGACGGTGCAGTGCAGCGAGGCCGGAGGTCCCTGACGGTCGAGGTACCAGCCGCGGCGCCAGAGGGCATCGGCCAGTGCATACACGTCGAACCGGTCCGGATCTGCGGCACCGAAGGCGATGAGCGTGACCTCGGGTCTGGCGCGCAGTTCGAGGTCGTCGATGTCCTCGAGCAGCGCGGCGAGTCGGTCGCAGGCCCCCCGGGCCCGGGCGGTGAGTTCGAGATAGCCCTCGTCGCCGAGGAGATGCATCACGGCCCAGGCAGCCGCCATCGGCCCCCCGCCCTTGGTGCCGAGGATGCCCGAGGATCCGTAGAGGCCACCCAGCCAGTTGTCGGTGACGTAGGTCTGATACGAGCGCAGCGTCTTCGTGCGATGCATGAGCACCGATGCGCCCTTGGTGCTGTAGCCGTACTTGTGCAGATCCACCGAGATCGAGGTGACCCCGGGGACCTCGAAGTTCCACGGCGGGATCTCGTGACCGAGCCGACGAAGGAACGTGAGCGTGATGCCACCCATGCAGGCGTCGACATGGCAGTTGATGTCCCGCTCGGCGGCGAGTGCGGCGATGTCGGGAATCGGATCGATCACGCCCTGTGGGTACTGGGGGGCGGAGCCGACCACGAGCACCGTGTTCTCGTCGATGGCATCGGCCATGGCGTCGACATCGGCCCGCCAGTCGGGGCCCACTGCGACCCGTCGGCTCTCGAGGCCGAAGTAGTGGCAGCCCTTCTCGAACGCGGCGTGCGCGCTGGTGGGCAGCACGATGTTCGGCTGGGTGATGCCCCGCTCGCGTCGACCCCGTTCACGGGAGCCCTTCACGGCCAGCAGCAGGCTCTCGGTGCCGCCGCTGGTCATGAACCCGGCGCCGTCGGGTCCGGCGGCGAGCCAACCGGCCACGATCGCCACCACCTCCGACTGGATGGTGCGCAGACTGGGGAAGGCATCGGTGTTCAGCGCGTTCTCGGTGGCGAACCGTCGGTGGGCCTCGGCCGCCACCCGTTCCACCTCCGGGCCGGCGCTGTAGGCCAGGGAGAACGCACGTCCCTCGCGCCACCGCACATCATCGGTCCGCAGTGCATCGAGGCGGGCGATCACCTCGTCGGCGGGGAGACCCTCGGGAATGCTGTGCATGGCGCGACGGTACCGGAGTGCTGGCGGTCGATGCGTGGGTGCGGTCAGCCGAGGAGGAAGTCGGAGATCTGGGTGTCGGCCACACCGAGATCGGTGAAGTTGTCATAGGCGCGGGCTGCACTGAAGGCGTCCCAATCGACGGGCCGGTAGCGAGGTCGATCCTCGACGAGGGCCGGTGCCGGAGCGATGGTGCTGCCTCGGCCGGGATTGGAGAAGAACGGGATGGAGAAGCGCGACGTCGGGACCGGCAGCACGCGATGGATCGCCGCCCGGTACTGATCGTTGGTCCAGACCTGCATGCAGTCGCCCAGGTTCACCACCACGGTCCCCGGGGTCGGGGGGACATCGACCCACTCGCCTCGGAGGTTCTGGGTCTGGAGTCCGCCGGTGTCGTCCTGCAGGAGCAGGGTGAGCACCCCGGGATCGGTGTGGAGGCCGAGCGCGGTGTCGCCGAGCTCGGCGAGGCCGTCGCGCTCGGAGGCCGGCACGGGATCGCCGACGGTGTAGTGGTTGAGCCGGACCGTGCTGCTCGACGGGGCCGAGGCGATCGCATCGCGCTCGGCGCCGGTGAGGCCGAGCGCATCGAGGATCACGTCGAGCGTGTCGGAGGCCAATCGACTGAACCCGTCGAAGAACTCCACCATGATGTCTCGGAACTGCGCAGGAACCTGCGGCCATTGATTGATGGCGTCGAGCGCAGGTCGCCGCGGATCGATGAAGTCGAAGACCTCCTTGTGATCGCGACGTCGCTTGGTGAGCTCCCGATCGAAGTAGCCGAGTGGATTGGTCTCCGAGCGGACCACTGCGAGGCGGTTCGATCGATCGGTGGCGAAGAACTCCCGTGTGGCACGCCAGGTGCGCTCGATGAGGTCGTCGAGATCATGGCCGCACAGCAGGAAGAACCCGTGCTCACGGCAGGCGCGGTCGAGCGCGTGACGTGATGGTCGTGCGCCGGAGAGGTCGATCACCGGGACGTCATCCATGGATTCCTCAGCGGGGTCGGACGGGTTCGGACGGAGGTGGAAAATCGGGGCAAAGCGCGGCCAAGTGTTGGTAAGACCGCTGATCCCCCCTGCGATGCCCCACCTACGGTACCGCCATCGCCGCGACTGGAGGGTCGACGGCGGGCGACGATCGGGAGGATCCTCGATGGCAGCGATGACCTACAACGTCAACGGCCGGACCTATCAGTTCGATGCTGATCCGGGGATGCCCCTGCTGTGGGTGATCCGGGACATCATCGGGCTCACCGGCACCAAGTACGGATGCGGTGTGGAGATCTGTGGTGCATGCACTGTGTGGATCGACGGGTCGCCGGAGAAGAGCTGCGACATGCGGGCCGCGGAGGGAGTGGGCGTGAGGATCACCACCGTCGAGGGGCTGGCGGCCACACCGGTGGGGATCCGTCTCCAGCAGGCGTTCATCGACTGCCAGGCGCCGCAGTGCGGGTACTGCCAGTCGGGGATGCTCATGGCCGCAGCCCGACTGGTGAACCGGAACGCGAGACCGACCGACGCCCAGATCGATTCGGCGCTCGGGAACATCTGCGCCTGTGGCACCTATCCGCGTGTGAAGCGAGCGATCAAGAAGGCGACGGGACAACTGGCATGAGCGACTCCACCACCTCACCCGCAACCGCCAAGGCCCGGGTCAGCCGCCGGGCCTTCCTCGGCGGCTCGGCGACCATCGTCGCCCTGTTCGCCCTCGATGCCGCGCCGGTGACCGCGATGGCCCGGGCGCTCGCCGCCTCCGCGCCGACCGATGGCGGGATCATCAACGGCTGGATCCAGATCAACGCCGACAACTCCGTGACCGTCGCCTTCGGTGGAGCCGAGATGGGACAGGGCATCCTCACGGGTCTGGCGCAGGCCGCAGCCGAGGAACTCATGGTGGCCTGGTCGCAGGTGCGCACCCAGGCGGCGCCGACGGCACAGGCCTACATCACCGGTGGCAGCTACGGGATCCGGGCGAACTTCCAGAAGATGCGGGTGGCCGGGGCTCAGGCCCGTGAAGTGCTGGTGGCTGCCGCCGCTGCGATCTGGGGGATCGCTCCGTCGGCCTGCGCCGTCGCCGACGGTGTGATCACCAACCCGACCACGGGGGCGACGCTCACCTACGCGCAGCTGGCCAAGGATGCTGCCACTCGCACGCCCTCGGCCACGCCGACCCTCACCGCCGCGGGAGCGTTCCGTCTCGTGGGTCGCACCATGCCGCGTCTGGACCTGCCCAGCAAGGTCGACGGTTCGGCGGTGTTCGGGATCGATGTCCGGCTGCCGGGCATGGTCCATGCCGCGGTCCGCAACTGCCCGACCATCGGTGGAACGCTCGCCCGGACCCCGGCGACCCCGAGCGGGGCCATCGCGGTCGTGCCCCTCGGTGACGCTGTGGCGGTGGTGGCCTCGAACACCTGGGCGGCCTTCCGAGCCGCCGAGAAGCTGTCGGTGTCCTGGACCACCCCCACGACCGCCTCGCAACTCAGCAGCGCGCTGATCACCTCCCAGGCGCAGACCCTCATGGTCTCCGGCACCCCGGGATCGCCGGCGGCCGAACAGATCGGTGATGCCGCATCGGCCTACTCCTCGGCGGCCACCCGGATCGAGGCCACCTATCAACTCCCGTACCTGCCGCATGTGTGCATGGAGGTCCTCAACTGCACCGCCAGCGTGACCTCCACCTCCTGCGAGGTCTGGGTGCCGACCCAGGCGGCGAACTGGGTGCAGGCCACGGCGATGGCCGTGACCGGGCTTCCCGCCTCCGCCATCACCGTGCACCCGACGCTGCTCGGCGGTGGGCTCGGCCGCAAGATCGAACAGGACTACGTGAAGCAGGCACTGATGGTTGCCAAGGCGATCGGACGACCGGTCAAGCTGACCTGGCGGCGCGAGGAGGACCTCAGCCACGACCAGTACCGACCGATGGGACTCGTGCGGGTGCGGCTCGGTGCCGACGGGTCCGGCGCGCTGCGTTCGCTCGCCGTGCGCACGGTCGCTCCCTCTCCGCTGTTCCAGCGGGGATGGATGGCGCCGACCGGCAACGACAACGTCGAGGGAGCTGAGGGTCTGCCCTATGCGATCCCGAACCGCCTCGTCGAGTACGTGCGGCATCCGGCGCCGGTCCCGGTGGGGTTCTGGCGCTCGGTGGGCAACTCCATCAACTGCTTCGCCGTCGAGTCCGCGATCGACGAGATGGCCTCCGCGCTGCGCATCGACCCGCTGACCTTCCGTCGCTCGATGCTCGCTGGCGATGCCCGTACCCTCGCCGTGCTCGACCGGGCGGCGACCGATCTCGGGTGGAGCAGTCCTGCGCCGGCCGGGATGGGACGAGGCCTGGCCATCTCGAACGGTTTCGGCAGCATCGTCGCGCTCGCCGTGGAGGTGTCACAGCCCTCACCGGGCGTGATGCGGGTCAACCGTGTCGCTGCGGCGGTGGACTGTGGCTACGCCGTCAATCCCGGTCAGGTCGAATCGCAGCTCGAGGGCGGCATCATCCAGGGCATCGGTTCGGCGATGTGGGGACAGACGACCTTCAGCAGAGGGGTTGCGAGCAGCCGGAACTTCTCCAACACCCGCATGCTGCTGATGCGCGAGACCCCGGCCATCACGGTGTCGATCCTCCAGAGCGGCATGGACAAGCTCGGCGGCATCGGCGAGGTCGGCGTCCCGCCCGCCGCGCCGGCGCTGGCCAACGCCTGGTTCCGGCTCACGGGCAACCGCCTGCGCACCCTGCCGTTCTTCCCCGGCGCCAACCGCATGGACGACTGAGTCCCGCCGCTCGCCGTTCGCAGCCTCCGGGCGACTCAGCTCGAGTGCTGGGCTCGGAACGTGGCACGGATGTAGGTGATGGCGGCGGTGATCAGGCAGGAGGCCACGGCGATCAGGCACCAGAAGAATCCGACGTAGTCGAGCACGGTGCCCACGCCGGGCACTCCCGGCATGGTGTTGCGCACGGCGGGAAGGGCGAAGAGCATGGCGCCCAGCCACACGAACATCGAGAACTCGAGCGGCTTACCGGTGATGAGCGTGGTGTAGGTCATGGCCACGGCGATGCAGGCGAGGGCGATCATGACGACGAGTTCGAACAGCGCGAAGGCCCGCATGGCACCGCCCCGGCGAGCGTCGATCGAGACGCTGATGGATCCGTCCTCCCAGGCGTCGCCGGGCTTCGAACTGATGGCCCAGTCGTGCTGTTTGGCATCCACCGCCAGACGCATCGGCACAGCCTCATCGGCCTTCACGGTTCCGGACCCGGCGGTGCTCGGCACGACCTTGGTGAGACGCACCTGGAGCTTGCTCGAATAGGTGTCGAAGGGGTACTGGCTGAGGTCACCTTCGAGGTCGAGCACCAGTTGCACCGGTGGCGGGATCTCGCCGCCGGTGAGGTTGATGCTGCCGCCCACATAGCCATCCGCGTCGAGGTTGATCGTCTGACGCAGCGAACCGTCGGGGTTGGCGTACGAACCGCGGGGGATGACGGTGAGACGGACCTGCTGGGTGCCGGCCACCGGTTGGACCTCGAGCACCCGGGCGTTGACCAGGATGTAGTCGCTGGTGTCGGCCGCCGCGATGCCGTCATAGGTGTGCACCACGGAGCCCTTCGTCGCCGTGCGACTCCGGGAGACGAATGTCCCGATCTGTCCGAGCACGATGATCACGAGGGCGGCGAGGATGAGGCGCCGTCCGAGGCGACGGCGACCGGCCACCGCCGCGGTCGATTCCGGGGAGTCCTCGGGGGTCTCGTCCGGTCCGGTGATCTCTTCGGTCTCCTCCGCCGGAGCGGAGGATGAGGACTGACTGCTCACCGTTCATTCATACCACGCAGCTCTCGGATCGATGGCCGGGTGCCGGCCGACCCGGAGGTACCGTGTCGCCACAGGGGGAGGGGATCGATGAGGATCGAACCGCATCACGTCGGTATCTGTGTCTCCGATCTGGAGGCGTCACTGCGGTTCTGGCGCGATGGACTCGGGTTCGAGGCCACCACGACGCCAGCGGTCGGATCGGAGTGGTCCGACGCGCTCGAGATCGGCGGCGAGATCGAGTTCACCGCCACGTTCCTGCGCAAGGACGGCTTCGAGTTCGAGCTGCTGCATTATCGCCATCCCGAGCCGATCGGCAGCCCCTCGGCCACTCGTCGGCAGCGCGGCTTCACCCACCTCGCGGTCACCGTCGACGATCTCGACGCGGCCATCGATCACCTCGTCGCCCATGGCGGTTCGGTGGTCGACGGAACCCGCACCCGGATCGGCGAGGGAGCCTGGGCGACGGAGCTGGTGTTCCTCGCCGATCCCGATGGCGTGCGGGTCGAACTCATGAAGTTCGGTTGAGCGGCGATCCAGCGAGCACGGTCAGGGTGAGGTGACGACCAGATCGTCGAAGGTGAACTCGGCGTTGTCCCCACGGATCCCGATGCCACCGGAAGGGATCGGTGGCCCACCCACCCCGATGTCGATCGCCGAGAGCACCGGTGTCCCATCGACCCAGAGGCCGATGGTCACCGACCCGTTGCTGGTGGTGCGGATGGTGGCGCGGAGGTCGTGGAACGACCCGGCGACGAACGAGTCGGTCCCGGAGGCGAGTGTGTAGTAGGTCCCCCCGTTGCTGGTTCCGCCGGGGACCTTCTTCTTGATCGCCGTGGAGCCGTCGCGTCGGTCGAAACTGACGCTGTACAGCGAGGTCTCGTCCACGTAGCGGAGGAAGAGGTGCTCACCGTCCCAGGCGGTGGCCGGGGTCGACGGTGTGGTCACGAAGCTGTCATGGCGCAGGCGGAGCGACACGGTGACATCGGTGAGGTCCCGCCGCCGGGTGATGGCCCGGAGGATCGCCGAGTCGGTCC
>JAGWYK010000084.1 GCA_018969405.1 Acidobacteriota bacterium
GTGTTGGTCCAGGTGCCGCCGGCTCCGCCGCCGCCACCACCGCCGACCACCAGATACTCGACGTCGAGCGGGCTGCTGGAGGTGACGGTGAAGGTGTCAGAGGAGGAGAACCCCGGACTGATGGTGGCCGGTGCGATGGCGGAGCTGAAGGTGTGCAGCACGTAGCACATGCCGCCGGTCTCCAGGGTGGAGAGGTTGCCACCGGTGGCCTTGGCCAGCTTGTCGAGGTTGGCGTCCTCGCAGCTCACTGACGGGGCGGCGGCGTTCGCAGTGGGGGCGAAGGTCAGTGCGACCGCGGCGGTGAGGGCGATCGCCGAGGCGATGGCCAGCGGTCGCCGCGCTGGGCGCTGGAGGATGGATCGGGGCATGGATGGACTCCTGGAGGGGGTGTCGATGGGTGACTGGATGGACGTCCGGACCGGAAGCGGTCGAACGCCGTGCAATCTAGTCATCCTCCGATCGGGATGCTGGCCCCGATGGAGAGGTTCAGAGCTCGAGGGCCGCCGCGATGGTGGCCAGGGCGTTCGAGCGCATGCCCGAGCGCATCATGTCGGCATCGACCGCGTTGCTGAGGAACACGAAGGACAGGCCGCTGGCGGGATCGGCCCAGGCCACCTGCCCGTGCATGCCGGCGTGACCGAAGGATCCGGGTGAGCAGCCCCGGCCGAAGATGGCGTAGCGCATCTCGTGCAGACCGTCGTCGCCGGCCAGCACCAGCCCCAGGGTGCGGTTGACGGGCACGCCCATCATGGCGTCGGGCAGGGTGCAGCGGATGGTGGAGGTGAGGTCCGCGAGCACATGGGCCGGCCAGACGGGACCGGAGCCGGCGCCGGAGCCCGGGTCTGCACCAGCGGTGCCCGGAGCCCGGTCGTGCAGCAGCGCCTGATAGAGGATGGCGAGTTCCGCGGCGGTCATGAACGCCCCGCCGGCCGGGTTGCCCGAGGCCCGCACCGCTGCGGTGTTGAACCGCAGGATCGGATCCTCATCGGTCTCGGGGGTCACCGACACGAGATCGCAGATGTCGGCGGTGTCGTCGGGTGCGAGGCCGAGGGCGCGGCGCAGACCGAGCGGTGCGGTGATGCGTTCATGTACCACCGCTCGGAAGTCGCGTCCGGTGAGGCGTTCGATGAGCTCGGCCAGCACCCAGTGGGCGCTCTCGTAGTGGTACTCGAAGCGCGTGCCCGGTTCCCATTCGCGTCGCCAGGTGCGCAGGGCGGCGAGTCGCAGCACCGGATCGCCCCCGTCGGCCCCGGGCATGGCGGCGTTGGGGAAGCCCCCGGTGTGGAGCATGAGCTGTTCGATGGTGATCTCGGCGATGCCGTCGGGCAGTCCCCGGGGGAGTTCCGCGATGTGCTCACCGATGGTGTCGCCGAGCGACGCGAGACCCTCGTCGAGCAGCAGGGCCATGGTGAGCGACACCATGGGTTTGGTGGCCGAGAAGATGCAGAGCCGGTCGGTGGTGGTGGCGGTTCCGAAGGCCTCGAAGGCGAGGATCTCGTTGTCGCGACCGATGGCGAACTGGCAGGCCGGCAGCAGACCCGAGGCCACCTCGGCCTCGATGGCGGCGCGCAGATCGTCGAGCGTGGGCATCGGGCGGAGTCTTGCCGAGGACGGCGACGCCTGCAGCCTGGAGGTGGGGTGCGCTCAGGCGGTCTGGAGCTCGTCGGGAGGAGACCGACATCGGCGCCGCCGATCCGCGATGATTCGGAGGTACCAGAGCCGTCCGGGGAGGAACTGGGGCCATGGGGAGATCGTCAGTGCTTCGAGCAGGTGCGGGGACGTCCCTCCACCGCGTTCGGCGGCGGATCGTGGTGCTGGTGCTTCCGGCGCTTCTCCTCATGACCCAGGCCCTCACCGTCGCTCCCGGCACGGCGTCCGCCGCGTCCGTCGGGTCCGCCGCGTCCGTCGCCCCGCCGTGTGCCGTCAACGGCACCACGGTTCTGCCGATCGCCGCCACGGGATCACTGGCGGTGACGCTGCAGCACACCTGCGGACCGCTCATCCTCCCCACGCACATCGTGGTGCGCTGGGCGCTCGGTCCACTCATGGTGAACGCCACGAGTGTGGACTCGTTCATGACCTCCGGGGACGCTCTGATCTCCGGTCTGCCCCGAGGGGTGGACCTCTATGTGCAGGCTCGGATCGTGAGCAGCACCTGGCGCACACCCTGGTCACCCGTCAAGCCCATCCGCACGTCGGTGCCGCTCCTTCTCCCGGGGGCGCCGACGCAGCATGTGCCGATCCCGGCCAACGGGCGGGTCGAGATCGCTTGGGACCCCCCGGCCGACAACGGCGGGGGACCGATCGAGGGATACATGGTCTCCTACACGACCAACGGTGGGACCACCTGGACTCGACTGCTCGCCGACGGCGCCGCCCGATCCATGTCCGTCACCGGTCTCATCAACGCCACGCGCTACAGCTTCATCGTGAGTGCTCGCAACGCGAGCGGCTACGGCCCGGCCAGCGTCTCCGGCGATGCCGTTCCGTTCACGATCCCGTGCGCGGTCTCCGATCTCCGGATCGCCGCCGACCCGATCGTGCAGAACGATTCCCTGATGGCGAGCTGGTCGGCACCGTGTGACAGCGGTTCGGTGATCGAGCGCTATGACCTGCGGTGGGCCACCTCGGCCACCATGGCTGGGGCACGCCAGACCTCGTTCACGACGCCGCGCACTCTTGCCTCACTCGGCGCGTTCACCCGCGGTACGACCTACTACTTCCAGATCCGGGCGGTGAATCTCGCTGGTCCCGGCGCCTGGTCGCCGACACTGCCACCGTTGCGCATCCTCTTCCCTCTCATCCAGCCGTCCGCCCCGGGGTCCCTGCAGGCGCAGCGCGGCGATCAGAAGGTCACGCTGACCTGGGCGGTGCCGAGTCATGGGGGCGGTTCGCCCGTCGATGACTATCGGATCGAGACATCGACCGACGGCACGAAGTGGAATGTGGTGCCTGACGGGACATCGACCTCGACGTCGACAACTGTCGCCGGCCTCACCAACGGCACCACCTATCAGTTCCGAGTCTCCGCCCACAATGCGGTCGGTTGGGGTCCCGTGGCCACGGTGTCCGCCCAGCCGCTGGCAGCTCCCTGCGTGCCTGCGTCGGTCACAGCCACCACTTCGGGGACCTCGGTGCGACTGATCTGGCCGGCGTCCTGCACCGGAGGTGCATCGAGCGTCACCTACAGCGTCCGACGGGCGGTCGGCTCCGACATGTCCGGGGCCACCACGATCGGTCAGACCAACGGTTCGTTGTTCGACACCACGCAGGCCCGCGGCACCTCGTTCTACTACCAGGTCCGCGCCACGAACGCGGCGGGGAGCAGCGCCTGGGCGCCGGTCTTCCCCGTGAAGGTCTCGATCCCGTTCGTGGTGCCGGCCGCTCCCGGATCGCTGACCGCTGTGGGTGCCGATCGGAGTGCGGTGCTCAACTGGACCGCGCCCGACAACGGAGGTCGGGCCATCGACGACTACCGGGTGCAGATCTCCACCGATGGGTCGACCTGGACGACGGTCGATGACGGCGTGTCCACCGCCACCTCCGCCACCATCTCCTCGTTGACTGCGGCTGTCGCGGTGCGCGTGCGAGTCGCCGCCCACAACGCGAGCGGCTGGGGCTCGTACTCCAACCCGGTCTCGGTCACGCCGATCGGTGTGCCGGGTCGGATCACGGTGACCTCCTGCAGCTGCTTGAGCAGGTATGGGAACTTGGCGGAGCTCCGGTGGGTGCCGCCGACCGATGACGGCGCATCGGTCATCACTGGCTACGAGGTCCGCTACGGACTCGACGTCTCCTTCAATCCCGGGACCTACATCACCACCTCGGTCGGGCCTGAGGCCAACTCGAATGGCAATCATGTGCTCGAGATCCAGTCGACGCCGGGTGCTTCGAGCTATTTCTGGCAGGTGCGCGCCAAGAACAGCGTCGGTGTGGCCGAATGGAGTTCGGTGACGTTCTCGGTTCTCTCACCGTGGTCCTGACCGGGCGGGTCAGGCGGTCTGCAGTTCGCCACTGGGGTCGGAGTTCGAACGGGGTCCTGGATCGCTCGGGCCGCTGCCGGGGTCGCTGTTCGGGTCGGCGGCCAGCACGTCCTCGGCGGTGAGGATGAGATCGTCGAAGGCGTCCTCGTCGATGGGATGCAGACCGGCGAAGGTGTAGGAGACGACGAGGTCGCCGTAGCGGACGACGACGAGGTCGTACTCGATGAGGGCGCGGCCGGTGGTGAATGTGAGCCGCCAGGCAGCGCTGTCGTCGCCGTGGTCGTAGAAGGACCAGGGCTCGATGATGCCGGGGATGAGCTCGCCGTTGTTGCGGAAGGAGACCTCCGAGCAGGCATCCAGGGTGTCGGCGATCTCGTTGAAGGTGCGACGCGGTGTGCGGTCGACGCGGGTGATGCTCTCGGTGAAGTACTCGCCGGTGTCCTCGGAGGAGAAGCTGGCGTCTGCCGTGGGGGCGTCGGCCACCAGTTCGTTGACGGCGTCGATGCAGTCGGGGTTCGTGTCGCCGCTGGTGTCGGAGGGCGAGGTGTCGAGGGTCCAGCCGAGCGGGAGATCGTCGGCGGTCACCAGCAGGGCGGCGAGGTCGGGATCGTCGGGGGCCGTCGAGCCGCTGTTGTTGCCGCTGTTGCCGTTGTTGGCCCCCGGGTCGGTGGTGGTGGGGGTGGTGTCGGGGGAGCCGGAGGAGGCGTCGAAGCGCGCCCCACAGCCCGCCAGCAGCAGGGCGAGGACGATGGTGGCCAGGAGAGTGGTGGGGGAGCGAAGAGACACGGCTGTCACGAGAGTCCGGGATTGAGTTCTCTGCAGTCCGGCCCCGGGGAAGGGAACGGTCTCCTCGGCGAGTATCTCGTGGGACCCGGCTTCAATTGCATGTCTACCGGAGTTGTTTCCACGTCTGATAACTGAGCGAGATCCACGTTCGTACGCCGTGGCGACGAATTCCGAATCTCCATCGGTGGATCACGCGGCCCGGGAACTGCCACCACCAGTCGCCGAGCCGGTACCCGCCGGGCAACACTGCTCTCACGAGTCTGCTTGTCCACTCGGGAACCACTAGTGGTCTCGGTTCCATCGTCGCTGCGCGGTCACCTGAGTAGGACTCGTGTTCCGGCCGCTCACTTGTCGGGGCAGTTTCTCTTGTCGTGACCCAGCAAACCACAGGAACTGCATCTCCCGGAGTTCAGTGGTACGTCACACGTTCGCCTGTCGTGTCCGGTTCTACCGCAGGTCGAACAGGTTCGGGTTCCGCTCTCGCTCATCGTGTACTCCCATCCGCCGTTAGTCCAGATGGGTGAAGGGTAGCCGTCGGGAAGCCTGGGTGGTCGACCTCTGCGCTGGTGTACGAGCTGACTCCCCCTTGACGGATGGATCCCGATCAAACTCGGCAGCGAGGATCTTGGCGGGCGATCAGAATGGATCCATGGTCTCGAAGAATGCCGTTACGCCGCGTTGGCTGCGGAACGCGTTCCTCGCCACTGATGTCCGCGTCGAGATCGACGGCGAGTGGGTGGGTGCGGAGGACGCGGCTCATGTCCTGTCACGGCCACTTTTCGTCATCACGGCATGGAATCCCTACAGCGAGAAGATGAGTGCGAAGGCGAACGCCGTAGCGAACCGTGAGCTTCGCCGGAGGCTTCTGGCGATGGATGCCACCGTGCGACCAGCGATCGGAACCGATCCGAACAGTGACTGGTCTGAGGAGAGTTTCGCCGTCGAGGGGATCGGCCGGAAGAAGGCCCGAGGACTCGGGAAGGAGTTCGGCCACCACGCCATCTTCGAGCTCACGCGTGAGGAACAGATCGTTCTCGGCTGCACGGGTGACTGGACCGAACGAAGACTCCACGGCCCGTGGTCGCCGAGCCCCCAGTCCGGCGACGACCTGCGAATGGTCGTGAAGCGGGTCACCGGCTTGGACGTGGACCCGCACTACGTCCGTGCGTCGGCAATCGGCTGGGTCCACGGTGATGGTCTCGGCGCGCCCTGCCCCGGGTGCGGATCGGGGCTGGAACTCTTCGGCTGTGATCTGGAGGCCAAGGATGGGACGCCATATCGAGCGATGGCCTTCGTCTGCACGGACGAGGAACTGCTGCTGTGGGGTCATCAGGTGGACGCAGTGGTCAGAGCCGTCGCCTCGACCCGGTGGCAGTACCTCCAGGCCCGGGCGGATGCCGACGGCCGTGGTCGTATCGATCGGACCCACTGGGCCTACTGCATCGAACTCGCCGAC
>JAGWYK010000085.1 GCA_018969405.1 Acidobacteriota bacterium
ACCACCGATCCGGTCGGCTCCAGCCGATAGGTCGCGTCCAGCACGAGGGGCACGCCTTCGAGCCATCCGTGGTCGACCCCGGGATGCAGCGTCATGACGACGGCGAGGTCGAACGAGTCCGGTCTCGGGCACAGTACGTTCGGCAGGAGGTTCCCTGCGACATCGACGACATCGCACCCCACCACCGGATCATGGGCGGTGACCGTCGCGCCGGCCCGTCGGAGGAGGTCGGCCAGCACCAGCGCCGGTGATTCGCGCACATCCTTCACCCCCGGCTTGTAGGAGAGACCGATCAGACCGATGCGGGCGCCGTCGAGGGCCTGGCCGCGGGTGGCCAGCACCTCCCCGGCCCGTTCGGCCACCCGGGCGGGGCGAACGGCGAGGGTGGCCATGGCCTGTTCGATGAGCGGCGAGTGCACCTGCTCGGCCCGCAGGCGCCAGAGCAGGTAGTGGGGATCACAGGGGATGCAGTGACCACCCACACCGGGACCCGGTTGGAACGGCATGTAGCCGTAGGGCTTGGATGCCGCGGCGTCGAGTGCTTCGACGGTGTCGACACCGAGCACCCGCGACGCCTCGGCGAACTCGTTGGCCAGCGCGATGTTCACCGCCCGGAAGGTGTTCTCGATCAGTTTCGAGAGCTCGGCCGCCTCAGGGGAGGAGACGATGTGGATGGACGGACAGATCCGCCGGAGCAGTTCCTCGGCGGCTTGGGAGCACGCCGGCGTGGCCCCACCGACGACGCGCGGCACCGAGGCCTGAGCGAGGACCGACGATCCGGGGTTGAGCCGTTCCGGACAGAAGGCGACGTTGATGTCCCGGCCCACGACGAACCCCCGGGACTCGAGCGGCACCGTCAGCAACGCCCGGGTGCACCCCACGTAGGTCGTCGAGGTGAGGATGATCAGCTGTCCGGGCTGCGCCTGCGCCACGACCGCCGCACAGGCCCGACGCAGTGCGGTCACATCAGGGACCGATGCCTGGTCCACGGGCGTCGGAACACAGATGATCACCACATCAGCGCTCGCCACGACGTCGGGATCGACGCTCAACTCGAGTGCGTCCCCGGCGAGGATCCGGATTAGTTCATCGGGGTCGACCGATGCCGCATCGACGTCACCGGCCGCGATCGCCGCGATGCGTGAGGCCGAGGTGTCGACACCGATCACCCGTGCGCCACCGTCGGCGAATCCGAGCGCGGTGGGAAGTCCGACATAGCCGAGACCGATCACCGCCACCGTGGGCTGGTCGAGCAGAGAACAGCGAGGAGCAACATCTGCTGACTGGGCCGGGACATCCGTCCCGAAGGGGATGAGAGCGGGCGATCGGAGCGCGATGCCATCGCCCCCTTCGCCGAAGAACCGGGCGACATGGTCACTCTGAAACACGTTGGATCCCTCTTCCTGATGACGTCACGATGAACCTCCGTCATCCAACCGCGTCCCGCCCAGTGCGCCAATCGCCTCTGCGGGTCATCACCGATGACGCCTCGACGAGGGAGATCACGTCAGCCGCCGCACCACGAGATGCCAATACCACGGCGAGGCGACGCAGCGACCACAGGGTCATGGTCAACTCGGATCACGGAGCCTGACCACGGAGCCTGTGTCTGGAGGATGCCATGTCGCTTCACCTCATCCATCGACGTCGACCGACGAGATCGCTGGCGGTGCTGGTGGCGCTCGCGCTCGTCACGGTGGCGCTGCCGTCACTGGTCCGATCGGCGTCCGCCGGACCGAAGCCGACGGTCTATGTCTCGCTCACCTGGGACGACGGTCGAGCGAGCCAGTCCCGATCGGTCGAGATCCAGCAGTCCCGTCAGATGCCGGCGACGTACTACATCAACAGTGGACTCATCGGCTCCTCCGGGTACTACCTGGACCGCGCCGGACTCGACTCGATCGCCGGCGGGATGGGCAACGAGATCGGCGGTCACACCGTCGATCATGCCGATCTCACCTCGCTCCCGAGCGGCGCCGCTCAGACCGAGGTCTGCACCGACCGCAGCACACTGATGTCCTGGTACGGCCCGGATGCTGGACGTTCCTTCGCCTATCCCTACGGCGCCACCAACGCCGATGTCGAACGAATGGTGCAGTCCTGCGGATACACCAGCGCCCGGGGGGTCACCGGCGTGGCCTCCGCCACCTCCTGTCTGAGCTGTCCTCCGGCGGAGTCCCTCCCGGCCATCGATCCGTACCGGCTCGTCGTACCGACCTCGGTGGGCGCCACCACCACGCTGGCCGATCTGCAGTTCCAGGTGGATCAGGCCTCCGCCAACGGCGGAGGTTGGGTGATCTACACACTCCATGACATCGGTGTCACCGGCGGACTGTGGAACATCGACCCGACGCTCTATGCACAGTTCCTGGACTGGCTGGCCGCTCGGAGTGATGTCCAGGTCCGCACCGTCGGCGACATCATGAGCCAGAACTGGCCGCCGCCGCCCGCACCGGTGACGGCACCGCAGACCGCTCCGATCCTGACCCCGATCCCGATGCGCAACGCCGATCTCGAGGCCGATGTCGATCGCAACGGCGTCTCGGACTGCTGGCAGCGCGGCAGCAGCGGCACCAACACCGCCAGTTGGACCCGCACGACCGACGCCCATTCCGGCACCGGGGCCGAGCAGGTGACCATCTCGGCCCACACCTCGGGAGATCGCAAGATCGTGCCGGTCCTCGACGCGGGCACCGCGAACGGCGGTTGTGCCCCGTCGATCGATGATGCGCACACCTATCGACTCTCGGCCTGGTACCGCTCCACGATCCCGGTGAACTTCGTGACCTTCCTGCGCGACGGTTCCGGGACATGGAAGTACTGGAGGACCGGACCCTCCACACCGGCCGCCGCCACCTGGTCGGTGGCCACCTGGGACACCCCCAACGTCCCGGCCGGGACCACCGCCATCAGTTTCGGTCTGCTCATCGCAGGAGTCGGCACGCTCATCACCGATGACTCCACACTCGCCTCACTCGCGCCCGCCACCCCGACGATCATCGACCGGGCGGTCCTGAACTCCTCGCTCGAGACCGACCTCAACAGCGATGGTGTTCCGGACTGCTGGTTCCGGGGCGGCTACGGGATCAACAACGCCACCTTCACCCGGGTCGCCGACGCCCACAGCGGCTTCTGGGGCGAGAAGCTGGTGGTCAGTTCCATCTCCAGCGGTGATCGCAAGCTCCTGCCCAGTCTCGACGCCGGGCAGGCCAACGGTGGGTGTGCGCCGACGGCCCGCGAGAACACCCGCTACCAGCTCGGGGTCTGGTACCGGGCCGACACCAATGTGCAGTTGACCGCCTACTACCGGGACGCCTCGGGGACCTGGCGCTGGTGGTTCGCCACACCGTTCGGTCCATCCACGGTGAACTGGACACTGGCGTCCAAGGTCACGCCCCTCACCCCCGCCGGCACCACCGCCATCACCTTCGGACTCGGTCTCGCCACCACCGGGACGCTCATCACCGATGACTACGCCGCAGCGCCGGTGAGCTGACGGCCCGCCGTCCTCCCGTGTTCGATGTCCTCCACCCGTCGGCGCGCCGGCATCGTCGTGGCCGTGGTCGCCACCGTGGCGCTCATCGTCGGATCGATCGCCCTGCTGTGGTCACATCCGCGCCGGGCGGTCGCCGATCTGCTGTTCAACGCCGACCTCGAGATCCTCGACGCCAACGGTTCGAACCCGGCGGGCTGGTGGCGGGCCGGCTACGGGAGGAACACCGCGACCTGGTGGATCTCCTCGGCCGCCCACAGCGGCCGCGTGGCCCAGGGACTGCGCATCACCCGCTTCACCACCGGGGACAGGAAGCTGCTCACGAGCTGGACCGGCAACGGGATCTCGGTGGTGCCCGGCCGTCAGTACCGCCTCTCGGCCTGGTACACCACCACGGGGACCAGCGAGTTCGTCGTGTACACGAAGAACTCGAAGGGGGTGTGGGCGTTCTGGACCGGCAGTCCCACGCTCGCCAAGGTGGCGGCGTGGACGCAGACGACCTTCACCACGGCTGCGGTCCCCGCTGACACCGTCGGGATCAGTTTCGGCGTGGCACTGCGATCCACCGGCACGCTCGTCACCGACGACTACGCGATCACCGGTGTGCTGCCGAACACGACGACCTCGTCGATCACCGCATCCTCGAGCAGTTCGTCGACGAGCTCAAGCTCCTCGACCACGACGACCGCTCCCCCGTCGCCGAATCCGGTGCAGTTCTCGGAGCAGTTCACCCACCCCGACGGTCTGATGACCAACGAGTACGCGTTCTGGAACCCCACCGCAGCCGACCGGATCGAGGACCCGAACTGGGAGATGACCTCGGGATCGCTGTTCGCATCCGGTGGCCTGGGGTGGTCCGGTGTCCCCGACAACCGCGAGCCGGATGCGACCTCGAGCAACGGCACCGACTCGGCCATCTTCCGGATGATCACCCGCCGGACCGACTTCGCCGGGGTCAGCGTGTCGCTGCGCCTCCGCCATGAGGGATTCGTCGCCACCAGCACGACACCGGCGGTGGCCTGGGACGGTGTGCATCTCTTCCTTCGCTATGTCTCGGAGGAATCGCTCTACTACGCCAGCATCGATCGTCGCGACAACACCACACAGATCAAGAAGAAGGTGCCGGGCGGCCCGTCCAACGGGGGCACGTACTACACGCTCGCCTCGGGCCGTTTCGCCGTCCTGCCGGGGGTATGGCAGGACGTCCGGGTCACCATCGCTGACCGGGAGGACGGCTCGGTGGCCATCCAGCTGTTCGGCAACGGCCTCCTCGTCGCCAATGCCGTGGACACCGGCGTCGGAGGTCCCGCCCTGCGCCGCGGTCGTCTCGGCGTCCGCGGTGACAACTCCCAGTTCAGCATCGACGACTTCCTCGTGAGGACCTTCCCATGACCGCAGAGCGGAGGAGAGTGACATGACCGACCAACAACGTTCGAGGCTGCGCGCCCTGGTGATCATCGGGATCGGGGTGACGATCCTCGGGTTCCTCTGGACCTTCGTCTCGATGGCCACGGCCCCGGCCGATCTCGTCTCGGCCCAGGCTCCCGCGCCGGCGGTGGCGCTCAGTGCGAACGAGCTGGAGACCGCGCAGGCGTTCCGTCCCTTCGACACGGCGATCCCGGTGCTCGCCTACCACGACATCACCGACTCGGGGAGCATGGACTCGATCACCCCCGAGCAGTTCGCCGCCCAGATGTCGATGCTCGACCAGGCCGGCTTCTCCACGGTCACCCTCACCCAGGTGCGTTCGTTCGTGCGCGGTGCCCCGGTCGAACTGCCCGGGAATCCGATCCTGCTCACCTTCGACGGCGGCGATCTCAGCACCTGGGTCGACGCCGACCCGATCCTCGCCCAGCACGGGTTCAACGGTGTGGTCCTCGTGGCCACGAGTGAACTCGGCACGGCCCTCGATCCCGACCATCTCAACATCGACACCCTCAGGAGGATGCTGGAGTCGAAGCGGTGGGAGATCGGTGGGAACACCCATCTGGGCGACCGCCTCGTCACCACCGACACCGGTGATGTCCCCTGGCTGACGAATCGGCTGACCATCGCCGGACACACCGAGACCACCGACGAATGGGCGCAACGGGTCCGGACCGATCTGACCACCAACCGTCAGGTGCTGCAGTCGGAGCTCGGCGTGGACGCCGTCGCCATGTCCTATCCCAGCCCGTTGAACAACCCCTCCGAGGGCGACGCCGACCTCACCGCACTGCTTCCCGCCATCATCGGTGAGCAGTTCGAGCTGGGCCTGCAGACCGGAGAGACGCTGACCAGTATCGACGGATCCTCTGTGGTGACCGAGCTCCCGAGGATCCGGGGATTCGACGTGAACACCGATCCCATCGCCCTCATCGGAGCCATCGATGAGTCACTCCCGAGGCCCGCCGTGAACTCGGTGACGCCATCGACATGGGTCGCCGGAGGTCAGGGTGCCTGTCATTCCGGCGTGGACACGCTCGTCATCTCCGACGAGGGCGAGACTGTCTGTCGGCTCGAGACCGCGACCGCCGACCGATGGACCGATGTCCGAGTGGCGACGACGATCTCCGGGATCTCGGGGAACGCGAGCGCCTCGATCCGGGTGCGCGACACCGACACCGATCGGATCGAGATCAGCGTGCACCTCGATCGCATGACCGTCGAGGAGATCGCCGGCGACACCCGCCGCCTGCTGGCCACG
>JAGWYK010000023.1 GCA_018969405.1 Acidobacteriota bacterium
CGCCAACCGTGCAGGGTGCAGACCAGTGCATCGCCCTGGATCTCACCGAACACTGTGAGGTCGGCACCCCGATGGGGACAGGTGCGCTGCAGTTCGTAGTCGCCGATCACGATGGTCTCCTCGGCGATGCCCCCGCGGTCGGGGTCGAGTCGGCGCCGTGCCTCGGCCTCGGTGCGCACCATGCGCTCCTCCGACAGGGACTTGAAGAAGTTGTAGACGTGTTCGTTGAACGGTCCCTCTCGCCAGGCCCGGAACCGGCAGGAGAGGAACAGCGCGTTGCTCCAGTCGTTGGCCCGCTGGGCCACGACCGTCTCCACCAGCTCCCGTTGGATCTCGAAGCGGAAGCCGGGGTGCTCGCCCGCCCATGTCCGCACCTCGCGAGCAGGGAAATCGATGAGGATGTCGAGGTCGCCGAGACGGAGGAGGCAGGGAGCGCCGATGGCATCGCACACGGTGGGCGCCATCTGCATCAACGGCACCCACCAGTCGCGAAGGGTGAGGACCAGATCGTCGGAGGCCGGCGCCCAGCCGGCCCGATGCTGCTCGATCCAGGGCAGCCAGTCCTGCTGGTACTCGAGCAGGTGGGCACGCTTGTCGCGGAAGATCGCTTCGATCGCTGCTGGTTCCATGGGGTGGTCGACGGTGATGGATCCCGCATCGACGGTGATGCTGCTGCCCGGAACCACGAGGATGCCGTGATGGCCCTCGTCGGCGAGTCGTGCCAGGAATCGTGGCTGGTCGGTGAAGATCGACAGCTCATCGCCGTCGATCAGGTTGAATCCGAACAGGTCGGGATCGAGGAAGCAGGGCGGGCCGGCGCTGGGCACCACCGCCGTGGCGTCGATGGCCTCGACGTAGCGCAGTGCCCGAGTGGTCTGGCTCTCGACCTTGGCGTCGATGAGCATGCGCATCCGCTCGGCCGGCTCCGCGTAGACCATCGGGTACCAGATCGCCCCGCTGTACTGCAGCCAGTGCAGATCCACCGGTCCGTGCGCTCGAAGGGCGCCCAGATCGTTGGTGCGGCAGTCGTTCTGATCGACGATGCGACCACTGGGATCGCTGATGACGATCGCGGAGTCGCCCCCGGGTCCGTCGGTGATGCTCACCTCGGTGTGGATGGCGATGGAGAGCCCGCCACCGAGGGAGAGCTCCTCGCAGTCGACGGTGGGGATGAATCGATGGAAGCCGAGATCGCGCAGGGTGCGCTCGAGTTCGCCGGTGGGATAGTCCGGCAGCAGGACGCGCACGTCATGGTCCATCTCGGTGGCGAGCCACTCGGCGTCGAGATGGTCGGCATGGAGATGGGAGATGTAGAGGTAGTCGGGGGAGGTGATCCGTCGGCGCAGGTCGGCATCGAGGCGATCGTTGCGGGGGAAGACGAACCACGAGCCGAGGAACTGGGGGAGGAACCACGGGTCGCACACGATCGAGCCGCCGGTGGTCTCCACCAGCATCCCCGCATGTCCCAACGACGTCACTCGCACGGGCTGAGGCTAGCGAGCATGGACGGGCCGGGGATCATCCCCGATCCGCCAGGTCGCGTGCTTCGTCACTGCTCCCACCGGGACCGCTGCTGGCACGCGGTGCCATCGGTGGTTGGAGCGGGTGACGGGAGTCGAACCCGCGTATCCGACTTGGAAGGACGGCGCTCTAGCCATTGAGCTACACCCGCAGATTGCCGGTCGTGCCGGAGCAGGACCGGGGGAGAGGTTAGCGCGACGTCAACTGCCCAGAGCCTGGAGCGGATCGGGCGCGTCGCCCTCCTTGGTGTCCCAGGCGGTCTTGCCGGTGACACCGCCGAGCTCGGGACACTCACCGGCGAACACGCCCCAGGAGCATTCCCAACCCGGCACGACCCAGTCGTGCACCATCCAGATGTCCTCGAGGCCCATCTTGGCGCCACCGCGAGCCTTGCACTCGTCGACCGACAGTGCCTCGGCACCGACGACGACACCACCCTTGAGGCAGAGACCGCCGTTGAAGTTGTGCTGATGCCAGACGTCGTTCGGTCCGGCGAAGCCATCCGGCGGTCCGTTCGGATGCCACACGAGGAACGACAGGCCGACGATCTTGGAATCGGGACTGGTGCCGTCGTAGAGCAGTTCGGAGGGTCGCGCGGGGTCGAACCGGGCGGCGAGTCGGGTGTTGGTGTAGTGCGCACCGATGCAGGGCACGTACACGGTGGACATCCGGTAGCCGGCGGCCTCGGCGTCGGCCACGGTCGGGTACTTGACGGCGACCTCGCGGGCCTGCTGCTGCTGGGCGATCAGGGTCTGGCGCTCCTCGGGGGTGAGGGGCTGCTGGGCGGTGGGCCCACGATGGCTGTGGCCCTCGGCGTCGGTGTTCTCCTGACCCGGCGACGCCGCCGGACCGGAGAGCTCGCAGGGGGTGGTGCCGGTGAGCACGCCGGCCGCCGCATGGGAGTGGCCTCCCTCGGCATGGGCGTCGACGTAGGTCGGGGTCAGCATGACGAACGCGGCCACGAGGGCCACGCCGCTGAGGGCGCCGGTGGTGAAGCGGGCGCCCATGGAGTCGCGCAGTTCGCGATCCATCAGTCTCGGGGCGAAGATGGCGACGACGGCGAGCACGATCACCAATCCCTCGAGGATGGTGGACACGGTGTCGGCGGTGCCGACGGCCTCGTTGCGCAGCGCCTGCGGGCCGAAGGGCAGTCCGACGGTGCGGGAGACGACCCAGGTGCCGATGATGCCGATGTTGAGCAGGGCGGCCAGCGCCCACAGCCAGCGACGGGGCCGGGTGACGACGAGGAAGGCGAAGCCCAGCTGTGCGGTGGCGATGAGGACGAAGAACCAACCGTGGGCCCAGTCGTCCTGGAGATGGTGGGGTGCGTAGCCGTAGTGGATGGCGGCCGAGGCCACCGACAGGGCGGCGGCGAACCAGCGCACGTAGTTGCCCACGGTCGGTCGGTCCGACGTGGGGGCCGGTGCGAACCCCTCGATCGGGGCGGCGGTGTCGTCAGTGCTGACGGTCATCGGGCACATCCTTCGCTTTCGTGTCTCACTGCTCGGTTCGCGGGGTCGGGCGGGGGACTGCGGGGAACGATCGGACTGAGGATCGGGTCAGAGGCTACCCGTCCGTGGTCGGGGAAGGGAGATTCGAACTCCCGGCCTCCTGCTCCCAAAGCAGGCGCGCTACCAAGCTGCGCCATTCCCCGTCGCCACGATGGTAGTTGTCCCCGGTGCGCCCGGTGTCCTCGGGCACCGGTAGAGTGCCCACCCTGTGAAGACAACGGTCGAGCCCCACGAGGGCAACAAGGTCAAGCTGTCCGTCGAGATCGACGAGCAGGAGTTCGAGAAGGCGGTCGACGCCGCCTTCCGCAAGATCGCCCGCGAGGTGCGCATGCCCGGCTTCCGGCCGGGCAAGGCGCCACGGCGTCTGCTCGAGAGCCGTCTCGGGACGGGTGCCGGTCGCAGTCAGGCCCTCAACGATGCCCTGCCGGAGTACTACGCCGATGCCGTGCGCCACAACGAGGTCGACGTGATCGCCCCGCCCGAGATCAACATCACCTCGGGCGAGGAGTCGGGCCCGGTCGTGTTCGAGGCCGTGGTCGAGGTGCGCCCGATCATCACCGTCTCCGGCTACGCCGACATCACCGTCACCGTCCCCTCACCCACCGTCGCCGACGACGAGATCGACGCCCAGTTCGAGCGGGTCCGGGCCCAGTACGCCGATCTCGAGGTCGTGGCCCGAAGCGCCGCCGAGGGGGATTTCGTCACCGTCGACATCGAGGGCAGCCAGGACGGCGAGGTCCTCGAGGGTCTCGTGGCCAGTGCCTATCTCTACGAGGTCGGTTCCGGGGCCATCGTGCCCGAGCTCGACGAGCAGCTGATCGGCGCTGCCGCCGGCGACACCCGCTCGTTCGACGCGGTGCATCCCAACGCCGAGGAGGGCGACGCCCCGCTGCACTTCGAGGTCACGGTCACCGAGGTCAAGGCCCGGGTGCTCCCCGACCTCGACGACGCCCTCGCCGCCGAAGCCTCGGAGTTCGACTCGCTCGCCGAGTGGCGGGCGGACCTCATCGCCCGGATGACCCGGGTGAAGCGGGCCCAGACGCAGATGGCCGTGCGCGAGAAGATCGGCGAGGCCCTCGCCGAACTCGTCACCGAGGACATCCCCGAGCAACTGGTGGCCGCCGAGATGCAGGAGCGTCTCCAGGACATGGCCATGCGCCTCGAGGCTCAGGGCCTCTCCCTCGATCAGTGGCTGCAGTTCTCCGGAACCGAGCCTGATCAGTTCATCGCCGATCTCCGCCAGATGGCCGAGCGCTCGGCTCGTGTCGATCTGGCCCTGCGCGCCATCGCCACCGCCGAGGCGATCGCTGCGGCGGAGGAGGACCTCGAGCTGGAGTTCGAGGCCGTCGCCGAGCGGGTGGACCAGGACGCCGAGGTCGTCCGCGACCAGCTCACCGAGGCCGGGCATCTTCCGGCGCTGCGCGTCGACATCGCCAAGCGCAAGGCGCTCGACTGGCTCACCGAGACCGTCGCCATCGTCGACGAGTCCGGCACCTCGATCGCCTTCGCCGATCTCGCCATCGTCGAGGACGACGAGGATCAGACCGAAGCATCCACCCCCACCGAGGAGGACTCCCCCTGATGACTGCCCCCGACGGTCTCGCCGGTCTCCGGATCAGCAACTACATCCCGAATCCGGCGGTCCTCTACGAGACCAGCCGGGGCCAGACCATCCAGGCCGACCTCTACTCGCGGTTGCTGAAGGAGAACATCATCTTCCTCGGCACGCCGATCGATGACACGGTCGCCAACCTCATCTGCGCCCAGCTGCTGCATCTCGAGTCGGAGAACCCCGACAAGGACATCAACATCTACATCAACTCGCCGGGTGGTGACATCACCGCGCTGTTCGCGATCTACGACACCATGCAGTTCGTCAAGCCCGACATCATGACGATCTGCTTCGGACAGGCTGCCTCGGCCGCCGCGGTGCTGCTGGCCGCCGGCACCCCGGGCAAGCGACTGGCGCTACCCCATGCACGGGTGCTCATCCATCAGCCCTATGCGGGGGCCCAGGGTCAGGCCACCGACATCGAACTGGCCGCCAAGGAGATCCTCCGGATGCGGAGCCTGCTCGAGGAGCTCCTGGCCGCCCATACGGGTCAGACCCAGGAGAAGATCCACCGCGACACCGATCGTGACTTTGTAATGTCTGCGGAGGAGGCCCGGGAGTACGGGATCATCGACGAGGTGATCTCCGCCCGGCAGTTGGCCGACACCAGCGGCCCCATCACCGCCGTGAGCTGATCGCTCACACCCCTCACACCCGTCGACATCGGAGCACAGCGTGGCGAAGTTCGGAGATGGTGGCGAGCTGCTGAAGTGCTCCTTCTGCGGCAAGACGCAGAAGCAGGTCAAGAAGCTCATCGCCGGTCCGGGTGTCTACATCTGCGACGAGTGCATCGACCTCTGCAACGAGATCATCGAGGAGGAGCTCTCCGAGAGCACCGACCTCGAGTTCGGCGAGCTTCCCAAACCGCGTGAGATCTTCGAGTTCCTCAACGACTACATCGTGGGGCAGGAGCAGGCCAAGCGCATCCTGTCAGTGGCGGTCTACAACCACTACCGACGTGTGCAGTTCGGCGCCACCGCCCACACCGATGTCGAGCTGGCCAAGTCCAACATCCTGCTGATCGGACCCACCGGCTGCGGGAAGACGCTGCTGGCCCAGACGCTCGCCCGCATGCTCAACGTCCCGTTCGCCATCGCCGATGCCACGGCCCTCACCGAGGCTGGCTACGTGGGTGAGGATGTGGAGAACATCCTGCTCAAGCTCATCCAGGCCGCCGACTACGACGTCAAGAAGGCCGAGACCGGCATCATCTACATCGACGAGATCGACAAGATCGCCCGCAAGGCGGAGAACCCCTCGATCACCCGCGATGTGTCCGGCGAAGGTGTGCAGCAGGCTCTGCTGAAGATCCTCGAGGGCACCACGGCCTCGGTGCCGCCGCAGGGGGGACGCAAGCATCCCCATCAGGAGTTCATCCAGATCGACACCACCAACATCCTGTTCATCTGCGGTGGCGCCTTCGCCGGCATCGACAAGCTCATCGAGAGCCGGATCGGCAGGAAGGGCATCGGCTTCTCGGCCGAGCTGCGCACCGAGACCAAGGACCTCGGCAAGCTCTACACCAGCGTGCTTCCGGAGGACCTGCTCAAGTTCGGCCTGATCCCCGAGTTCATCGGTCGTCTGCCGGTGATCGGGGCGGTCGCCAACCTCGACCGTGACGCGCTGGTCGAGATCCTCGTCGAACCGCGCAACGCGCTGGTGAAGCAGTACAAGAAGGTGTTCGAGTTCGAGAACGTCGAGCTCGAGTTCACCGAGGATGCGCTGCTGGCGGTCGCCGACCAGGCCCTGCTGCGCGGCACCGGTGCCCGCGGTCTGCGAGCCATCCTCGAGGAGGTCCTCCTCGGAGTGATGTACGACCTCCCCTCCCGTGAGGACATCGGCAAGGTCATCGTGGACGCCGCCGTGGTGCTCGAGCGGGTCAACCCGACCCTCGTGCCCCGGGTCATCGAACCCAAGGCCACCAAGCCCCGACGCGCCGCGTCGTGATCCCGCACCCGGGCGGGACGTTCTGAGCGGTGGACCACACCGAGGCCCTGCGCTTCCTCGACCGTCACATCAATCTCGAAGCCACCGCCGGCGCCATCCGGGGGCTCTCCCTCGATCAGATGTCGTCGTTGGTGTCGGTGCTCGGCGATCCGCAGAACTCCTTCCGGGTCATCCACATCACCGGCACCAACGGCAAGGGGTCGACCGCCCGGATGATCACCTCGTTGCTGGTCGAGTCCGGGTTGTCGGTCGGTTCCTACTCCAGCCCGCATCTGCAGCGCATCAACGAACGCATCGCCTGGAACGGTGAGCCGATCGGCGACGACGAGTTCGCTCGGGTCATCACCGAACTGGCCCGTCTCGCGCCCCTGTCGGGAACCGAGCCCAGCTACTTCGAGCTGCTCACCGCCGGAGCCCTGCTCTGGTTCGCCGAGAACGCCGTCGATGTGGCGGTGGTCGAGGTGGGACTGCTGGGACGGTACGACGCCACCAATGTGTGCGAGGCCGATGTGGCCGTGGTCACCAATGTCGGGAAGGACCACACCGACGGGGTGGGGGACTGGCGTCAGGCCATCGCCTCGGAGAAGGCCGGCATCATCAAACCCCAGTCGTTCGCCGTGATCGGGGAGACCGACCCGACGCTCGTGCCGGTCTTCGCCGCCGAGGGGGCCCGGGCCATGTGGACCCGAGGCATCGACTTCGACCTCATCGCCGATCAGACCGCGGTGGGCGGGCACCTTATCGATGTCCGCACCCCGCACGGCCGACATGAGGACATCTTCCTCCCTCTGCACGGTCGTCACCAGGCGCTCAACGCCTCCTGTGCGGTGGCGGCGGTGGAGGCGTTCTTCGATCGACCTCTCGACGCCGACCTGGTGCGGGATGCGTTCGGCTCGGTCGTCTCGCCCGGTCGGTTCGAGGTCGTGGCCCATGCACCACTCGTCATCATCGACGGCGCCCACAATCCGCAGGGAGCGGCGGCAGCTTCGCGGACCCTCGAGGACGAGTTCGACATCCTCGGCCGCCGCATCCTCGTGGTGGGCATGCTCGGCGGTCGCGATGTCGCCGAGATGCTCGACCAGCTCGATGCCCGGCGCGCCGATCTCGTGATCGCATGCACGCCCGACAGCCCACGCGCCGTCCCCGCCAGCGACGTCGCTGCCGTGGCCAGGGCCATGGGCGTCCTCACCGAGACCATCGACGATGTCGGCACCGCGGTGGCCCGGGCCATCGCCGTCTCCACCGATGTCGACGCCGTGCTGATCGCCGGTTCCCTCTATGTCGCCGGGGCGGCCCGCACCGCCATCGAATCGCTCCGGTCCTGAGCCGTGGTCTAGCGTCCTACCCATGGATCGCACCCTTGTCATCTGCAAGCCGGACGCCGTCGAGCGAGGTCTCGTCGGCGAGATCATCTCCCGCTTCGAGCGCCGCAACCTGCGCATCGTCGCCGCCGAACTCCGCACCATCAGCGCGGAGACCGCCGGGGTCCACTACGCCGAGCACGCCGAGAAGCCGTTCTTCGGCGAACTGGTCGACTTCATCACCCGGGGTCCGGCCATGGTCATGATCGTCGAGGGCCCTGAGGACACCTGGAAGGTGGTCCGCACCATGATGGGTTCGACCAACCCCCGCGATGCCGCTCCCGGCACCATCCGGGGCGATCTGGGCATCCTGTTCACCGAGAACCTCATCCACGGCTCCGACAGCCAGGAGTCGGCCGACCGCGAGATCGGCATCTTCTTCGGCTGAGAGCCGTTTTGCGTTTCTGTTACGAAACGCTAGCGTCGTCCCTCCGGCAACGGGCCCGACCGGGTCCGCTCGTCCCCGCCGATCCCGTGGTGTCCACGGGTCCGAGACCCCGAGGGAGGTTCTGACACGATGGCCGCGAACTTCCGCTCCACCCTCGAGTCGCTCAGCTCCCGGGCCCAGTTCCCCGGCCTCCTCGGTCGGGACATGGCTGTCGATCTCGGCACCGCCAACACCCTCATCTACATCCGAGGCGAGGGCATCGTGCTCAACGAGCCCTCAGTGGTCGCCATCAACGTCAAGGATGGTCGCCCCGTCGCCGTCGGCGCCGCCGCCAAGCGGATGATCGGGCGCACGCCGTCGCACATCCAGGCGATCCGTCCGCTCAAGGACGGCGTCATCGCCGATTTCGACATCTGCGAGAAGATGCTGCGGTACTTCATCCAGCAGGTGCACACCTCACGGTGGGCGAAACCCCGCATGGTCATCTGCGTCCCCTCCGGCATCACCGCCGTGGAGCAGCGCGCCGTGCAGGAGGCCGCCGAGTTCGCCGGGGCCCGGAAGCCCGCCTACATCATCGAGGAGCCCATGGCCGCGGCCATCGGCGCCGGACTTCCGGTGCAGGAACCCACCGGCAACATGATCGTCGACATCGGCGGTGGGACCACCGAGGTCGCCGTGATCTCCCTCGGCGGTGTCGTGACCTCGCAGTCGGCCCGTGTGGGCGGCGATGCCATCGACCAGGCGATCATCTCCTACATCAAGAAGCAGTACAGCCTCGCCCTCGGTGATCGCACCGCCGAGGAGGTCAAGATGGCCATGGGCTCGGCCTGGCCGCTGGAGGTCGAACTCCATGCCGAGATCCGCGGTCGTGACCTCATCACCGGTCTCCCCAAGACGATCGTGACCACCACCGAGGAGATCCGCGAGGCCATCGAGGAGCCGGTCTCGGGCATCGTCGACGCCGTGAAGGTCACCCTCGACAAGACCCCGCCCGAGTTGGCCGCCGACATCATGGAGCAGGGCATCGTGCTGGCCGGTGGCGGAGCCCTGCTGCACGGCATCGCGGCCCGGCTCGAGCACGAGACCGGCATGCCCATCGTCGTCGCCCCCGATCCGCTCTTCGCAGTGGCCATCGGCTCAGGTCAATCGCTCGAGGAGTTCGACGCGCTCAAGGGCGTCCTGTTCTCGTCGACCATCAACTGACCGGCGCGTCGTGGCTCCCCGACGGTCGCAAGGACGCTCCCGCTCGACGGTGATCCTCCTGCTGCTCACCGCGGTCACACTGCTCACGCTCAGCGGTCGCGGGTTCGGTCCGCTGGACTCGGTCCGCTCGGCGGTCGGCTCCGTGCTCGCACCGGTCGGTGATGCTGCGTCCTGGGCGACCCGTCCGTTCTCGAACGCCTGGGACTCGGCGTTCTCCCATGACGATCTCGTCGCCGCCAACCAGCGCCTGCAGGAGGAGAACGATCGTCTGCAGGGGCAGGTCACCCAGAGCGCCATCGCCACCGAGCAGTTGCAGGAACTGCTGGCGCTGGTGAGCATCCCTTTCGTGGGCGACACGCCGGTGGCCCACACCCGCGTGGTGGCGGGAACGGCGGGCAACTTCGGTGACACCGTCGAGCTCGACAAGGGATCCGATGCCGGTATCGAGGTCGGCATGCCGGTGATCACCGGGCGGGGACTCATCGGTCGCGTGCGGCTGGTGAGCGCCAGTCGTTCGACCGTGGAGCTCGTCACCGGGGGCGGGTTCAAGGTCGGCTTCCTCGTCATCGGCACCTCGGCGGTCGGGGTGGCCCAGGGCGATGGGGATCCCTCCCGGCTCCGCGGCGCCAACATCGACATCGCCCAGCCGGTGACCGAGGGCCAGATCGTGGTCACGGCCGGACTCCGCGGCAGCTCATTCCCGCCGAACATCCCCATCGGGTCGATCGCCTCGGTCCGATCCGATGACGCGGCGCGCCAGTCCACCGTGGACATCGACCTCTACGCCTCGACCCGCGACCTCACCTACGCGGATGTCGTGCTCTGGAAGGCGGCGAACTGATCCCCATGGCGACCCTGATCCGCTACGCGCTCCTCCTCGCCACCACAGCGGTGCTCCAGCGTCTGCTGCTCGACCAGATCCGCATCGCCGATGTCGCCGCCGACGGCTTCCTCGTCCTGAGCGTCGCCACCGGCGTCGTCGCCGGGAGCCGGCGCGGGGCGGTCGTCGGGTTCGCAGCCGGACTCGCCCTGGATCTCATGGTCCTCACCCCCTTCGGCCTCGGGGCTCTGTCTTCTCTGGTGGCCGGTGCCGTGGCGGGATCCCTCGAGCGGCTGATCGTGCACAGCGCCCGCACGCTCACCCTCGCCGTCGGGTTCGCGTCGGCGTTCGTGGGGGTGCTGTTCTTCGTCCTGGTGGGATCCCTTCTCGGTGGGGTCGGACTGGTCGACGGCCATCTCCCGGTGATCCTGCTCCTCGTGCCCGCCACCACCGCCGTGCTCGTGCTGCCGGTCCGTCGGCTCATCCGCTGGGCCGAGGCGCCGTCTCGGGCGCTGAGCCCCGCCCTCCGCTGACGTGCCCGATCTGCTGGACTGGGTTCCCGTGGACCTCACCGCCGACCTCCGCGCCCCCTGGGGACGTTGACCGTGGACACCGCCTCGCCGAGAACCCGGATGAGCGTCCTCGGCGTGCTCGTCGTGGCCTGCTTCGTGGCCCTGTTCGCGCGGCTCTGGTACCTCCAGGTGATCGAGGCGCCGAGACTCGTGGGGGAGGTGAGCGCCCAGACCCGCCGCACCGTGGCCGTCGAGGCCCCTCGGGGCCGCATCCTCGACGCCAAGGGTCGGGTGCTGGTCGACAACCGCACCTCACTGGTGGTGACGGTGGACCGGAACGTGCTCAGCCGGATCAAGGATCGATCGGCCTACGCATCCTCGATCGCCGCCGTGCTGACCCGATTCGGGAACCCGACCAAGACCAGCACCGTCGAACGCCGGCTGGCCGCCCAGCAGGGTGATCGTCTGCGGGCCGTCTCGGTGGCGACCGACGTCTCCCAGGAGGTCATGGTCTATCTGTCCGAGCACTCCTCGGACTTCCCGGGGCTCAGCGTCTCCCGGGAGTCGCTGCGGGTCTATCCCTACGGCATGGCCGCCGCCAACGTCCTCGGGTACGTGGGGCGCATCACCGCCGATGGTCTCAGGACCCTCGTCCCCGGCGAGGATCCCGACAGCGGTGAGCCCAAGGTCTACAGCCCTGACTCCTCGGTCGGGCTGGCCGGCATCGAGGCGACCTATGAGAAGGATCTCCGGGGGACGCCGGGGGTGGAGACCATCGAGGTCGATTCCAAGAACCGTCCGGTCCGTCGGGTCGACTACACCCCGCCGAGACCGGGCAGCGATGTGCAGCTGCATCTGGACATCGATGTGCAGATGCGGGCCGAGCAGTCGCTGCGCGAGAAGCTCGATGTGCTCCGGGGGACTGCGCAGCGCGACGGGACCGTCCGCCGGGCTCCGGCGGGATCGGTCGTGGTCATGGATCCGAAGGACGGTTCGGTCATCGCCCTGGCCACCCATCCCACCTACGACCCCGCCGAGTTCGCCGGCGGCATCAGTCAGGACCGCTACAACGAGCTCCTCGACCAGAACGGGGTGAGTGCGCTCGTCGATCGATCCATCTCCGGTCAGTACGCGCCCGGATCCACGTTCAAACTGGTGACCGCGACCGCGGCACTGGAACGGGGACTCATCAACGGCAACACCTACTACGACGACGAGGGTTCCTATGAGGTGGGCAACCCACCCCAGACCTTCACCAACGCCGGCGGTGTGAAGAACGGCAGTATCGCGCTCCCGACGGCACTCACCATCTCCTCCGATGTGTACTTCTACTGGCTGGGTGATCGACTCGATGGCACCACCGCCATCCAGGACGCCGCCTCTGACTTCGGGTTCGACACCCGAACCGGGATCGATCTCCCGAACGAGTCGAGCGGTTATGTCTGGACCGCCGCCGAGAAGAAGGCGCTCCACCAGAAGTATCCGAAGCAGTATCCCGACGGCGAGTGGTTCACCGGCGACAACGTGCAGTTGGCCATCGGGCAGTACGTCATCACCGCGACGCCGATCCAGCTGGCACGGGCGTACGCGACCTTCGCCAACGGCGGCACCGTGTACACCCCGCGCGTGGCCTGGCGGGTCCTGCGGTCCAACACTCTGCCGACCGTCGAGGGCGGCATCCTGCGGACCATAGAGCCGGCGATCGCTGCCCAGCGCGCTCTCCCGGCGGAGATCCGCGACCCCATCAGTCAGGGACTCGGAGCGGTCACCACCGGACTCGGAACCGCGGCGTCCGCCTTCGTCGGCTTCGACCAGGCAGCCTTCCGCGTGGTGGGCAAGACCGGAACCGCACAGGTCCAGGGGAAGGCCGACACCTCCCTGTTCGCCTCCTACGCCCCGGCCGACAACCCCCGCTACGCCGTGGCCGCCGTGATGGAGGAGTCGGGCTTCGGCGCCGAGGCCTCCGGTGAGGTCGTGCGTCACGTCTATGAACTGCTGGCCGGTCAGACGCTCACCGGCGCCTCGACCGTCGTGCAGGGGACGCGGGACTGATGTTCCAGGCCTCGGTCTCCCGCCGCTCGAACCGTCTGAGCCGTCGCGATCCCACCTCACCGTTCCGACATCTCGATCCGGTGCTGATCGGTTGCACGGTGGCCCTCGCCATCATCGGTGTGGTGGCGGTCTACAGCGCCACCCGCGGCCCCGGCCCGACCTATTCGCATGCCTACCTCTACAAGCAGGCGCTGTTCGTCCTGATCGGCGCCGGGGTGCTCGTGGTGTTCACCGTCGTGGACTACCAGAAGCTCCATGACTGGGCCTGGGCCTTCTACGCCCTCACCTCCATCATGCTGCTGCTGGTCATCTCGCCCCTCGGGGTCCAGTCCAACGGGGCGCAGGCCTGGTTCGCGGTCGGTCCCTTCCAGTTGCAGCCGGCCGAGTTCGCCAAACTCTCGCTCATCGCCGTGCTGGCATTCATGCTCTCGGAGTTCCGGGGTGACATCGACGTCCGTCGCACCATCGCCCTGCTCGGCGTCTCGGCCTTCCCGATGGCGCTGATCCTCCTCCAACCCGATCTCGGACTGGTGCTGATCCTCACCGTGATCATGATGGCGATGCTGCTCATCGGTGGCCTGCCCACCCGCTACATCGTGGTGCTCACCATCATCGGTGTGATCGGGGTGGTGGGAGCGCTCAACTCGCCGGTCATCAAGCAGTACCAGCAGGATCGCCTCACCGCCTTCGCCAATCCCGACGATCGCAGCAATCCGGCGGTGTACAACATCGCCCAGAGCCAGCTCGCCATCGCCAACGGTCAACTCACCGGACAGGGTCTCTTCGACGGACCCCAGACCCGACTGGGCACCGTGCCCGAGCAGCAGACCGACTTCATCTTCACCGCGGTCGCCGAGCAGTTCGGCTTCGTCGGCGCCGGGATCATGCTGCTGCTCTACGCCGTGCTCTGCCAGCGGATCCTCCACACGGCCCGCATCGCCCGCGACCAGTTCGGCACCCTGCTGTGCGTCGGGGTGCTGGCCATGTTCCTGTTCTCCATCTTCGAGAACGTGGGCATGGCGATGGGCATCATGCCGGTCACCGGTATCCCCCTGCTGCTGCTCAGCGCCGGTGGTTCCTCCACCATCACGGCGCTGGCGGCCATCGGGCTCGTGCTCAACGTCCATATGCGGCGGTTCCGGTAGGCGGCGCTCGGCCGGTACGCTGGGCCGGGTGACAGACCTGTGGCCACGGATCGAACCGTTGCTGGCCCGTGTCTCCAAGCCCGCCCGCTACATCGGGATGGAGGGAGGGGCGCAGCGGCCCGAGCATGCCCCCCACAAGGTGGCCTGGCTGCTGGCGTACCCCGACACCTACGAGATCGGTCTGCCCAACCAGGGTCTCCAGATCCTCTACGAGATCCTCAACGAACGCCCCGACGCCGTCGCCGAGCGCACCTACGCGCCCTGGTACGACCTCGAGGAACTCCTTCGGGAGCACGAGATCGGACTGTTCTCGGTCGACACCCATCGGGCCGCGTCCGATTTCGATCTGATCGGCTTCAACCTCTCGGCCGAGCTCACCTACACCAACCTGCTCAACATGGTCGACCTCGCCGGAGTCCCGGTGCGCTCCGCCGATCGCCGGGCCGATCACCCCCTCATCGCCGCCGGCGGCCACTGCACCTACAACCCTGAGCCGCTGGCCGACTTCCTCGATCTCGTCGTCCTCGGTGACGGCGAGGAGGTCGTGGCCGAGATCACCGAGGTCGTGGGGGAGTGGAAGGCGGATGCCCGTCGTCGGGGCGATCGCACCTCGGTGCTTCATGCCCTCGCCGGCATCAGCGGGGTCTACGTGCCCTCGTTGCACCGTCCTCGCTACGACGGCTCGACCTTCCTCGGCCTCGAGCCGATCGTGGCGCAGGCTCCGGCGCTGGTCGAGAAGCGGACCATCGCCGATCTCGCCGAGTTCCCCTATCCGCGCAACCAACTGGTACCGCTCACCGAGGTGGTCCACGACCGGCTGAACGTCGAGGTCTTCCGGGGCTGCACCCGGGGCTGTCGGTTCTGTCAGGCCGGCATGATCACCCGACCGGTGCGGGAGCGTCCGGCCGAGCAGGTCCGGTCCATGGTGGCCGACGGTCTCCGACGCACCGGCTACGACGAGGTCTCCCTCACCTCGCTCTCCACCGCCGACTACTCCGGCATCGAACAACTGGTCGCCGACATCGTCGATGCCGATGGCGACGGTCCGAGCATCACCGTGGCGCTGCCCAGTCTGCGGGTCGACGCCTTCGGCGTCGGCATCGCCACCCAGCTCCAGCACGCCCGTCGCGCCGGACTCACCTTCGCCCCGGAAGCTGGGACCTGGCGGATGCGTCAGGTCATCAACAAGCTCATCCGCGAGGAGGACCTCTACAGCGCGGTCGAGGCGGCGTTCGCCAACGGCTGGCGGCGGGTCAAGCTCTACTTCCTCACCGGACTGCCCACCGAGACCGACGAGGACACCCTCGGCATCGCCGAGCTGGCCCGCAACTGCATCGAGATCGGCCGAGCCCACACACGCGCACCCTCGGTCACCGTCTCGGTCGGTGGATTCGTCCCGAAGCCGTTCACCCCGTTCCAGTGGTTCGGGCAGAACACCGTCGAGGAACTGCAGCGCAAGATCAATCTGCTCCGCGACGCCACCCGACGCATGCATGGGGTGCAGGTCAAGTGGCATGACCCCAAGGCCACCCTCGTGGAGGGCATCATGAGCCGCGGGGACCGCCGCATCGGTGATGTGCTCGAGACCGTCTGGCGTCGGGGCGGCACCTTCCAGGAGTGGAACGAACGGTTCGACCTGCCGCTGTGGCTCGACGCCATGGCCGAGCACGGTCTCGATCCCGACTGGTTCACCCATCGGCATCGCACCGCCGAGGAGGTCCTGCCCTGGGACCACCTCTCAGCGGGGCTCCACAAGGATTTCCTCTGGCAGGACTGGCGCGACGCCCTCGCCGAGGTGGGCCTCCCCGATTGTCGATGGACCCCCTGCTACGACTGTGGGGCATGCACCGGCTACTCGATCGAGCACATCGTGGCCTCGGCCACGCCCCCGGCCGGCGGGTCGCAGGGCACCGGGCAGGACCTCGGCAGCGGGTGGACCCCGGTGCAGCTCCGGCGCCCCACCTCCGATGTGGTGTCGGCATGAGGATCCGCATCCGGTACCGCAAGCTCGGCAAGGTCCGATTCACCAGTCACCGCGACATGGCTCGCTGCTGGGAACGGGCGCTGCGCATCAGTCGACTTCCCATCGCCACCACCGAGGGGTTCTCGCCCCGTCCCAAGATGCATTTCGGTCTGGCGCTGTCCACCAGCCATGAGTCCATGGGGGAGTACCTGGACCTCGACCTGCGCGATCCGGAGAGCCTCGAGGTCGACCTCGCCGAACTCCCGGGCCGCCTCTCCGCCGTCCTCCCCGACGGCGTCGACATCGACGCCGTCGCCATCATCGATCGCTCTGAACCCTCGTTGCAGGAGGCTGTCACCTCCTGCGCCTGGCAGATCGAGGTTCCCGGCGTGACCGCCGAGGAGCTGCGTCCCGCGGTCGATCGGGTCCTGTCCGCCTCCGCTCTCCCCATCGTCCGGGAGCGCAAGGGCAAGCCGGTCTCCGACGACCTCCGACCCGGCATCGTGCACCTCGAGGTGCTCGACGCCGACCCGGACGACCTCGTGTCGACCGGTGCAGTGCTGTCCGCGGAACTGGCCACCCAGCCCCGTTCCGTCCGGCCATCGGAGTTGATGGCCGTGTTCGATCCTCCCCTCACCGAGGGACGGGTCCGCAGGATCCACCAGTTCATCCATGTCGACGGCGCGACGCGGGAGCCCCTCCCGCCGGGCGCGCCGGCGATGGTGCCCACCTCGGTGGGTGCACCATGAGAAGGGAATCTCCCCATGTCCGACACACCCGTGTCAGAACCCACGCCGGGCGGCGACTCCTCCCGGCCTGCCCCGACGGCACGCCCCAGCTCCGCGCCTGAGACCCCGGCGGCACCGCCGCGCCCGAACTCGCCGACCCCGATCCCGTCGACCCCGACCGGTGCCGGATCCGGCGCCGAGGGGTCGTCCCGGAGCGACGGCGCGCCCGGTGCATCCGGTCCCACCTCCGAAGGGTCGGGCGAGAGCGCGGCCAACCGGAATCGTCGTCGGCGCGGCTCCCGCGGCGGCCGCAACCGCACGCGTCCGGCCGGTGAGCGCAGCGACGCGAGCGCCGAGGGAGGCGGGGAGCGACCGACGGCACCCCGCCCGACCAGCCCCGACCGCCCCGATGGGCAGGGCACCCCGCGTCCCCCGGCCGGCCCACGGCCCCAGATCGGCGACAGCCGCCCCGCCCCCGTGGCTCCGACCGCCGGTGGCTCGGGCCCGGCTCCCTCCGGTGGCGCCGCAGGAGGAGCCGGCGGGGGAACCGGTGGCGATCGATCGGGATCCCGACGTCGACGCGGTGGTCGTGGTCGCGGTCAGGGTCAGGGTCAGGGTCAGGGTCAGACCTCGGGCCAGGGCGGAGGGCAGCAGGGTGCGCGCTCTCGCCAGCCCCAGCGGGGCGCCACGGCCCGTCCGGTGGAGGCCATCCTCGGCGGCGGCGGTCCCGAGCTCGATGCCGAGACCCTCGAACGACGCCGCGGACGGGAGCGCAACGGTCGTCCGGTCGGCCGCTACCTGATGATCGTCAGCGTCCGGTCCGAGGCCACCCAGATCGCGGTGCTCGAGGGTCGCACGCTCATCGAGCACTTCGTCTCCCGTCCGGCCGATGATGACGCCCAGATCCACGGCAACATCTATCTCGGAAAGGTGCAGAACGTGCTGCCGGGGATGGAGGCGGCCTTCGTCGACATCTCGACCCCGAAGAACGCCGTGCTCTACCGGGGCGACGTGCAGTTCGACGCCGACGAGATCGAGGGCGGTGGAGCCGCCCGGATCGAGCAGATCCTGCGGGCGAAGCAGCCGATCCTGTGTCAGGTCACCAAGAACCCGATCGCCCACAAGGGGGCGCGCCTCACCCAGGAGGTCTCGCTGCCGGGCCGGTTCGTGGTCCTGATCCCCAACTCCACGACCTATGGCATCTCCAAGCGGCTGGCCGACGACGAGCGGCGCCGCCTCCGTTCCATCCTCGACAAGGTCAAGCCGCCCCAGCATGGGGTCATCGTGCGCACCGCCGCCGAGGGCATCACCGCCGAGGAGATCTCGGCCGATGTGCGCCGGCTGCTGTCGCAGTGGGAGCAGATCGAGCAGCGAGCGGCCAGTGTGCAGGCCCCGGCGCTGCTCTACCGCGAGCCCGATATGGCGCTCCGGGTCATCCGTGAGGAGTTCAATGACGACTACCGCGGGGTCGTGATCGACGATCCCGATCTCTACCGCGAGGTCCGCGACTACGTCTCGAGCATCTCGCCGGCCCTCGCCGATCGGGTGCAGTACTACGACCGCTCGATCGAGCCGCTGTCGATCTTCGAGCGCCATCACGTGCATGAGCAACTGCACAAGGCCCTCGACCGCAAGGTCTGGCTCCCCTCGGGCGGCTCGCTCATCATCGAGCACACCGAGGCGCTCACCGTCATCGACGTCAACACCGGCAAGAACGTCGGGTCATCGAACCTCGAGGAGACCGTCTACCGGAACAACCTCGAGGCGGCGGTCGAGATCGCCAAGCAGCTGCGGCTCCGCGATGTCGGCGGCATCATCGTGATCGACTTCATCGACATGGAGATCAAGAAGAACCGCGACGAGGTGGTCAGGGTGTTCCGCGATGCGCTGGCCCGGGACAAGACGCGGACCCAGGTGTTCGAGATCTCCGAGCTGGGTCTGGTCGAGATGACCCGCAAGCGCATCGGGGAGGGTCTGCTGGAGTCCTTCGCCTCGGCCTGCCCCGAGTGCGAGGGGCGAGGGGTCCGCATCGATGATTCCCTGCTGGGATGAGCCGGCTCGGCCCCGTCGGACCCCGGTTTTCGCGATCCGACCCCCGTCCGCTAGGGTGACGCCCCTATGTATGCCGTGATCGAAACCGGTGGGAAGCAATATCGCGTCCAGGAGGGCGAGCGCCTCGAGGTCGAGCGCCTCGGCGACGTCGATGAGGTGACCCTCACCCCTGTCCTCGTGGTCGACGGCGATGCCGTCCTCGCCACTCCCGCTCAGCTGGCCGGAGCCACTGTCACCGCCCGGGTCGTGGGGGAGTCCAAGGGACCGAAGGTCATCGGCTTCACCTACAAGAGCAAGGCCAACGAGCGTCGTCGCTGGGGTCACCGTCAGCGCTACGCCACCATCGAGATCACCGGAATCAAGAGGGGCTGAACCATGTCGAAGACCAAGGGCGGCGGTTCGACCCGCAACGGCCGCGACTCCAATGCACAGCGCCTCGGCGTGAAGCGCTTCGACGGCCAGGAGGTGTCCGCCGGCACCATCCTCGTGCGTCAGCGCGGCACCCGCATCCACCCCGGTGAGAACGTGGGCAAGGGTGGCGACGACACCCTGTTCGCCCTCACCGAGGGCACGGTGAAGTTCGGCTCACGCAAGGGCCGCAAACTGGTCGACGTCCTGCCCGCCTCCTGATCCGACCCCCGGGTCCGTGCAGGTCCCGGGAGCCTGATCCTCAGGATCACCGTGGTGCAGGCAGAGAACTGAAGCATCCGATGGCGGCCTCCGGGGCCGCCATCCGGCGTTCCGGACCCGGTTCGTCAGCGCAGGTCCCGACCGATCCGAGGACTCAGATCGAGAAGCGGCTGTCGAGTCCCCGGGGGAGATCAGCGGGGTTCCAGTCGAGTTCCTGCACGGCGGTGACACAGGCGAAGCGGTCGGTCATGCCGGCCACGTAGGTGACTGCGGCGACCAGTGGACCGGGTTCGGATCCCGGCCCGGAGGTGGGGGAGGGGATCCGATCCGGGTGGGCGGCGAAGTGTTCGACGAGGGCCTGCAGGACGGTGACCACGGCCCGGCCCTGACGGAGCGACTCCGGTCGGAGATAGATGCGCTCGTAGTTCAGGGCCCGGAACGCGGCCAGTGTCTCGGCCATCTCGGCGGACATGGCGACATGGCCGGCGGCGGCGGTGCCCTCGATCACGGCGGCGATGAACGCCCTGATCCATGCGGATCGATCGGATCCACAGCGCTGCTCGACCTCGGTCGGGAGCGCATCGAGGCCGAGCACACCCGCCGAGACGGCGTCCTCGAAGTCATGGCAGACGTAGGCGATGCGATCGGCCCAGCTGACGACCTCGCCCTCGGGGGTGGAGGGCGCCGGTCGTGACCAGGAATGGTTCCGGATGCCGTCGAGGGTCTGGCGACACAGGTTGAGCGGGGACAGCACGACGTCGGCTCCCCAGACGGCATGGTCGAAACCCTCGACGAGATAGGGGCCGAAGGCGTCCTCGCTGGCGTGACCACCGGGACCATGGCCGCAGTCATGGCCGAGGGCGATGGCCTCGGCGAGCGACTCGTTGAGGCCGAGGGTGCGAGCGATGGCCACGGCGATCTGGGCCACCTCGAGGGCATGGGTGAGTCGGGTGCGCTGGTGGTCGTCGGGGAAGATGAACACCTGGGTCTTGCCGGCGAGCCGGCGGAAGGCGGTGGCCCCGTGCAGGATGCGGTCGCGGTCGCGCTCGAAGCAGGTGCGGTAGGGATCGGGGGTCTCGGGCCGGGCGCGATCGCCGGCGCCATCGGCCAGGGTGGCTCCCGGGGCGAGCTGCTGGCGCTCGCGCTCCTCGCGGGCCTCGCGATGGAGCGGCTGGATCGGACCGACGACGGGACCGAGCTCGCGATGGGCGTGGGCGACCGCGCCGGACTCATGGCCCCGCATGGTCGAGGCCCAGGTGCGGGCGCGCTCCGAGAGCTCGAGCACCGGTGGGAGCGCACCGGTGTCTGTCCCGGTGCTGGCGCCCGGAGTGGGTTCGGATGAGAGGGCCATGGGAGCAGTATGGCGACCGGCTGTGACAGTCGTGGCCGACATCGGAACCCATCACCGACCACCCGTCGCTGGCTCCTAGGCTGGATGGGTGTCCGGATTCGTCGATGAATGTCAGCTCAACGTCCGTGGTGGCGACGGCGGGGCCGGCTGCGTCGCGTTCCGGCGCGAGGCCCATGTGGCCAAGGGTGGTCCCGATGGCGGTGACGGTGGAGCAGGCGGCAGCATCTGGTTGGTCGCCGATCGCAACGTGGCCTCACTGCTGGCGTTCAAGGACCATCCCCATCGTCGAGCCCCTGACGGAACCCATGGGCAGGGCAAGAAGAAGCACGGCGCAGGGGGCGACGACCTCGTTGTGCACGTCCCTGAGGGCACCGTGGTGCTCGACCGCGAGGGCACGGTGCTCGCCGATCTGGTCAGCACCGGCGATCGCTGGTTGGCGGCGGCCGG
Source organism: Acidobacteriota bacterium (assembly GCA_018969405.1). GTDB lineage: Bacteria > Actinomycetota > Acidimicrobiia > Acidimicrobiales > Acidimicrobilacustridaceae > Acidimicrobilacustris. Next base: position 21,244 of record JAGWYK010000023.1, read on the forward strand.
CGGTCGCGGGGGGAAGGGCAACGCCCGGTTCCTGTCGAACCGTCGACGGGCCCCGGCCTTCGCCGAGCAGGGTGAGCTGGGCGAGGAGCAGTGGCTCAACCTCGAGCTGAAGCTGATGGCCGATGTGGCCCTGGTGGGGTTCCCCAACGTGGGGAAGTCCACGCTCATCTCCCGGATCTCGGCGGCTCGGCCCAAGATCGCCGACTATCCCTTCACCACCCTCGAACCCAACCTCGGCGTGGTGCGCCTCGATGACGGCGCCGAGTTCATCGTGGCCGACATCCCCGGTCTCATCGAGGGCGCCAGCGAGGGCAAGGGCCTCGGACATCGGTTCCTCCGTCATATCGAACGGGCTCGCGTGCTGGTGCTGCTGATCGATCTCGCCGGCGGGGTCACCGGCACCACGGCGGCGGCCCCGGCGGAGCAGGCCCGGGTGCTGCTCGACGAACTGGCCGCCTACCAGCCCGATCTCGCTGAGCGCCCCCGCCTGCTCGTCGGTTCCCGGGTCGATCTCCTCGGTGAACTCGACGGCGCTGCGGGATCGGCGTTCACGACCGAGGACGGACTCACCCTGGATCTCTGCATCTCCTCGGTCACCGGGGCCGGCCTGGCGCACCTCACGGGGCGCATGGCCGATCTCGTGCGTGCCGCCCGCGCCACCGAGGTCGAGCCCGAGGGGTTCATCGTCCATCGACCCGAGGCCGAGGGTTTCCGTATCGAGCGCGAGGACGACGGCAGCTACCGGGTGGTGGGACGTCAGGCCGAGCGGGCGGTGGCCCTGTCCGATCTGACCAACCTCGACGCCCTCGACTTCGCCCACAGCCGACTCAAGAAGCTCGGTGTCGATCGGGCCCTGGCCCGGGCCGGTGCCCGCGAGGGCGACATCGTGCGCATCGGCGGTCTGAACTTCGAGTACGAGGAGGACTGACCGTGATCGTGGTGGCCAAGATCGGCACCTCCTCGCTCACCGACGCCGAGGGCGCCATCCGGCGAGAGGCCATCGCCCGACTCTGCGGCGAGGTGGCGGCGCTGCGGACCGATGGACACGCAGTGGTCGTGGTCACCTCCGGCGCCATCGGTGCCGGTCTTCCCGCTCTCGGTCTCGGCGGCGATCGTCGACCCCGCGATGCCATCACCCTGCAGGCGCTCTCGGCGGTCGGGCAGAGCCGGCTCATGAGCGTGTACGACGAGGAACTCGCCTCCCACGGCATCGTGTCCGGTCAGGTGCTGCTGGCCCCGCTGGATTTCGTGGTGCGCTCCCAGTACCTGCAGGCCCGAGGCACCCTGCTGCGGCTGCTCGAACTCGGCGTCGTGCCCGTGGTGAACGAGAACGATGCCATCGCCGACGACGAGATCCGCTTCGGCGACAACGATCGGCTCTCGGCGCTGGTCGCCCAGCTGATCGGTGCCGACCTGCTGGTGCTCCTCACCGACACCCCCGGACTGCTCACCGCCGATCCCCGTGTGGATCCCGGGGCCACGCTCATCGAGGAGATCGTCGAGTTCGACAAGGAGCTCGAGGCGGTGGCCGGTGGTCCCGGTACGGCCGGAGGCAGCGGAGGGATGGCCTCCAAGCTTGCGGCGGCCAAGATCGCCGCATGGTCGGGCATCCGCACCGTGATCGCCGCGGCCACCCGCGAGCGGGTCCTGCTCGACGCCGTGGCCGGGCTGCCCGGGGTCGGCACCAGTGTGAGTCCCCACGATCGACGTCTTCCGGCTCGCAAGCTCTGGATCGCCTTCGCCGTGCGAGCCGCCGGTCGCCTCCGGGTCGATCAGGGGGCGCGTCGGGCGATCGAGCGCGGAGGGGTCTCGCTGCTGGCCGCCGGTCTCGTCGGCGTCGAGGGCGAGTTCGATCGCGACGACGCCGTCGAGATCATCGACGTCGACGGAGTGGTCTTCGCCAAGGGCCTGGTGCGCTTCGCGTCCTCCGAGGGGACGCCGGACGGTTCGGCGGTTCTGGTGCATGCCGATGACCTCGTGGTGCTCACCTGAGCGAGCCGAGGCTCCCGGCGGTCCGGATCGATCCCGACCCTCCTAACGACGACGCAGTCGGTCGAGCACCAGGGCGGTCTCCTCGGATCGCAGGAGGATGAGCATGGCGCCGTCCACCGCCAGCCCCACGCCGCCCACGACCACCAGCTGCACGATCGGCGGCATCGACGACAGGTACCGGTCGCCGAGGACCACCGCGATGATCATGGCCACCGCCGCCAGGAGCTGGCGCGAGACGGCCCGGACGGTGCGGCGGTCGAGGATGGGTCCGATCCGTCGGTGCAGCACCACCAGCGCCACCACGGCGAAGAGTGCGTAGGCGATGGAGAACGATGCGGCGAGACCCACCACGCCGAAGCGGTCGAGCAGCAGCAGACCGAGTGCCACATTGGCGATGTTCTCGCCGAGGTTGATGATGAACGGTGTACGGGTGTCGCGCAGCGCGTAGAAACCGCGCATGGCGTACAGGTAGGCCGAGAACGCCGGGAGTCCGACGGCGAAGGCCATGAGGGTGCGGGCTGTGAGATCACCGGAGGCGCCGTCGAAACTCCCGTGCTCGAGGATGACGGTGATGATCGGATGGGCGAGACCCACGAGCAGGATCGACAGTGGGAGGATGACCACCGGCAGGAGGCGGAATCCTGCGGAGAATCGTCCGCGGAGCTCGTCGAGCTCACCGCGGGCCCAGGCCGCAGCCATCTCCGGGGTGTAGGCGGTCATCACCGAGACGGTCCAGAGGCCGTAGGGGAGCTGGAAGAAGATGTAGGCATACGCGTACTCGGTGACACCGTCGATCCCGTTGGCCAGGGTCTGGATCACGACGTACGCGATGAGGTTGCTGATCACATAGCCGAGGGTCCAGCCCGACAGCCGGCCGATCTCGCGCACCGCGGGGTGGCGCGGCCGGAACCTCCATCGGGGCCGGATGCCCACCGATCGCAGCGCCGGCCACAGGACCACGGTCATGGCGATGATGCCGAGGGTGGTGCCGGCTCCGATGTAGATCAGCAGGAGGTTGTCATCGGCGACCTGCTCGAAGGTCGGACTCCGCCCGCCGGCGAGACGGGGCAGGGCGAGGAACACGGCGATGACCACGAGGTTGTTCAGCACCGGCGCGAAGGCGGGCACGGCGAAGGACCGTCGGGCGTTGAGCAGTGCGGTGCCGAGGCTGGAGAGGCCGTAGAAGAGGATCTGCGGGAGGAACAGCATCAGCAGGGGCACCGCGACCACCGCCTGGGACCGGGCCTCCGCGGTCGAGGAGGTCAGGTTGAACGCCGCGATGATCAGCGGGGCGCACAGGATGGCCAGCGCGGTGGTGACGAGCAGGACCACACCGATGACGGTGGAGATGGCGTCGATCGCCTCGTCGTCCCCCGAGTCGATGTGCTCGACGATGACCGGCACGAGCGTCGCCGACAGGATCCCACCGAGCACGAGGTCGTAGATGAGGTTCGGGGTGTTGTTGGCCAGGTTGTAGGCCTCGGCGAGTGCTGTGGCACCGAGGGCGTAGGCCATGACCGCCACCCGGATGAAACCGGTGAGGCGGCTCAGCCCGGTGCCGAGGGCGACGACACCGCTCGACCGCAGCAGCTGCCGCTCGGTCCGCGGCGCGGCCGGCTCATCGGCGGGTCGACTCATCGCCGTCACCGTAGTGCGGTGTCGCCATGGCCCCGAGCCCTCGAGTCCCCGAGCAGGACCGAGCGGTACGATGGGGTGGTGACGACCACCATCTCCTCCACGTCCACCGGCGACGCCGATCACTCCCTCGCTGAGCGCATCGCCGATCTCGGACGGCGGGCCCGGGCGGCCTCCCGGGTGCTCGCCGGGTCATCGAGCGAGCAGAGGGATGCGGCTCTGCATGCGGCCGCCGACCTGCTCATCGCCCGCACCGCCGAGATCCTCGCGGCCAACGCCGCTGATGTCGCCGCCGCCGAGTCCGATGGTGTCGCCGCCACGGTCATCGATCGTCTGCGGCTCACCGAGGCTCGGGTCGGCGCCATGGCGGCCGGCCTGCGGCAGGTCGCCGGTCTCGCCGATCCGGTCGGCGAGGTCCTCGACGGATGGGTGCGCCCCAACGGACTCCGCATCACCAGGGTGCGGGTGCCGCTCGGCGTGGTCGCCATCATCTACGAGAACCGACCCAACGTGACCTCCGATGCCGCCGGTCTGTGCCTCAAGTCCGGCAACGCGGCGTTCCTGCGCGGCTCCTCCGGTGCGATCCGGTCGAACACCGTCATCACCACCGTGCTGCGCGAGGCGATCGCGTCGGTCGGTCTGCCCGCCGATTCGGTCCTCCTCGTCGAGGACGTGAGTCGGGAGGCCGCCATCGAGTTCATGCGCCAGCGGGAATTCGTCGACTGTCTCATCCCGCGCGGCGGACCTTCGCTCATCCGTTCGATCCTCGAGCACGCCACCGTTCCCTACGTCATCGATGGTGATGGCAACTGTCATGTCTATGTGGATGCTGCTGCGGATCTCGACATGGCCACGCGCATCATCGTGAACGCCAAGACCCAACGGCCCTCGGTCTGCAACGCCGCCGAGACCCTCCTCGTGCATGCCTCGGTGGCCGAGGCGTTCCTGCCCCGCGCCGCAGAGGCACTCGACGGGGTCGAACTCCTGGCCGATCCCCGGGCCGCCGCGCTGCTTCCGGGTGCCACCGCCGCTGATGAGGAGGCCTGGTCGACCGAGTTCCTGGATCTCCGTCTCGCCGTGCGGGTGGTCGAGGACCTCGACGAGGCCATCGACCACATCGCCACCTATGGGTCGGGGCACTCCGAGGCCATCATCACCGGCGATCTCGCCGCCGCCGACCGGTTCACCACCGAGGTCGACGCGGCTGCGGTGCTGGTCAACGCCTCCACCCGGTTCGTCGATGGTGAGGAGTTCGGCTTCGGCGCCGAGATCGGGATCTCGACCCAGAAGCTCCATGCCCGCGGTCCGATGGGACTGCGCGAACTCACCTGCGTGAAGTTCATCGTGCGGGGCGAGGGTCAGACCCGGGGCTGAGCGACCTCCAGCGAATCGGGCCCGGTCGGCCCCGTGGGATACGTTGCCCGGATGGATTCCCGCTTCGATTCCCCCGCCTCCGTCCGCGCCCGCCTCCGCGACGTCGACTATCTCTCCGACGATGCCATCGCCGGTGTGGTGTTCCTCGCCGATCGGCTGGGCAAGCCGATCCTCGTGGAGGGCCCGGCGGGCACCGGCAAGACCCAGCTGGCCAAGTCGGTGGCCGAGATCCTCGGCGCCCGTCTCATCCGTCTGCAGTGCTACGAGGGTCTCGACGAGTCGAAGGCGCTCTACGAGTGGAACTACAAGAAGCAGCTGCTGCGCATCCAGGCCGAGCGCAACAACGAGTCGACCTGGGAGGACATCGAGACCGACATCTTCTCCGATGAGTTCCTGCTCACGCGCCCGCTGCTCGAGGCGATCCGGTCCCCCGAGCCGGTCGTGCTGCTGATCGATGAGGTGGACCGGGTCGAGATCGAGACTGAGGCGCTGCTGCTCGAGATCCTCTCGGACTACCAGGTCTCCATCCCGGAGCTCGGCACCATCACCGCCCGCCAGATCCCCATGGTCTTCCTCACCTCCAACAACACCCGTGAGCTCTCCGAGGCCCTCAAGCGACGGTGCCTGTTCCTCCACATCGACTATCCGGACATGGAGCGGGAGAAGGAGATCGTGCTCACGAAGGTGCCCGAGATCACCGAGAACCTCGCCGATCAGGTCACCCGCATCGTCCGTTCGATCCGCCAGCTCGAGCTCAAGAAGTCACCGTCGGTCTCCGAGACCATCGATTGGGCCCGCACGCTGCTGATGCTGGGGGTCGACTCCATCACCGAGGCCGACGCCATCGAGACGCTCAACATCCTGCTCAAGTACCAGAGCGACATCGCCCGGGCCACGAAGGAACTCTCGGCCGACACCTCCCAGCGCCGCCCCGGCGTGCCCCGCACCTCCTGATCCGACCATGACCGTCACCTCCGAGTCGTCGATGCTGGATCTGCTCACGGGGTTCATCGTCGAGCTGCGGGCCGCCGGTCTCCCGGTGAGCCTCACCGAGAACCTCGACGCCATGCAGGCGATCACCCACATCCCGATCGAGGATCGCAACGCCTTCAAGTACGCGCTGGCGGCGACGCTGGTGAAGAACAATGCGCACTGGCGGGCCTTCGAGACCGTGTTCGAGGTGTACTTCTCGCTGCGCGGACCGGGCTACGCCCTCGGTGGATCCGACGAGTCGGTGCAGCCCGAGGACGACGACACCGCCGCCAACCCCGAGGCGGCCGGTGCCGGCACCGGTGGCGGTGGGGGAGAGGCGCTCTCGCCGGAGCAGATGGCCGAGATGCTGTTCCGGGCCCTGCAGAAGGGGGATGAGGCCATGCTGCGGGCGCTCGCCCGTCAGGCGGTCACCCGCTACGCCGGGATGGAGCCGGGTCGACCGGTGGGGGGCACCTACTACCTCTACCGCACGCTGCGGAACCTCGATCTCGACACGGTGCTCGAACGGCTCATGGCCGAGGCCCGCGATGATGCCCCCGCCCCGCTCACGCCGCTCGAGGAACGTCTCGAGAAGGACGAGTTCGACTCGCGCGTCGACCGCCTCAAGCAGGAGATCGAGGCTGAGATCCGACGTCGGCTGGTGGCCGACCGCGGCGTGGAGGCCATGGCCAAGACCCTGCGCAAACCGCTGCCCGAGGACGTCGACTTCATGCATGCCAGCCGCGAGGAGCTGATGGGTCTGCGCAAGGCCATCTACCCGCTCACCCGCAAGCTCGCCGTGCGCCTGGCCCGCAAGCGCCGTCACGGTCGCAAGGGTCCTCTCGACTTCCGCAGCACCGTCCGGCACTCACTCAGCTACGGCGGTGTGCCGGCCGACCCCAAGTTCCGCTATCCGCGCCCCGCCAAGCCCGAGATCTTCGTCGTCGCTGACATCTCCGGTTCGGTGGCCGCCTTCGCCCGCTTCACCCTGCAGCTCGTCTACGCCATCTCCGGTCAGTTCTCCCGGGTGCGTTCATTCGTGTTCATCGATGGCATCGACGAGGTGACCCGGTTCTTCGAGGGGGTGGAGGACATCGCCGTGGCCATCCATCGGGTCAACACCGAAGCCGATGTGGTCTGGGTCGACGGCCATTCCGACTACGGCCACGCCTTCGAGGTCTTCTGGGATCGCTACGGCCGTGAGATCGGCCCCAAGACCACCGTGCTCATCCTCGGCGACGCCCGCAACAACTACCACGCCTCGCAGGCCTGGGTCGTCGGAGAGATCCAGAAGAAGGCGCGACACGTCTACTGGCTGAACCCCGAGCCGAAGGCCTACTGGGACACCGGTGATTCCATCGTCGGTGAGTACGGCGCCCACTGTGATGGCACCTATGAGTGTCGCAACCTGCGGCAGCTCGAGAGGTTCGTCGAGATCCTGGAGTGACGTAGTCAGGACCGCTGCAGCAGCTCGGCCACGCGGAACGCCAGATCCAGCGACTGACGACCGTTGAGCCGGGGATCACACATGGTCTCGTAGCGGGTGCCGAGATCGGCGTCGAGGATCTGCTCGGCCCCTCCGAGGCATTCGGTGACATCGTCGCCGGTGAGTTCGATGTGCACGCCGCCCGGCCAGGTGCCGGCGGCGCGATGGGCGGCGAAGAACCCGGCGATCTCGGCCAGAACGGCGTCGAAGTGACGGGTCTTGCGGCCGCTGGGAGCGGTGAAGGTGTTGCCGTGCATGGGATCACAGGCCCATGCCACCGGATGACCTGACTCCTTCACGGCCTCGAGCAGCGGCGGCAGCGCCGTGCCGATCTGGTCGGCACCCATGCGACTGATGAGGGTCAGGCGTCCCGGGATGCGGTCGGGATTGAGCGCCTCGCAGAGCGCCACGACCTCATCGGGGGTGATGGAGGGCCCGACCTTGCAGCCGAGCGGATTGCCGACCCCGGAGAGGAAATGGACATGGGCGCCGTCGATCTGCCGGGTTCGCTCGCCGATCCAGAGCATGTGGGCGGAGCAGTCGTACCAGTCGCCGGTGAGGGAGTCCTGTCGGGTGAGCGCCTGCTCGTAGCCGAGGATGAGTGCCTCGTGGCTGGTGGAGACATCGACGGTGTGCAACTGCGGGGTGGCCTCGGTGTCGATGCCGCAGGCGGCCATGAACCGGATGGTGCGATCGATGCCGGCCGCCACCTCCTCATAGCGCCGACCCTCAGCACTGGAGGCGACGAACTGCTGGTTCCAGGCATGCACCCGCGACAGGTCGCCGAACCCACCTTTGGCGAAGGCCCGCAGCAGGTTCAGTGTGGAGGCCGACTGGTGGTAGGCGGTGATGAGACGGCGGGGATCGGCGCGCCGGGCCTCGGCGTCGAAACCGATGTCGTTGACCATGTGCCCGCGGAACGACGGCAGGGTGACACCGTCGATGGTCTCGGTCCCGGCCGAGCGCGGCTTGGCGAACTGACCGGCGATGCGACCGACCTTCACCACGGGCACCCCGGAGGAGTACATGAGCACGACGGCCATCTGGAGGATGACCTTCAGCTTGTCCCGGATGGCATCGGCGGAGAAGGCGTCGAAGGACTCGGCGCAGTCGCCGGCCTGGAGCAGGAACGCCTCGCCGGCGGCGACCCTCCCGAGATCGGCGGTGAGCCTGCGGGCCTCTCCGGCGAAGACCAGCGGGGGCAGGGCGCTCAACTCCTCGACGACGCGCTCCAGTTCGGCCGGATCGTCCCAATCGGGCTGCTGGACCGACGGGAACGACCGCCAGGAGGAGGGTGACCAGGTGGGACTCACAGCCCTACGTTGTCCGAAAGCGGGTCGTCGGCGCAAAGCCGTTCCGGGGATCAGAACACGTCGATGAGTTCGCCGGCATGCTCCTTGACGGTGGAGACGGCCCGCTTGACCAGGCGGCGGGCGGCCTCTGCGGTGACGCCGAGCTCGTCACCCACCTCTCGGTACGAGCGTCGCTGCCCGTCGGCGAGTCCGAACCGCTGCTCGACCGCGAAGCGGGCCCGGGAGTCGAGCACCGACAGCAGGTCACCCAGCATCTGCTCATCGGCGCGGTCCATGGCGATCTGCTCGGGACCGGGGGCGACATCGGCGATCAGGTCGCCGAGCTGGTTCGACTCGTCCTCGCCGATCGGACGGTCGAGGGAGGTCGGGGTGGTGAGCCGATGCAGCTCGGCGTGCTCGGCGTCGAGCTCCTCGCCGTTGCCACTGGCCTGACGCAGGGCGGCACGCAGGCTGGCTGACCGGTCGCCGGGGAGGCGCACGAGGCTGGCCTTCTGATCGAGGGCGCGTCCGATGGCCTGTCGGATCCAGAAGGTGGCGTAGGTGGAGAACTTGAATCCCTTGCGCCAGTCGAACTTGTCGACCGCATGCTCGAGACCGATGTTGCCCTCCTGGATGAGGTCGAGCAGCTCCATGCCGGGGGGGAGCGGATAGCGACGGGCAATGCTCACCACGAGGCGGAGGTTGGCGCGGATGAAGCGGTCCTTGGCCGAGGCTGCGGCCCGCACGGCGCGGCGCAGCTCGACGGAACGCTCACCGTTCTCGAGCCGGGCGCTCGCCTCGACGCCCTTCTCGATGATCTGGGCGAGCTCGCGCTCCTCGAGAGCGGTGAGCAGGGGGACGAGTCCGATCTCGTTGAGGTACTGGCCGACTGAATCGCTCATGATCACTTCTCTCCATCCGGTCGGGGACCGGCGTCGCTGTCGGGTCCGATGGGGGTGCGGGAAACGACACCCGTGTAACCGCACGGACCGAGGCCGATGTTCCCCCACTGGCTGGTGACATGCGTCACCCGTCTGGGTGATCGAGGCCGGGGCGACGGGGATCCGGGACCCGGAGCGCCCTGCGGTGCACGCAGGGCTTCCGGCTCCGGCCCGACAGCGGATCGGGGCGGGGGTTGCCGTAGTCTGCGCCGATGGTGGGCGGGAGACGGGCGATCGGCGTGCTGGGGGGAACCTTCGATCCTCCCCACATCGGCCATGTCGGCATCGCTCACAGGGTCCGATCGGCCCTCGGTCTCGACGAGGTCCTGTTCGTGGTGGCCCACGACCCGTGGCAGAAGTCGGGATCACGGACCGTCACCGCAGCACCCCACCGGCTCGCCATGGTCGAGGCGGCCGTCTCGGGCGAGGAGGGGCTCCGGTGCTGTCCGCTGGAGATCGAACGGGGCGGCCCGTCCTACACCGTGGACACCCTGGAGGAACTCAGGCGTCTCGAACCTGCGGCGATCCTCGTCCTGATCGTCGGGGCTGATGCCGCAGCGCAGCTCGACACCTGGCACCGACCCGAGGATCTGCCGGGTCTGGCCCGCCTCGCCGTCGTCGACCGTCCCGGGATGCCGCCGGCTGCGGCTCCGCCGGCCTGGGACGTCGTCCATGTCGAGGGTCTGCCGGAGGACATCTCCTCGTCGACGGTGCGGCGCCGGGTGGCGGCGGGTGAGCCCGTCGGGCAGCTGGTCCCCGATGGCGTCCTGCGCTACATCGTCGAGCACGGCCTGTACGCTGAAGGCTCCCCATGACCGACTCCCTCTGGCCCGATGAGGGCGATCGAGCACCAGCGGGCGACCCGGTCGCCGGCGATGATCCCGTGGCCGGACGACGCTCCGACCCCTCGGTCGACGATGCGGACGACAACGCCGGCGACGATGCCGGCGACGCAGGAGCCGAGGTCGATCCGCTGACGGCGCTGCTCGCCCAGATCTGGGAGGAGTCGAAGTCGCGTCCCGTCGCCGTCCGTGTCGCCCGCCCCGGGGAGCCGCCGATCCCCGAGCCGAGCCCGTCGGTGGTGTCGGCACCGTCGCCGTCCGACGCGACGCCGGAGGATCCTCCGGTTCCGGAACCTTCGCCCGAGCCCGAGCCCGAGCCCGAGCCCGAGGCGACGGAGGACGCGGCGCCACCGGAGCCGGCGATCGACGGGGTGGGGGAGCCCGGACCGAGCGGTGCGTCGAACTCGGCGGCGGACGCGATCGACGGCGCGGTGATCTCGGCCGACCGCGCAGCGGCGCCGGCGCGCGACAAGATCACCGCCGAGGATTCCGCGGCGCCGGCCGCACGATCATGGAGGAGACGGCTCGTGAGTCGACGGATGCTGTTCGGTCTGGTGCCGCTGCTCCTCGTCGCGCTGGCCGTGGCGCTCGTGGTGGTCGGCTTCCGGATCATCTGGGGGAGCAGGGACGGGCGTCTGGTCACCCGGATCACCGACTCCTCCGCCCCGGGATTCGAGGCCATCGTCGAGAAGACGCCGACCGATCTCGTTCTGCTCGTCGGCGCCGACGACTCGCTCATCGCCGCCTCCATCCTGGCCCACGGGTCCGATGGCACCGGTGGCGTCATCGACGTCCCGGTGCAGACCGACGTCTACATCGCACCCAGCCCCGGCGCGATCGTCCCGGTCACCATCGAGACGCTCCACAGGAACTCCGGGGTGGAGCCGACCCGGGTGGCGCTCGGTGAGCTGTTGAACCTCGAGTTCGACCGGGTGGTGGTGCTCGACCCGGCCCAGCTCGGTGCGCTCGTCGCCGCCGCCGGGTCGCTGACGGTGAACAACCCGACCGAGATCGCCACCGGCCGCGTCGTCGCATTCCCGAAGGGATCGATCGCCCTCGACGGCGATGGGGTCATCCGCTACCTCACCGCCTCGGCCGGCACCGGCGACGCCCTGGCCCACTCTGATCGGGTGCAGGCGTTCTGGAAGGCCCTGATCGCCGCCTCCGACCCCTCCGGCGAGGTGGCGAGCCCGGGAGCGGGACTCGAGTCCGCCCTCGGGGTGCTGGCCGGGTCACGGGTGACCTTCGAGACCCTTCCGGTGGC
>JAGWYK010000024.1 GCA_018969405.1 Acidobacteriota bacterium
CGCCGGTGGCCACACCGACATGGGCGAGCCCCCAGGCGTTGGCGTGGAACATCGGGACCACCGGGAGGATCACATCGCGCTCGCAGGCCCCGAGACTGTCAGCGGTCATGGCCGCCACCGCATGCAACCAGTTCGAGCGGTGCGAGTAGACGACGCCCTTGGGGTTGCCGGTGGTGCCACTCGTGTAACACATCGATGCCGCCTGGTTCTCGTCGGTGACGGTGAACTCCACCGGCGAGGCGTTGCGCAGCAGGGTCTCGTAGTCGAGCAGGGTGCGGCCACCGGTGTCGACGGGGAGATCACCGCGACCGTCGTCCATCACGATGATGTGACGCACCGTGGTGAAGGTGTCGACGAGCGGCCAGATGAGACCGAGCAGGGAGCGGTCGACGAAGATCGCCTCGTCGGCGGCGTGGTTGACCACATAGGTGATCTGCTCGGGGAACAGCCGGATGTTCAGGGTGTGCAGCACCCGGCCGCTGCAGGGTGCGGCGAAGTACAGCTCGAGATGACGCGCCGAGTTCCAGGCGAAGGTGCCGACCCGGGCATCGGCCGACAGTCCGAGATCGTCGAACACCCCACCGAGGAGACGGACCCGGTGCGCCCACTCGCCGTAGGTCTCCCGCTCGATCCCGGTGGCGGTGGCGGTGACGATCTCCTTGGCCGGGAACAGCTTCTCGGCCCGGTCGAAGAAATGGGTGAGGACCAGTGGCCCATCCTGCATCAGACCCTTCATCGGAACTTCCTCCCGGACGGTGGGGCCGCCTCCGACCCGAACCATGCGACAGCGTACGTGAGAGACTCCCTGCTCTGTCCGACGGAACCGCTCCCCCTCCCGCCCATCCGGGCCGCCGACCCCTGACGGCGCTGCTCGCCCCGATCATCATCATGGTGATCTGCGGCTCCATCGCCGATGCCCTGTGGCCGACACTGGTCGAGTCGAATCCGCGTCTGCTCATCGGGCTGAGCGCCAAGAACCGCTACCTCGTGCTCGTCGTCAACCAGATCTCGGTGGGGTGGTACTACCTCATCGGCACGCTGCGGCTGCTCGCCCCCGACCCGTTCTTCTTCCTGCTCGGCTGGTTCTACGGTCCGGCCGCCCTGCGGTGGATGGAGCGGCGCACGCCCACCGTCAGCACCTTCATGGTGCGTCTGGAACGCTGGTTCGGCCGGTTCAGCTGGCCGCTGGTGCTGATGTTCCCCAACAACTACGTGTGCCTGATCGCCGGTGTGGCCCGCATGTCGCCCGTGGTGTTCATCTGCCTCGACATCGTGGGCACACTCGGCCGGCTGCTCATGCTGCAGGTCATCGGGGATGTGTTCGCCGGACCGCTCGACGCGTTCCTCGGGTTCGTGGCCACCTGGCGGATCCCCATCCTCATCGTCACCGTCGGTCTGGTGGCGTTCAGCGTCATCGGGGAACTGCGTCGGGGCGATCGCGAGATGGATGCGCTCCACGATCTCGAGGATGTGGCCGATGAGGTGGCCCTCGGCCACCCAGTCCCCGAACTGCACGAACTGCACGAACCGTTCGAACGGCCCGGACCGCAGGATCAGCCCGGGTCGATCACGACGGGTCCCGCTGCAGATCCACCCGCTACAGATCCAGAAGAGCGTCCAGACCGATCGTGATACCGGGGCGGTCGGCCACCGCCCTGACCGCCAGCACCACACCGGGCATGAACGAGTCACGGTCGTAGGAGTCATGGCGGATCGTCAGGGTCTGCCCGGTGGTGCCGAGGATGACCTCCTGATGGGCGACCATGCCGCGCAGGCGCAGGGCGTGCACCCGGATGCCGGCGGGACCCTCGCCACCGCGGGCACCGTCGAGCAGTTCGGTGCGGGTGGGATCGGGGGCCCACTGGGCGGAAGCGGCCGCCATGCGCTCAGCGGTGAGCATGGCGGTGCCGGACGGGGCGTCGAGTTTGGCGTCGTGGTGCAGTTCGATGATCTCGGCCGTCTCGAAGTACGGGGAGGCCAGTTCGGCGAACCGCATCATCAGCACCGCACCGATGGCGAAGTTCGGGGCGATCACGCAGTTCGAACTGCGGAAGGCCTCGGTGAAGGCGGCGTAGTCGGCATCACTGAAGCCGGTGGTGCCGGTGACGGCATGGATGCCGTGGGCGGCGAGGAACAGCAGGTTCTCGCGAGCGGCATCCAGATGGGTGAAATCGACCACGACCTGGACCTCGGCGTCGACGAAGGCCTGCGCCGTGGCCGAGACGTTCCAGTGGTGGTCGGTGCCGGTGACCTGACGCATGTCGAGACCGGCATGGTGCGGATCGACGGCCGCCACCAGTTCCAGCGCCGGATCGGCGTCGACAGCACGACAGACAGTGGAACCCATGCGGCCACCTGCGCCCGCCACTCCGACACGGATGGTCTCGACACCAGTCATGGGGCGAACTTAGCCCTGCACGAAGCGATCCAGGGCGGGGTTTCCCGACCCGAGCGGACCGACGGCGGCCACCGCCCGGGGCCCGGCGAAGATGCGGCCGATGACGGCGGCGACATCGGCGGGGGTGATGGCCCGGATGCGACGGATGTGCTCGTCGACCGGCGTGACCGCATCGCGGGTGGCCAGCCCGGTGCCGAGACGACTCATGCGGGCGCCGCTGTCCTCGAGACCGAGCAGCATCGAACCCTCGAGGTACCCGAGGGCGACGGCATGCTCCTCCTCGGTGATGCCCTCGGCCACGAAGCCGGCCAGCACATCCTCCACCACCGTGAGCAGCTCGCCGAGACGGTTGAGCGCGGTCCCGGCGTAGAGGATGAGTGATCCGGCGTCGCTGTAGGAGGACGGAGAGGTGAACACGGTGTAGGCCAGACCGCGCTCCTCACGGACCTGTTGGAACAGCCGGCTCGACATCCCGCCGCCGAGGACGTGGTTGGCCACCCACATGGCGTAGCGGTCCTCATCGGCCAGCGGCAGACCCGGCCAGCCCACGGCCAGATGCACCTGTTCGATGGGTCGGTCGAGCACCACCAGCGGACGCAGGGTGGCCGGTGGTGCGGTGCGCTGCGGAGCGGCACCGGGCTCGATGCCGGCGAAGAGGTCATCGATGACGGCGCAGACCTGTCCGTGGTCGAGTGCGCCGGCGGCGGCCACCACGGCGTTGCGGGGGCGGTACCACTGCCGATGGAAGTCGGCCACATCCTCCCGGGTCATGGCCTCGACGGTGTCGTGACTGCCCAGGGTCTCGCGGCCCAGTGGATGATCGGGGTAGAGGCTCTCGTAGAGCGCCGTGATGACGAGATCGTCGGGGGTGTCCTCACTCATGAGGAGCTCCTCGATGATCACCTCGCGCTCGGCGTCGAGCTCGTGCTCGCGGAACGCCGGGGCGCTCACCACATCAGCCAGCAGTTCCAGGCCGTCGTGCAGCTCGGTCACGGGCAGACGCAGGTAGTACGCCGTGTGCTCGCGGGTCGTGTAGGCGTTCATCTCCCCGCCGACGGCGTCGACGGCCAGGGCGATCGAACGGGCCGATCGCTGCTCGGTGCCCTTGAACAGCAGGTGTTCGAGGAAATGCGAGGCCCCGGCGATGGGCGCCGGCTCGTCGCGGGATCCCACGGCGAACCACATGCCGATGCTGACCGAACGCGCCTCGGGCATGCGCTCCGTGATGACGCGCACGCCCGAGGGGAGTTCGGATCGTTCGATCTCGGCCTCCGAGGCGGAGGCGAGGGTCGCGGGATCAGCGGCGACGGCCGCCACCCCCACCACTGCGACGGCCGCGGCCACCACCGTTGTCGTCGCGGAGCGGGGCGCTGGCGGGGCCGAGATCGCCCAGCTCGGCACTCATCTCGGAGTCGAAGGCGTCCTCGAACGAGACGTACTCCCGGTCACCGGACTCGGCCGGAGCAGCCGCCGGGGCCGAGGCCGCCGGAGCCGCCGCGTTGTCGGTGGCCGGCGCACTGGCCAGCGAGAGCGACACCTTGCCGTTCGGATCGACGTCGTCGACGCGGACCTCGACGGCATCGCCGAGATCGAGGACGTCCTCGACGCGATCGATGCGCTTGCCGCCACCGATCTTCGAGATGTGCAGCAGACCGTCGCGGCCCGGCAGGATGTTGACGAACGCACCGAATTTGGTGACGTTGACGACCCGACCCATGTAGGTCTGACCCACCTCGGCGGTGGGCGGGTTGAGGATCAGACGGATCTGGCGCTCGGCCTCACGCACCGCACCACCGTCGGTGGAGCCGATGCTCACGCGGCCGACCGAACCGTCGTCGTCGACGCTGATGTCGGCGCCGGTCTCCTGCTGGATGGCGTTGATGACCTTGCCCTTCGGACCGATGACCTCGCCGATCTTGTCCATGGGGATCTCGAAGCTGATGATCTTCGGTGCGGTCTCGCCGACCTCGGGACGCGGCTCGGCGATGGCGCCGGCCATGACCTCGAGGATGGCGAGGCGGGCCTCCTTGGCCTGCTGCAGCGCCTGGGCCAGCACATCGGCGGGGATGCCGTCGATCTTGGTGTCGAGCTGCAGGGCGGTGACGAACTCGGAGGTTCCGGCCACCTTGAAGTCCATGTCGCCGAAGGCGTCCTCCGCACCGAGGATGTCGGTGAGGGTGGTGTACTTGCCATCGGCGTAGACCAGACCCATGGCGATGCCGGCCACCGGGGCCCGCAGCGGCACACCGGCGTCCATCATCGACAGGGTCGAGCCGCAGACCGAACCCATCGAGGTGGAACCGTTCGAGGACAGCACGTCGGAGACGGTGCGGATGGTGTAGGCGAACTCCTCGGGGGTGGGCAGGACCGGCAGGAGGGCGCGCTCGGCGAGCATGCCGTGACCGATCTCGCGACGCTTCGGGCCGCGCATGAAGCCGGTCTCGCCGGTGGAGTACGGCGGGAAGTTGTAGTGGTGCATGTAGCGCTTGCGGGTGACGTCGCCGAGGGCGTCGATCATCTGCTCCATGCGGGGCATGCCGAGGGTGGTGACGTTGAGCACCTGGGTCTCACCGCGCTGGAACAGACCGGAGCCGTGCACCGACGGGAGCAGACCGACCTCGGAGGAGAGCGGACGGATGTCCTTGGGGCCGCGTCCGTCGATGCGGGCACCCTCGTTGACGATGCGCGAACGCACCACCGCCTTGGTGACCGACCGGAACGCCGCCTTGAGCTGACGCTCGGCGCCGTCGACCTCGGAGAAGCTCGGGAGCAGCTCGGCGACCAGCGCATCGCGCAGCGCCGCCTCGGCCTCGAGACGAGCGGTCTTGTCGGAGATGATCTGGGTGGCGGTGATCTGCTCGCGCTTGGCCTGCATGGCGGCGAGGATCTCGGGCGTGTAGTCGACGCTCACGCTGTAGGCCATCGGCTCCTTGACGCCGGCGGCGGCCATGAGCTGACGCTGGGCGTTGATCGACTGGAGGATGTACTGCTTGGCGACCTCGAGACCACCGGCGAGCACGTCCTCATCGACCTTGGGGGCGCCGTTCTGGAACGCCGGCCAGGCCGCCTCGGTGCCTCCGGCCTCGACCATGGAGATGGCCACGTCGCCATCGGGCAGCGCCCGACCGGCCACGACCATCTCGAAGGTGGATTCCTGACCCTCCTCGTAGGTGGGATGGGGGATCCATGTGCCCTCGGTGCTGAAGGCGATGCGCACCGCACCGATGGGGCCGTCGAAGGGGATGCCGGAGAGCACCAGCGCCGCGGAGGCGCCGTTGATGGCGATGACATCGTGGGGATTGATGAGATCGGCGGCCAGGACGGTGCCGACGACATGGACCTCGTTGCGGAAGCCGTCGGGGAAGCACGGACGCAGCGGACGGTCCATGAGACGACAGGTGAGGATGGCCTGGTCGGAGGCCTTGCCCTCACGACGGAAGAACGAGCCGGGGATACGACCGGCGGCGTACATGCGCTCCTCGATGTCCACGGTGAGCGGGAAGAAGTCGGCACCCTCGCGGGCGGACTTGGCGGCCGTGGCGGTGACGAGCATCACGGTGTCACCGATCTGGACGGTGACGGCACCATCGGCCTGGCCGGCGAGCTTGCCGGTCGAGAACTTGATGGTCTTGTCGGGGGCGCCGGGGATGACGGCGTCGATGGAAATGGCTTCTGCCATGGGTTGTCTCCTTGGGACACGGACCGATGGGTCCGGTTCGGCGATCGGACCCTCGTGGTCCGATCGAGCCGGTGACGGTGACCCAGTTCCCAGTGGTGAACCACGCAACGAGGGCTGCGGGACTCACCACCGGCAACTGAGGACGACGCATCGCCGGGTGTGGGTCCGGGGTCGGCGGTTCCGACCCCGAACGGGAGGGCGACGACTGGTCGCCCGGGCCAACTATCGGCGCAGGCCGAGCTTGGCGATGATGGTGCGGTAGCGCTCCACGTCGTTCTTGCGGACGTAATCCAGAAGACGACGACGGCGACCGACCAGCATGAGAAGGCCACGACGGCTGTGGTGGTCCTTCTTGTGCGACTTGAGGTGTTCGGTCAGGTGGTTGATCCGATCGGTGAGCAGCGCGATCTGCACCTCAGGAGAACCGGTGTCGGTCTCGTGCAGACGATGCTCGGCGATGGTGCCGGCCTTGGGAGGGAGGTTGGCGGGTTCAGGGGACATGAGGATTCCTTGCTGTGGGTGTCGGACCCGGCTCCATGATCCGCTGCGCCGGCGAACTCGGTCGACGGCCTGGCGTGATCGGGGGCGGATGTCGGCGGACCGGGACGGCCGACCGACCCCGTCACGGTAGCAGCAGGGTCCCGGAATCCCCCATTCCCTCCGGGCCCCCGCCCTGCCGAACCGGATCGGAGGGCGCCGCCGACCGGTCCGCGGGCCCTACCATCGGCCTCCGCAGGACCGGCCGCTGGGGACGGTCGGGATCAGGGGGAACCATGGCACACATCGGATCCAGCGGGGGCTCGCGGCCGGCACCGGTCCGACTGGACGACCTCGCCGACCCCCGGTTCTCGCCCGAGATCCTCGAGATGCTCGCTGCGGTGGCCCCGATGGCCGACGCGGTGGAGCTGAACGCCGATGCGCTCATGACCCAGGCCTCGACCGAGCTCGGACTCGATGATTTCGGGCCGGAGGACTTCATCGGCCGACTCGAGCTGCTGCTCGACTGCCTGCGCACAGAGGCCCCTCTCTCCCCCTTGGGACGGCTCTCGGCCGCCGGGCTCTGCACCGGACTGCTGCGCAACCGTCTGCTGCTGACCGATCTGCTGGGGCGCCACCCCGAGATCCACGAGATCGAGATCGACCGGCCCATCATCATCGCCGGTCTGCCCCGCACCGGAACCACCCACCTGCACAACCTGATCTCGAGCGATCCGGCGCTCCGATCACTGCCCTACTGGGAGAGCCTCGAACCGATCCCGATGCCGTCCGAGGCTGCGCTCGCCGGCACTCCGGAGGACCCGCGCCTGGCCCGCTGCGAGATGGGCGTCACCATGATCAACTCCATCGCCCCGGAGTTCCCCCGTATGCATGAGATGACCACCTGGCATGTGCACGAGGAGATCCAGCTGCTGGCCATCGACTTCTCCACGATGCTGTTCGAGACGATGGCGCCCATGCCGACCTGGCGCGACTTCTACAGGTCCTCCGATCAGACCCCGCACTACGAGTACATGCGCACCGTGCTCAAGGCCTGCCAGTTCCTGCGCGGTGGCACCCGCTGGGTCCTGAAGTCGCCGCAGCATCTCGAGCAGTTCGGACCGCTGGCCGCCACCTTCGGCGATGCCACCTTCCTCGTCACCCACCGCGACCCCATCTCGGTGATGGTCTCGATGGGCACGATGGTCTCCTACACGGCCCGCACCTCGCTCGCACCGGTCGATCCCGTGGCCATCTCCAACTACTGGGCCGACCGTCTCGACGACATGCTCAACGCCGCCATGCGCGACAGGGCCCTGCTCGGCGGGCCCGAGCAGTCGCTCGATGTGCGCTTCGATCAGTTCATGGCCGACGACATCGGCACCATCGAGCGCATCTACGAGCTCGCCGACCAGCCGATGGACGCCGCAGCCCGAGCGGCGCTGCAGGAGTACGGGGCCACCCACGAACGCGATCGGTTCGGCAAGGTGATCTATGACGTGGACCAGCTCGGCATCGACGTGAGGGCCCGACGCGAGCAGATGCGGGCCTACAGCGAGTTCTTCGGCATCCCCGACGAACCCTGGTGACCCGGCTCAGCGCAACAGCCGGCGAGCCTCGTCGACATCGATGGCCATCTGGGCGATGAGGGCGTCGACGGAGTCGAACCTTCGTTCCTCGCGCAGACGGGCCACGAAGCGCACCCGCGCGGACTGGCCGTAGAGATCGCCCTCGAAGTCGATGAGATGGGCCTCGAGCAACGAGGTGTCGGCGAACTCGTAGAAGGTCGGACGCCGACCCAGGGAGATGGCGGTGGGATGCCACTGCCCGTCGGGGGTCCGGTACCAGCCGGCGTAGATGCCATCCGCGGGCAGGCACACCGTGTCGGGCACGGCCACGTTCGCGGTGCGGAACCCGAGGTCGCGGGCCCGGGCGTCGCCATGGCCCACCACCCCACGCACCTCATGGGGGCGGCCGAGCATCTCGTTGGCCGCCACCAGATCGCCCTCGGTGAGGGCTCGGCGGATGCGGGTGGAGGAGACCGGCGCAGTGGCGGCGTCGTCGAGCCCGACCAGCCGATGACCGATCACCTCGAAGCCCAGCCTCTCCCCGAGGGTGCGGAGCAGTTCCACGTTCCCGGCCCGACGATGGCCGAAGTGGAAGTCCTCACCGACGCAGACCAGACGGGCGCCGAGACGATCGCTGATCACCTCGGTGACGAACTCCTCGGCCGGTTCGGTGGCCCGTTCGGCGTCGAAGTGCACCACGTGGACGATGTCGACCCCGCAGTCCTCGAGCAGCTCGAGCTTCTGCTCGAGGTCGGTGAGAAGCAGCGGAGCCGACTCGGGTCGCACCACCGAGGCCGGATGGCGATCGAAGGTGACCACCGCGGTCTGCAGCCCGCGCTCGACCGCGACGGCGCGGATGGCGGCGATGACGGTGCGGTGACCACGATGCACGCCGTCGAAGGCGCCGATGGTGACCGCAGTGCCCGCCGGGGGCCGGGCGAACGACGCATCGTCGTGGAGGACCTTCATAGCGAGGGCGAACGCTAGCGCCGGTCGGGGTCGGGCGACGATGTCGGACCCGGGGCCGCGCCGGAGGTCGGGGCGATGACGACATCGGGCTTCACAGTGCCGCCGCGATGGTCGAGGTACACCGCGAGCAGCGCGCCGTCCTCGGCGAGCAGCGCCCAGGGTCCGGGGCCGGCGAAGCGTCCATCGCGCTGCAGCACACGACCATGTCCGATCTCGGCTCGTTCGGTCTCGGTGACCCGTACCGCCGGGAGGTCGCGCATGGCCACCGCGGGGGCGAGGATGCTCGCCGGGGTGACCGAGGCCAACGGGAGGGCGTCGTCGAGACCGAAGGAACCGATGGCGGTGCGACGGAGCTCGCGCAGATGCGCTCCTCCACCCAGTGCCGAACCGAGATCAGCCGCCAGCGTGCGCACATAGGTGCCGGAGGAGCAGTCGACCTCAGCCCGCACCACGAGCGGATCGGCGGTGGGGGCGATCACGAAGCGGTGCACGGTGACGGGACGGGGCTGACGCTCCACCTCGATGCCCTCCCGGGCGAGCTCGTGCAGGCGACGACCGTCGACCTTGACCGCCGAGACCATCGGAGGTACCTGCATGATCTCGCCGGTGAGGGCGGCCGCCGCCGCCTCGATCCGATCGATGGTGATCGACGACATGTCGTGGGTGGCGATCACCTCGCCCGAGACGTCCAGGGTGGAGGTCTCGGTGCCGAGCACGATCTCGCAGGTGTAGGTCTTGGGCAGGGCGGTGAGGAACTTCAGCAGACGGGTGACGCGACCGACCCCGAGCAGCAGCACCCCGGTGGCATCGGGGTCGAGGGTGCCGGAGTGGCCCACCCGACGGGTGCCGAGCAGCCCCCGGGCCTTGGCCACGACGTCATGGGAGGTCCATCCGGCCTCCTTGTCGACGACGACCAGTCCATCGGGGCCGTTCGCTCCTCGTCTGCTCACGATCCTTCGTCGCTCGGCGGCGGGAGTTCGGCCAGCAGGGAGTCGATGCGGGCGCCGGCCCGGATGGCCGGATCGGGTTCGAAGCTGAGCTCGGGGGTGTGCTTCATGCGGGCCTGTCGACCGATGGCTCCCTGCAGCCGCCAGCGGAGCTCACCGAGCGCCTCGAGGATCTCGGCGTCGCCCTCCTCGCCCTCGAGCGAGTCGTAGAACACCACGGCATGACGCAGATCGCCCTCGATCGAGACCGAGGTGATGGTGAGCAGCTGCAGACGATCGTCATCGAGATGCTCGAGCTCGTCGGCGAGGATCTCACGCAGCAGCTCGTTGATGCGGGCCGTGCGGGGATACTGGCGAGGCGATCCGTGGTTGCGTTGTCGGGCCATGGTGGACCTCCGATCGGGGACCCGGCGCCGGGCGGTCGATGGCAGCCTGCCACCGGATCCGCTCAGACGCGCGGGATCTCGCGATCCTCGTAGGTCTCGATGATGTCGCCGGCCTTGAGGTCCTGGAAATCGGTGAGGCCGATGCCGCACTCGAACCCGGAGGCGACCTCCCTGACGTCGTCCTTGAACCGGCGCAGCGAGGAGATGGCGCCCTTCCAGATGACGGTGCCCTCGCGCAGGAACCGGACCTTGGAGCCGCGAGTGATCTGACCGTTCTGCACCATGCAGCCGGCGATGGCACCGACCTTGGGGACCCGGAAGATCTCGCGCACCTCGGCCTCGCCGGTGACGACCTCCTCGAACTCGGGGGCCAGCAGACCGAGCATGGCGTTCTCGATGTCCTCGATCACCTGGTAGATGATCTCGTAGGTGCGGATCTCGACCCGCTCGGTGTCGGCGAGTTCGCGGGCCTGGCGGTCGGGACGCACGTTGAAGCCGATGATGGTGGCGTTCGAGGTGGCGGCCAGCTGCACATCGTTCTGGGTGATGCCACCCACGGCGCGATGCACGAACGCCAGCTTGACCTCCGGGCGCTCGAGCTTCTTGAGGCTCTCGGTGAGTGCCTCGAGCGAACCGGTGACATCAGCCTTGACGATGAGGTTGAGGGTGGCGGCCTCACCCGCCTGGATCTGCTGGAAGATGTCCTCGAGCTTGGCGCCACCGCTCATGGCGTGGGCCTCGCGTCCGATCGAGGCGACCCGCAACCAGTGCTCGCGGGTGGACGCCACCTTGGAGGCGGTCTTCTCGTCGGGGGCGACCACGAAACGATCGCCGGAGGTGGCCACATCGGACAGACCGAGGACCTGCACCGGCATGGAGGGACCGGCCTCCTTGATCTGGTTGCCCTTGTCGTCGATGAGGGCGCGCACGCGACCCCAGGCGGCACCGGCCACCAGCGGATCGCCGATCCGGAGCGTGCCGTGCTGCACCAGCACGGTGGCCACCGGACCACGGCCGATGTCGAGATTCGACTCGAGCACGACACCGCGGGCCCGACCGTCCTGGGTGGCCCGGAGGTCCTCCAGCTCGGCGATGACCAGCACGTTGTCGAGCAGGTCATCGATGCCGATGTTCTGCAGAGCGGAGACCTCGACCATGACGGTGTCGCCGCCCCAGGCCTCGGGGATGAGACCGTGCTCGGAGAGCTGCTGCATCACGCGGTTGGGATCGGCGTTCTCCCGGTCGATCTTGTTGACGGCCACGATGATCGGGACCTCGGCCGCCTTGGCGTGGTTGAGTGCCTCGATGGTCTGGGGCATGACGCCGTCGTCGGCGGCCACCACGAGGATGACGATGTCGGTGGCCTCGGCCCCGCGGGCGCGCATGGCGGTGAACGCCTCATGGCCGGGGGTGTCGAGGAAGGTCAGGACCTTGCCGTCCTTCTCGGCCTGATAGGCGCCGATGTGCTGGGTGATGCCACCGGCCTCGCCGGCGACCACGTTGGCGTTGCGGATCTGGTCGAGCAGCTTGGTCTTGCCGTGGTCGACGTGACCCATGACGGTGATGACCGGGGCGCGCAGCGGCCAGGCCTCATAGGTGTCGTCGTCGACCTCCTCGTCGAGCATGAGCAGCTTCTGGAGTTCGACCTCCTGCTCCTCACCGGGGTTGACCAGTCGGATCTCGGCGCCGATCTCGGCGGCGAAGAGCTCGATCATGTCGTCACTGAGCGACTGGGTCGCGGTGACCATCTCGCCCTGCTGCATCAGGAACCGGACGACATCGGCTGCGGTGCGGTTGAGCTTGGGACCGAGTTCCTGCGGCGTGGTGGCCCGCTCGACCACGACGAGACCGGTGGGGACCGGCGCCTCGCGCGGGGTGTAACTGGGGGCATCGATGGGCTGCAGCTCGTCCTGGCTGCGACGACGACGACCCTTGCGACGCTGGGGTCGACGGGCACCGCCGGGACCACCACCGGGACGACCACCGCCACCGGGACGACCACCGGGGCCACCACCGGGGCCGCCGGGACCGCCGGGACCACCACCGAAGCCGCCGCCCGGACGGCCGGGACCGCCGGGACCACCGGGACCACCACCGGGGCGGGGACCGCCGGGGCGCATGCCGGGGCCGCCGGGACGCATGCCCGGGCCACCGGGGCGACCGGTGGGGGGCACATCGCGACGGATGCCGGGCGGGGGCGGGATGGGCTTGCCGGTGGCCGAGGTGGGCGGACGCATGCCGGGCGGGGGCGGGATGGGCTTGCCGGTGGCCGAGGTGGGCGGACGCACAGGAGCGTCCAGTCGGGCGGCAGGAGCCGCCGGGCGGGGCGGGGCCTCGGGGCCGGGACCGGCGGCGGGCGCGGCCGGCGGTGCATCGGGGGCGCGACGGGGAGCGATCGGCTCCTCGCGACGCACCGGCCCGGCACTGCCCGAGGAGGAGATGACGCGCTTCGGTGCGGCGGGGGGCGTCGGGGCCTCCGCGGCCGGAGCGACGGGCGCGCTCTGCGCCGGTGCGACCTCGGGCTCGGCGGCGGGGACCTCGGCGACGGGGACCTCGGTCGCCGGCGCCGGCACCGGAACCTCGGGCGCCGCCTCGGGTTCGGTCTCCGGAGCCTTGGCGGCGGCCTTCTTGGCGGCAGCCTTCTTGGTCGTCTTCTTCGGTGCCTCCGGTTCCTCCGGCTGCACCTCACGGATGAGTCCTTCGCGTTCGGCCTTGCGCCGGACGCGGTCGGCCTGCGCCTCGACCACACTCGAGGAGTGGGTCTTGACGCCGATCCCGAGCGCGACACACAGATCAAGGGTCTCTTTGTTGGTGAGCCCGAGTTCTCGTGCTAGCTCGTGGACACGGATGTTCGACGGCAACTGCTACCTCTGTCCTGTCGACACCACCTCGGCCCGCGGGCTCCGGCGATGTGCTCCCGGCGGTCCGGGATGCGGTTGATAATCCTCGCACGGCCGACGGCCGCGCACGAACGAGTGACGCCTACGCCTCGTCGGCGGGCGGCTCGGGGGTCGATTCGGGGGCGCTCTCCACGGTATCGGCCGCGGCGCCCTCGGACACGGCCTCCTCGGCGGGGGCACCATCGACGGACTCGGCCTCACCGGCCTCCTCCGCCGCCTGCACGTAGGCCTCGGCCGACATGGCCTCGCCACCCTCGGCGGGCTGCCAGACCTGTTCGCCGGTCTCGGGGTCGACGACCCACTCGCCCTCGGCCCAGTCCTGGTTGGCGTAGGCCTCCTCCTCGGCGAGCTGGGTCTCACTCTTGATGTCGACCCGCCAGCCTGTGAGCCGGGCGGCCAGACGAGCGTTCTGCCCCTCCTTGCCGATGGCCAACGAGAGTTGGTAGTCGGGCACGATGACCTCGGCGGTGCCGGTGTCCTCGTGGATGCGCACCTCTTTGACCTTGGCCGGCGACAGCGCCTTCATGACGAAGTCGGCCGGTTCGTCGGAGAACGGCACGATGTCGATCTTCTCGCCCCGCAGCTCGTTGACGACCATGCGCACGCGGGCGCCTCGGGCACCCACACAGGCGCCGACGGGATCCACATTGGTGTCGTTGGACTGCACGGCGATCTTCGTGCGCGCCCCGGGTTCACGGGCACAGGCCTTGATCTCGACGATGCCGTCGGCGATCTCGGGGACCTCGAGCTCGAAGAGCCGCTTGATGAGGCCGGGGTGGGTGCGACTGGTGACGATCTGGGGACCCTTGGCGGTCTTGCGCACCTCGACGATGTAGGCCTTGACGCGGGCTCCCGGTTCGGGCCGCTCGTAGGGGACCTGCTCGGCCTGGGGCATGAGCGCCTCGACCCGACCGAGGTCGAGCAGCGTGTAGCGGGCGTCGGTCTGCTGGATGATGCCGGTGACGATGTCGCCCTCGCGGCCGGCGTACTCCTCGTACTTCATCTCCCGCTCGGCCTCGCGGATGCGCTGGTTCATGACCTGCTTCATGGTCTGGGCGGCGACACGACCCCAGACCTCGGGCGGCGGGGTGACATCGAACTCCTCGCCCATGGGGATGCCGTCGTCGTCGAGGGCCTGGGCCATGACGCGGACGTCACCGGTGTCGGGATCGATGATGACCCAGGCGTACTCCTGCGAGTTCGGCAGCCGCTTGTAGGCGGACTCGAACGCATCGGCGAGCGCACCGAAGAGCGTGTCGAGGGAGATGCCCTTGTCGACGGCGAGCGCCTGCAGGGCCTCGATGAGGTCGGGGGTGTTCATCACGAGATGACCTTCTTCTCTGTGGGGGCGGCGCCGGCGGCGGCCGTGGATCCCGGGGTGGTGGTGCGCCCGGCGCGGGAGCCGGATGCGGGACTGGAGGACGTGGGACCAGCCGACTTGGGGCCGCCCGACTTGGGGCCCCCCGGCTTGGGGGCGGCGGCCCAGACGAACACGGTGCGGGCGCGCTCGATGTCGACGTAGTCGAAGGTGATCGACTCGCCGACGGGTTCGTCGAGGGCCACGGTGACACTGGTGTCGTCACAGGAGGAGACCACACCGCTGAACCGTCGGCCGCCCGGGAAGTCGGGGACGGTCTTGATGTTCACGATGCGGCCGAGGGCCCACTGCCAGTGACGCGACGTGCGCAGCTGCCGTTCGAGACCGGGACTCGAGACCTCGAGGGTGTAGTGGCCGGCGATGGGATCGTGCTCGTCGAGCGCCCGCGACAGGGCCCGGGTGACGGTGGTGAGATCGTCGACGTCCACGCCGCCGGGACGATCGAGGGTGACCCGCAGCACGGCACCGGCCTGTTCGAGGTCGAACAGTTCGAGATCGAGCCCGGTGACGATGGGCTCGACGAGGGCACGCACTCGTTCGGGGACGGACATGGGGCCTCCTCTCGGGCTCGGCTGCTGTGCGGTGGTCAAGGGACGGTGTTCGCTCGGCCGCCGCTGGGCGGTCAGGGCCCCGGAACAGAAGAAGACGTGGGCCGGGGCCCACGCCTTCGCCGGAACTGCGAACGATTGCGAGGTTGGAAGTGTACCCGACAACCTCGGGAACGCCCATTTCCCCTGCTCAGAGGCCTCTGTGGCCGCTGGACCGGCCCCTCAGTAGGCCCGGGCCACGATGGCGACGGCACCGGGGGTGTCATCAGCGGGGGGCAGGGAGCCATCGGGCATCACCAGGCAGCGCACGGTGATGGCCTGGGCGGCGAGGGCGGCCTCGCCCTCGACCCCGACCGCGCGCCACGGGATGCGGGCCCAGCCGGTGGCGGCGGCTTCGACCGCCTCCTCGATGGTGGTGACCTCGGCGGTGCGCTCCTCCCGCCGAGCCGTGGCCTGCGCCAGCAGTGCCGTCTGGGCGGCGTCGAGGGCGGCGTGGAGACGGATGGCGATGCCGTCGAGGGGCACCGCATCCTTGGTGCCGGCGATCCGGTCGATCATGGTGACCGCACCCTCGGCGAGGTCGCGTGGTCCCAGTTCGAGACGCACCGGCACCCCCTTGAGCTCCCAGTCGGTGGCGCGACGACCGGCGGAGGTCTCGGTGCGCAGATCGGACTCCACACGGATCCCGGCGGCGAGCAGTTCGTCGACCAGCGATCGACAGCGGTCGATGACGGCATCGTCCTCGCGCACCGCCATCACCACGACCTGCACCGGCGCCAGTCGTGGCGGGATGCGCAGGCCGGCATCGTCGCCATGACACATGATGAGCCCGCCGACCATGCGGGTGGACACGCCCCAGGAGGTCGTCCACGCCAGTTCCTGCTGACCCTCGGCGCTCTGGAAGGCGATGTCGAAGGCGCGGGCGAAGTTCTGTCCGAGCTCGTGACTGGTGCCCATCTGCAGCGCCTTGCCGTCACCCATCATGGCCTCGCAGGTCATGGTGTTGGTGGCGCCGGCGAAGCGTTCCTTGGCGGTCTTGCGGCCGACCACCACCGGCATGGCGAGCACATCACGCATGAACGACTCGTAGACCTCATGCAGGATGCGCACGGCGTAGGCCCGCCCATCGGCCTCGCTCACATGGGCGGTGTGCCCCTCCTGCCACAGGAACTCGCTGGTGCGGAGGAACACACGGGGCCGCAGTTCCCAGCGCACGACATTGGCCCACTGGTTGAGCAGCAGCGGCAGATCGCGGTAGCTCTGCACCCACTTGGCCATGAACTCGCCGATGACGGTCTCGGAGGTGGGACGCACCACCACCGGCTCCTCGAGCTCCTTGCCGCCGGCCACGGTGACCACGGCCAGCTCGGGGCTGAAACCCTCCACATGCTCGGCCTCGCGGGTGAGGTAGCTCTCGGGGATGAACAGCGGGAAGTAGGCGTTCCGGGCGCCGGCGAGCTTGATGCGTCGATCCACCTCGGCCTGCATCTGCTCCCAGATCGAGTAGCCGTAGGGCCGGATCACCATCGTGCCGCGCACCGGACCGTTGTCAGCCAGTTCGGCCTTGGAGATGATGTCCTGGTACCAGCGGGGGAAATCCTCCGCCTGGGGGGTGAGCACGGGAGCCTTGGCCATGGGCGCCGATGCTAGGTCACCGCATCGCAGGCTCCGGATGGGTGGGTGGCGGTGCCGATCAGCGCAGCCGGCGGATGGTCTCGATGCGCTCGGTGGCGTGGTTGGCGTCCTCGCCCTTGGCCTCGAGCAGCTCCGCGCGGTCGGCCTCGGCCTCGGCGGCGGCCGAGACGTCCCGGCGCCGCAGCGCCTCCTCCACTCCCCCTTCGGCGATGATCTGCGCCCACTCCACCAGCGCCTCGACCATGGCGTCCTCGGGCACCACCTTGACGACCTCACCCCTGACGAAGAGGTGGCCGCGACGACGACCGGCGGCGATGCCGAGATCGGCCTCGCGGGCCTCACCGGGACCGTTGACCACACAGCCCATGACCGCCACCTGGATGGGGATGTTGAGATCGGTGAGCGCCTCCTGGGCCTTGGCGGAGACCTCGATGACATCGACCTCGGCGCGCCCGCAGGACGGGCAGGCGATGAGGTCGAGGCCGCGTCGTTCCCGCAGTCCGAGGCTCTCGAGCAGCCAACGACCGGCGCGCACCTCCTCGACCGGATCGGCGGTGAGCGAGTACCGGATGGTGTCGCCGATGCCCTCGGCCAGCAGCGTGGCCATGCCGGCGGTGGCCTTCACCAGACCGGCCGGTGGCGGGCCGGCCTCGGTGACTCCGAGATGCAGCGGCACATCGACGGTGTCGGCCAGCAGTCGGTACGCGTCGATCATGAGCGCCACATTCGAGGCCTTGACGGAGATCTTCACGTTGGTGAAGTCGACCTCCTCGAAGTAGGCGAGCTCGCGCAGGGCCGACTCCACCATGGCCTCCGCGGTGACCCGTCCGCCGTGCTTGTCGTAGAGATCGGGATCGAGTGAGCCGCCGTTGACCCCGATGCGGATGGGGATGCCGCGATCCTTGGCCTCACGGGCGACGGTCTTGATGTGCTCGGGTCGGCGGATGTTGCCGGGGTTGAGGCGCAGACCGTGCACCCCCGCCTCCATGGCCTCCATGGCGCGGAGGTACTGGTGGTGGATGTCGGCCACGATGGGGATGGGCGATCGCGGCACGATGTGGGCGAGACCCTCGGCGGCCTCGGGTTCGTTGCAGGTGCAGCGCACGATGTCGCAGCCGGCGCCGGCCAGGGCATAGATCTGCTGGAGGGTGCCGTCGACATCGGCGGTCTTGGTCGTGGTCATCGACTGCACCGAGATCGGGGCGTCGCCACCGACGGCCACCGATCCGACATGGATCTGTCGGGTGGGGCGACGGGGGTACCGGGACTGGGGGGTGGGTCCGCTCACGACGACGAGACTAGGGCGTGAGCTTCACGGGATCGACGGCGTCGAGGTACAGCGTGGACATGAACAGCCCGATCATCAGGAACACCACCACATAGGTGACCGGCAGCAGCTTGCTCATGTCGACCCGATAGGGCTTCCGGGCGATACGGCTGCGGATCTCCTCGTAGCAGGCCACGGCGATGTGGCCACCGTCGAAGGGCAGCAGCGGCACGAGATTGATGAGGCCGAGGAAGATGTTGACGGTGGCCAGCAGAGCCAGCACACCGGCCCACCCCTGCTGCTCGCCCAGCTGGGTGCCGACGTTGACGATGCCGAGCAGCGACATGGGACGGTCCTGATTGGACGAGGACGCGCTGCCCGAGCCCGGCAGCGAGGATCCGCTGCCCGATCCGACTCCGCCGCCGCTGTCGGAAGCGGCACCCCCGTTGGCCACCTGTGACGCAAGGTTGCCGAGACCCGAGGGCGAGAAGATGCGGCCCATCCCCTGCACCGATCCGACGATGGTGTCGCCGAAGGCCCGGGCCGCCTGACCGGTGGCAGCCACCAGACCGGAATGCTCGAGGACCGACTGCGGTCCCACCCCGAGGAAGCCGCGGAACCCGTCGATGGGCATGCCGATCGGACCGTTCACCATGGCGGTGGAGACGACACCGTTGCGCACGTAGGAGATCTCGACCGGGCCGATGTAGCGCTGCAGGGCCCCGACGAGGTCGGAGTAGAAGGTGATCGGACGACCGTCGACGATGATGACGCGATCGCCGGGCTGCAGCGGCGCCAGGCGCTCGGCGCCCAGCGAGTCGAGGGTCCAGCCGATGGCCACCGGCAGCGTGAGGGTCTCGCCGCCGCGCTCGACGGTGAGATCCACCGAGGTGCCGGCATGGGCACGGATCAGTGACGAGGTCTCGTCGAAGCTGCCGACGGGCGCGCCGTTGAACGCCACGATCCGATCACCCGGTTCGATGCCGGCGGCGGCCGCTGCCGAGCCGGGCACGACCGCGCGCACCTGCCACTTGGTCTGGGAGGGATGACCGAATCCGGCGAACACGACAACCAGCAGCAGGAAGCCGAGCACGATGTTGACCACCGGACCGGCCAGCACCACCGGCATGCGACGCAGGAAGGACTTCGATCGATAGGTGCGCGACTCGTGCTCCGGGTTGACGTCCTCGAGGCCGTGCATCCCGATGATGCGCACATAGGCACCGGCGGGGATGAGCTTGAGGCCGTACTCGGTCTCGCCGCGGCGGAACGACCAGATGCGCGGACCGAAGCCGATGAAGAACTCCGTGACGCGCATGCCGTTGCGCTTGGCCATGAGGAAGTGGCCCATCTCGTGGAGGAAAACCGACAGCACGATGGCGATGATGAGCACGAACAGCCAGATGCGGGTGGAGGCGACGTAGGCCAGTGCACCGAGCAGCAGCGCCAGACGCAGGCCACGACTGCCGGTGAGCCGCTCGAGGGCCGAACTGCGGGGCGCAGCCGGGATGTCAGGATCGATCTGGGTCATCGGGGGGCTCCGACCGGTGGGGTGAACTGGATGAGGATGTCGGTGGCGAGACGGCGGGCCTCGGCGTCGGCGGCGATGATGGACGCGCCATCGGAGGCGGGGGCGCCGTCATGGCGGGCGAGCGTGGCGGCGATGACCCGGGCGATGTCACCCCAGGCGATGCGGCCGGCGAGGAACGCCTCGACGGCGACCTCGTTGGCGGCGTTCAGCCAGGCCGGTGCCGTGCCCCCCACCCGCCCGGCCTCATAGGCCAGACCCAGGCAGGGGAAGGTGGCGTGATCGGGGGCCTCGAAGTCGAGTCGACCCAGCGCCGACCAGTCGATGCGACCGAACGGGGTGGTGATGCGATCGGGCCAGGCCAGCGCGTAGCCGATCGGCAGGCGCATGTCGGGCACCGACAGCTGGGCGATGGTGGAGGCGTCGGTGAACTCGACCATCGAGTGCACGATGGACTGGGGGTGCACCACGACGTCGATCTGGTCGAACCCGATGCCGAAGCCGGCCTCGCCGGCCGGGATGCCGAACAGCTCATGGGCCTCGATGACCTCGAGCCCTTTGTTCATGAGCGTGGAGGAGTCGACGGTGATCTTCGGACCCATGCTCCAGGTGGGATGGGCGAGCGCCTCGGCCACGGTGACATCGGCGAGATCCTCTGCGGTGCGACCGCGGAAGGGGCCGCCGCTGGCGGTGAGCACCAGCCGCGCCACGCGGTCGCGGTTGTCGGTGGCGCGCAGGCACTGATGGATGGCGCCGTGCTCACTGTCCACCGGCACGAGTTCCGCGCCCGGGGTGCGCCGCGCCCGCTGCACGACCGGCCCGGCGGCGATGAGGGACTCCTTGTTGGCCAGCGCCAGACGCCGACCCGCCTCGAGGGTGGCGAGGGTGACCGACAGTCCGGCGAAGCCGACGACGCCGTTGACCACGACATCGGCGTCGAGGGCGAGGCTGGCCATGGCCTCGGGACCGACCCGCACCTCGATCCCGGGCAGGGCGTCGATGATGCCGGGCGCAGCAGCCGGATCGGAGATGGCGACCACCTCGGGTCGGTGGGTGCGGGCCTGGGCGATGATCACCTCGGGCTGGCGACCGGTGGCTCCGATGGCGGCGAGTGCGAACGACTCGGGCTCCGCGGCGAGCACGTCGAGGGCCTGCGTGCCGATGGATCCCGTGGACCCGGCGAGTGCGACCCGGATGGCTGCCATGGATCGAGCCTACCGACGACCCGCCGGATCGTCGCCGCGGGCGAAAGGCCGGTGAAAGTCGATCGGGACGGGGATCAGCCGGCCAGACCGCACAGCCGGGCCACGTAGTACGCGGCCGGGAGCACGAAGAGCATGCCGTCGAAGCGGTCGAGCACACCACCGTGCTGCGGGAGCAGGGTGCCCATGTCCTTGATGCCGAGATCGCGTTTGATCAGCGATTCGGCGAGATCACCGAGGGGGGCGATGGCGGCGATCACGATGCCGAGCAGCAGGGCACCACCGGCGCTGAAGGGACCGACGCCGAGCACCACGGAGAACACGAACACGGCGAGGATCGATCCGACCACACCGCCGATGAGTCCCTCGACGGTCTTGTTGGGCGAGAGCTTCGACAGCGGGGTGCGACCGGCGGCCCGCCCGATGAAGAACGCGCCGACATCGCTGCCGACGGTGCCGACCACCGCCAGCAGCAGGATGCTGACCCCTTCGGCGGGGACGGCGAGGATGAGCGCGGCGAAGGCGCCGAACATCCCGATCCAGATGACGCTCAGCAGCGTCACCGCCAGGTTGACCAGCGGGCGCGAGCGTCCGCCGAGACCGGCGAGGTACCACAGGATGCCGACCACGAGCGTGAGCGCCAGCACCAGCGGGAACGCCGCTTCGCCCTTCCAGTAGGCGGCGAGGGGGAACATGACGATGGCGGCGACACCGATGAGGGTGACGGGCCGGTACCCGTTGCGTTGGAGTGCACCGAAGAACTCGACGCCGGCGGCGACGATGACGATCTCGGCGACGATGAGCGCACCGACCGCACCGAGGCTGAACGCGCCCAGCGCCACCACGGCCATCACCACGCCGACCAGGGCGGCTCTCGGAACATCGCGGCCGCCGGCACCGGCGGGGGCGTCGGCGGCGGGCTCCGGTGCCGACGGCGGGGTGGCCTCGGGAGCCGCCCTCGTCGGTGATGCTGTCGTCGCCGGCGTGACTGATGCATCGGGGCGCGTCGTGCGGCTGCGGCGGCTGCGGCGGGCCCGACGACGGGGATCGAGTTCGACGTCGTCGAAGTTGAGGAACTCGACATCGGTGGTGCGCTCACTGCGATCCAGGGCGCCGAGGCGCTCGGTCGGACGCTGCTCGGACTCGGTGGCGGCGAGGTCGAGCATGAAGTCCGCGTGATCGGAGGTGTCGTGCTCATCGCGCCAGCGCAGCGACTCGACCCCGGAGTCATCGACCGGGCTGTCGACGCCGAGCACCACCGCCGGCACCTGACCGGTGGGCGGAGCGGTCCAGTGGGGCATGACGACCTCACCCGACGGGGCTCCGAGATCGATGATCGGCGCTGCCGGGTCGGAGGTCCCACCGCGCAGTTCGTCGGCGGTGACGAACCGGTCCCGCTCCTCGTCACCGGGGGTGCGTTCGTCGCCGGCCATCAGTCCTCCAGCAGCTCGCGCTCTTTGGCGGCGAGGGCCTCGTCGATCTGGGCCTCCTGCGCATGGATGAGCCGATCGAGCTCCTTCTCGGCCCGCTCCAGTTCGTCCTTGGACAGCTCGCCGTCCTTCTCGAGGGCCTCGAGCTCCTTGCGGGTGTCGCGCCGATGATTGCGCAGCACGATGCGGTTGTCCTCGGCCATGCCCTTGACGACCTTCACCAGTTCCTTGCGTCGTTCCTGGGTGAGCGGCGGGAAGGTGAGCCGGATGGAGACGCCGTCGTTGCTCGGATTGAGACCGAGATCGGACATCTGCAGCGCCCGCTCGATCGGACCGATGGCGCTCTTGTCGTAGGGGGAGATGAGCAGCTGCCGAGCCTCGGGCACGCTGAAGCCCGCCAGCTGCTGCAGCGGCACCTCGGCCCCGAAGTACTCGACGGGGATCTTCTCGACCAGCGCCGGCGCCGCCCGTCCGGTGCGGATGGTGGCGAAGTCGCTGCGCGCATGGGCGACGGCCCTGGCCATCTTCTCGCCGCACTCGCTGAGCAGCATGTCGGCCATCTCGTTGCTCATGGCGATCTCCTGGAGGTGGGGAGGCGCGATCCGGAGGGGAAGGCGTCAGCGGACGAGCGTACCGATGGATCCGCCGGTGAGCAGCGAGCGGATGTTGCCCTCACCGGTGAGGTCGAACATCACGATGGGCAGCGAGTTGTCCATGCACAGGGTGATGGCGGTGGAATCCATGGCCCGGAGGCCCTGGTTGAGCACATCGAGATAGGAGACCTCGTCGAGCTTCACCGCAGCGGGGTTGGTGCGGGGATCGTCGTCGTACATCCCGTCGGTGCCGGAATGGGTCCCCTTGAGCAGCACCCCGGCCTCGATCTCCACGGCGCGGAGCGCCGCAGTGGTGTCGGTGGTGAAGAACGGGTTGCCGGTGCCGCCGGCGAAGATGACCACGCGACCCTTCTCGAGATGCCGGGTGGCCCGCCGCCGGATGTAGGGCTCGGCCACCTGGGCCATCTGGATGGCCGACTGCACTCGGGTGGGCTGGCCGAGCTGCTCGAGGGTGTCCTGCAGTGCCAGCGCGTTGATGACGGTGGCGAGCATGCCCATGTAGTCGGCCTGGGCGCGATCCATGCCCGCACCGGCACCCGACATGCCCCGCCAGATGTTGCCGCCACCGACCACGATGGCCATCTCGACGCCGAGGTCGGCGCGGACCTCGGCGATCTCGCGGGCGACCCGTTGGACCACGGTGCCGTCGATGCCGTAGCCGGCGTCGCCGGCGAAGGCCTCACCCGAGACCTTCAGCAGGACGCGACCCCAGCGGGCCTCGGCGGATGCCATCAGCCGCCGATGTACACCTGGGCGAAGCGCACGAGCGTGGCGCCGCCCAGCATCTGGGTGATGGTCTGCTTCTCGTCGCGCACGAAGCCCTGCTCGAGCAGCACCTGCTCCTTGAACCAGCCGTTGAGGCGACCCTCGACGATCTTCGGCCAGGCGGCCTCGGGCTTGCCCTCAGCCTTGGTGATGTCGAGCAGCGCCTGACGTTCGCGTTCGATGTCGGCCTCGGGGACCTGGTCGCGGCTCTGGTAGAGCGGCTTGGCGAAGGCGATGTGCACAGCGATGTCGTGGGCGAGTTCGCGGGTGCCACCGGCGAGCTCGACGAGCACGGCGTTCACGCCGCGTCCGTCCTGGAGGTGCAGGTAGGAGTCGAGGATGTTGCCGTCGGCCGCATCGAAACGCACCACGGCACCGAGCTCGATGTTCTCCTTCTTGGCGATCTTCAGCGCGTCGAGCTCGTCGTTCAGCTCGGACACGGCATCGACGCCCTTGGCCACGACGATGTCGGTGAGGGCCTGCACGAGCGAGGTGAAGTCGTCGGCCTTGGCCGAGAAGTCCGTCTCGCTCCGGAGCTGCACGATGGCGCCGACCTGACCCTCGACGACCGCGCAGACCGAACCCTGGGTGTTCTCGCGATCACCGAGCTTGGCGACCTTGGCCAGACCCTTCTCGCGCAGCCACTGCTTGGCGGCCTCGAAGTCGCCGTCGTTCTCCTGCAGGGCCTTCTTGGCGTCCATCATGCCGGCGCCGGTGATCTGCCGGAGGTTCTGGACGTCCTTGGCGGTGAACTCAGCCATCGGTTCAGGCCTCCCCGGTCTCGGTGGTCTCGACGGATTCCTCGACGGCCTCGGCCTCGGTGGGCTCGGCGGCCTCGACCGGGGCGGCCGAACGCTCGGCGGCGATGCGGGCCTCACGAGCCGCCGCGGCCTCCGCGGCCTGACGACGGGCCTCGGCCTGGGCGGCCTCGTGGGCGGCGATCTCCTCAGCGGTGCGCTCGACGACCGCCGGACCCTCGGGGGCGGCGGCACCACGGCGACGGGAGGCCATGAAGCGGCCCTCCTCGACGGCATCGGCGATGACACGGCACATGAGGTTGGCCGAACGGATGGCGTCGTCGTTGCCCGGGATGACGTACTGGATGATGTCGGGGTCGCAGTTGGTGTCGACCACGGCGACGATCGGGAGACCGAGCTTGTTGGCCTCGGTCACCGCGATGTCCTCCTTCTTCGTGTCGAGCACGAAGATGGCGCTCGGCGGGCGCTCCATGTTGCGGATGCCACCGAGGTTGCGCTCGAGCTTCTCGAGCTCGCGGCTGATGAGGAGGGCTTCCTTCTTGGGCATGGCCTCGAACTCACCGGAGTCGCGCATGCGCTGGTACTCCTTCATCTTGGCCACCCGCTTCGACATGGTCTGGAAGTTGGTGAGCATGCCGCCGAGCCAGCGCTCGTTCACATAGGGCATGCCGCAGCGCTCCGCATAGCTGCGCACCGGATCCTGGGCCTGCTTCTTGGTGCCCACGAACAGGATGGTGCCGCCGTCGGCGACGAGATCACGGACGAAGCTGTAGGAGGTCTCGATGCGTCCGAGCGTCTGCTGGAGATCGATGATGTAGATGCCGTTGCGCTCGCCATGGATGAATCGCTTCATCTTGGGGTTCCAACGCCGGGTCTGATGTCCGAAGTGGACACCGGCCTCGAGCAGCTGGCGCATCGTCACGACTGGAGCCATGGTTGTTCCTCACCCATCGGTTGAAAGTTGGAGAATCCGGTGACGTGCAGGCGGATCCGATGGCGGATCCGACCGTGGGGCGCACGGACCGGGGTGTCTGCGGGTCGACCTGACCTGCGGAAGGTGCCCGGCAGACGCCGGACCGGGGGCGGAGTGTACGGGACGCCCGTCGATGGGGGCCAGCCCGCCACGGGGTCGACGGCGCTCAGTCGGTGGGGAGGAGGGCCCCGGCCGCCCCGGTCGGCGCGGCGGCGACCACCGCCGGACCCACGGTGGCGACGGTCTCGAGGGTGGCGACGGCCCCCGCCTCCAGCTCGGCGCCGACCGCCTCGGTGAGGCTCTGACACCCGAGGGGGTGGCCGGTGACCCCCAGGGCGATCTCCCGGGTGGTGCGGGCATCGCTGGTGAGGTCGCCGTGGGCTCGGGTCCCCAGCGCGGTGGGCAGGATCCGCTGGTCGTCGGCCCGCCCATCGACGGTGACCACCCCGGGCACGACAAGGTCACCCGATCCCCCGAGACTGATGAACCGGACCCGCTCGGGCAGGGGTCGGGTCCGCAGCTCATCCATGATCGGGGACCCGACGGCCAGTTCGGCCATGGCGGGGAGGCGGTCGTCGAGGGGGTCGGCCATGCCCCGCAGCTCGGCCAGCACCGACCGGCCGCCGGGACTGGCCCGCAGCGCCCGGACCCCGGTGGCCAGCGGCGCCCCTGCGTGCGGGGTGCCCACCGTGACCAGCGTCGTGACCGAGTCGGGCAGACGACCGCCGGCGGCGGCCCGCTCGAGGGCCAGTCGGGCCACCACCCCGCCCTGGGAGTGGGCCAGCAGATCGATGGGCACCCCGGGATGGGCGGCGGCCACCGCCGTGATCAGCTCCACCAGTCGATCGGCCGACACCCCCACCGACTGCTGGCTGTCGGCACTGGTGAAGCTCGTCGCCGGCAGCGCCGCGGTGGCCACCGGGGTGCGCTGGTCACCGCTGTCGGGGTCCGGGACGCGACCGCCGCGGTAGGAGAACCGGAGAACGTCGACGGCGGCGTAGCCGATCGAGTCGGTGTCGAACTCCCAGGCCGAGTTGCTGGCGCTGGCCGTGCCCAGCCCGCTCACCTCGATGGCGATCCGACGCTCGCCCAGCCGCGGCGTGGCCGTCGTGGTCGGCGTGCAGCGGGTGCGCTGCTGCACCCAGCGCATGGTGGCCGCAGCGGCCCGGGCCATGCTGCGCTGCGCCGCCAGGGTGGACCCGGCGGCGAGTGCACCGGCGCGTGCGAGATGCGTCGCCGCTGCGACACCGGTGTCGCGCAGCACGGCCAGCAGGTTCGTGCGCTCGGCGGCGTCGAGCGAAGGCAGGCCCTCCTCGGCCCCCGGCACCAGCACGCTGCGAGGATGCACCCGACCGGCGAGCACCTCCTCCGGATCGAGATACGTGCCGTCAGGGGTGCGGAACCCGAGGTGGAACGGTCCCGATGCGATGGCGACGGGATCGCCGACCCGGACCCGATCGCCGCGGGCGACGGCGATGGCGGCGACGAAGGAGTATGAGCTGCGCAGACCATCGGCGTGTTCGACGGTGACATGGAGTGCACCGCCGACCTCCCCGGCGAACACCACCCGCCCATCGGCCACCGCAGCGATGGGCGCGCCGGCAGCGGTGCCGTAGTCGACGCCCCGATTGCCCGGACCCCAGGGAGTGGCCGGAGGACGGAAGCGGTCGACGATGGGCGCATCGGTCGGTGGGCGGTAGGTGGGACTCGCACCGACCGCAGCGGCGCCGGCGGCACTCGGCAGCAGCCCGATGATGACCACCATGGCCAGCGCCAGACCCGGGAGGATGCCCGGGGCGTGCGCCCACCTCGGGGCGGTCCTGCGCGTCGAACTGCACGGTGGTCGCACCACCCATCCCCTTCCTCGGAGCTGCTGTCAGGGGAAGGAGTGCTGGCCGCGGACGGGACGGCCGATGCTGCTGCGGGTCAGGCCCGGGGGTGGGTGGCGTCGAGCACCGTGCGGAGTCGCTGCTTGCTCACATGGGTGTAGTGCTGGGTGGTGGAGAGATCGGCATGACCGAGCAGTTCCTGCACGGCCCGCAGATCGGCACCACCGTCGAGCAGGTGGGTGGCGAAGGTGTGGCGCAGCGCATGCGGATGGGTGGGCGACGGCGCCCGGCGGTCGAGCAGGCGGCGCACATCACGGGGACCGAGACGTCGACCCTTCCGGTTGAGGAACACCGCATCGGATGGGGACTCCGCGGTGGCCAGGATGCGGCGACCATGATCGAGCCATTGGTGCAGCGCATCGCAGGCCGGTTCGCTGAGCGGAACGACGCGCTGTTTGGAACCCTTGCCCCACACCACCACGCGGCGTCGGGAGATGTCGATGTCCTCGGGTCGCAGTCCACAGAGCTCGGAGACCCGCAACCCACTGCCGTAGAGCAGCTCGAGCACGGCGTCGTCCCGGGCGCGGATGGCGGGGGGATCCTCGGCGGTGGTGCCGGGCGGAGCGTCGAGCACGGCGGTGAGCTCGTCGTCGCGCAGCACACGGGGAAGCCGACCGGTGCCGCTCGGGGCGCTGAGACCCGCCGAGGGATCGGCGTCGAGGAGACCGCTGCGGACCAGCCAGCCGAAGTAGCGGCGCAGGGCCGAGGCCTTGCGGGCCACGGTGCGGCGGGCGTAGGAGCGGGTGGCCAGCGACGCGATGTAGCGACGCAGGGTGGTGCGGGTGACCCCGTCGGGGGCGGACAGCTCGGCGCGCTCGCACCAGAGGACGAACGCCTCGAGATCGGACCGGTACGCCCGAACCGTGGCCGGCGCCACCGAGGTGAGTGACGCACAGAACGCATCGAGTGACCAGCGGTCGTCATCGGATGCCACGACACGACTGTACCGGTCATGTGTGCGACCGACCGATGCGCTCGACCCATCCGGCCCGCTGGGCGATCCAACCGGAGCGTTCGAGCTCCTCGAGCCGCACCGCCAACGCGCCGAGGTCGAGACCGGTGGCGAGCATCACCTGCTCGATCGGTGCGGCCTGCCACGGGATCTGATCGAGCACCACCGACGCATCGACCGATGGTGCCCGGCGGGTCTCGGCGGCGCGCCGACGGGGCACGGCGTCGCGACCGAGTGCCACCAGCACATCGGCGGCATCTCGCGCCGGAGCGCACCCGTCGACCAGCAGCTGGTTGGTGCCATCGGAGGAGGCTGCGGTGACCGGACCGGGCACCGCCATCACGACGCGGGCGCGCCGAGCGGCCTCCACCGCGGTGCCCATGGCCCCACCGGTGTGCTGCGACTCGACCACCACCACCACATCGGCGAGGGCGGCGATGAGACGGTTGCGGGCCGGGAACTGCCAGGCCGCCGCCGGCGCCCCGAGCGGATACTCGCTGAGGATGACACCGCGCTCGACCACCTGACCCCACAACGCTGCGTGCGCTCGTGGGTAGATCCGATCGAGTCCACTGCCCACCACGGCGATCGGCGGGGCGCCCTCCGCCTCGAGCGAACCGGCGTGGGCCGCACCGTCGATCCCGAGGGCGAGCCCCGAGACCACGGCCACACCGGCCTCTGCGAGATCGCGACCGAGGGAGAACGCGACATCGCGTCCGTAGCGCGACGCTCGACGCGTGCCCACGATGGCGGCGCGCACACCGGCGAGATGATCGAGGTCGCCCTTCCAGAACAGCACCATCGGCGGATCGTCGTCGGTGGCGAACACCTCGGGGAACGCCGGTGTGCCGAACACGGCGACCCCGATGCCGGCCTCGACATGGGCGCGCCAGAACGCCGCCGGATCGAGGGCGAGCGCGGCGCGGCGCCAGCCGTCGACCAGTCGATGACGCTGCTGGTCCGGCACCCGATCGAACATGGCCTCCGGCACCCGACCTGCGCACAGCTGCGACCAGGCCTCGGCCGCCGAGCGATCGGCCAGCAGGGTGCGCAGTCGGGCCGGGCCGATCTGGGGCAGACGCGCGAGGGCCACGACATGAGCCGCATCCGGCAGCGGGGCCGGCAGCAGCGGGGTCATCGACGGCGGATCCATCGGCGGCGGACTCATCGACCGGCGACACCGAGCAGGAACCCCGGATCGGCCCGGAGATGGAAGGCCGAGGCGAGGTGCTCGGCGGCGAGGGGGCCGGTGTGGTCGGCGAGATCCGCGATGGTGCGCGCCACGCGCCAGACGCGTCGCAGTCCGCGCGCCGTGAGGCGGCCCGACTCGAGCGCCCGCTCGAGCAGCTGCTCGGCCTCCGACGACAACGGGGCGACGCGCTCGAGCGCGGGACCGGTGAGCTCGGCATTGGTGGTGACCCCGCGCCCTGCCGCCAGCGCACGGACCCGCTGCACGCGGACGGCCACCTGTGCCGTGGTCTCCACCCCGTCGCCGTGCAGCAGGGCATGGGGATCGGGGCGATGCACATCGAGACGCAGATCGAAGCGGTCGAGCAGCGGACCCGAGACGCGTCGTCGGTAGCGCTCGAGGGCCCGGTCGGTGCATCGACAGGCCGACGGTGTGACACCCTCGCCGCAGGGGCAGGGGTTCATGGCGGCGACGAGCAGGAAGCGGGCCGGCACCTCGACCCGGGTCTCGGCCCGGGCGATGCGGATCACCCCCTCCTCCAGCGGCTGGCGCAGGGCGTCGAGCACGACGGCGCTGAACTCGCCGAGCTCGTCGAGGAAGAGCACCCCGCCATGGGCCAGGGAGATCTCGCCGGGCCGCAGGCGTTGACTGCCCCCGCCCACCATGGCCACGGCGCTCGTGCCATGGTGCGGGGCGCGCCAGGGTGGACGGCGGACCAGACCACCGAGGGGCAGCGCTCCGGCGGCCGAATGCACGCGGGTGGCGGCGAGAGCGATCGCATCGTCGAGATCGGGCAGCAGGCCGACGAGGCGCTGCGCCAGCATGGTCTTGCCCGCCCCCGGGGGTCCGACCATGAGCAGGTTGTGGCCACCGGCGGCGGCCACCTCCAATGCGGTTCGCGCCACCTGATGGCCACGCACATCGGCCAGTTCCGGCACTGCGGCAGCATCGCAGTGCATCGGTGGTTCCGGGGGACGACGCCAGGGCGCCTCGGCGGTGAGCGCATCGACGAGTTCGCGCAGATCGACTGCGCAGCGCACCGTGTGGCCACCCACCAGCGAGGCCTCATGGACCGACGGTGGCGGCACGATCACCTCGGCGGCGGCGATGGCCTCGATGAGCGGCAGCACACCGGGCACATGGCGCAGCGTGCCATCGAGGCCGAGTTCACCGAGGAAGGCCCGACCCTCGACGGCCGCCGGCGAGAGCTGCTCGCTGGCCACCAGCACCCCGATGGCGATGGCGAGATCCAGCGAGGACCCGATCTTGCGCACCGCCGTCGGGGCGAGATTCACCGTGGTGCGGCGATCGGGCCAGGTGAACCCCGAGGTGAGCAGCGCGGCGCGCACGCGATCTCGCGACTCCCGACAGGAGGTGTCGGGGAGCCCGACCACGGTGAACGCCGGCAGACCGCGAGCCACATGCACCTCGACGGCGACGGCGACGCCATCGACACCGAGCAGGGTGGCGGCGGGGACAGTGGCGAGCATCGGACCTCCGGAGCAGCACCGTCGTTGGCGACGGTTCGACGAGGGAAGCCCAGCTCCCGAGAAGGACGAACCTAGGACGCCGCCGTCCTCCTGCCCATGGGTCGATCGGGCCGTTCAGGACCAGCGGATGACACCGGCGGATGAGGCTGGCGTCGTGACTACTTGGTTCCGAGGAACTCGCGCTCGTAGCGAGCCACCGCAGTGATCTCCTCGGCACTGAGACGGCCTCCGAACTTCGGCATCGAACTGCGGCCGTTGATGATGACGGCCTCCTGATCGGCGATGTTCGGATACTTCTTCGCCACCAGACCGGCCAGCTTCGGCCCGAGTCCACCTCCACCGGCCTTGCCATGACAGCTCGCGCAGTTCTGCTGGTAGATCTGCTGGCCCTGAGCCAGCACCGGGTCGCTGGGCACCGCACCCGAGGAGCCGCCCGATGAGCAGCCCACCCCGATGGATGTCGCCGCCATGAGCACGGCACTCGCGAACATCCAACGGCGGGCGGACGACATGGTCCCGACGCTACCAGTGGCGATCACCGGCACCCGATCGGTGCGGCGCTCCCCTCCCCCAGCGGCGATACTGCTGCGGTGGGATTCGATCCGCATCGCCAGCAGCAGCGTCGTCCCTTCGACCATGTCATGGTCGCCGCCGCCCTCATCATCTGCGCCGGACTGGTGATCTGGGCCCTGTTCGGCTGATCGGCATGTCGATGGAACGCGACCCCATGGGCCTCGAGGTCGAGGTCCGCTTCGTGCAGCCCTACGAGGCCACGAAGACCTACCTGTGTCCGGGCTGCAACCAGGACATCCGCCCCGGACAGGGCCATCTCGTCGCCGTGCCGATCGACGAACCCGATCTGCGCCGACACTGGCACCGCGGATGCTGGACCAACCGGGCGAGGCGGCGTCCGGGCCGGCGAGGGTGACACCGGCGACCACGACGACACACGCTGTCGCTCCCGCCGTGCAGGATGGGGGCATGGAACTGGTCTTCATCCGCCATGGGCAGCCCGAATGGGAGCGCGACGGCCGCAGCATCGACGATCCCGAACTCACCGACATCGGGATGCAGCAGGCCGAACACCTCGGCCGAGCCTTCGCCGGCCAGCGGGCCGATCGCATCCTCGTCTCACCGCTGGTGCGGGCCCGCCAGACCGCCGCCCCCATCATCGAGGCCCTCGGGATCGAACCCGAGACCCACGACTGGCTGGCCGAGATCACCGCCCCGGTGTGGCAGGGCACCCCGACCGAGGTGGTGGCCGAGGTGTTCGCCAGCAGTCGCCTCCGCCCCCTGGAGGAGCAGTGGCTCGGCATCCCCGGCGGCGAGACCTTCCACGCGTTCCACGACCGTGTCACCGGCGGGCTCATCGAGTTCCTCAGCAGCCTCGACTGCTACCGCTTCAACGGTCACCCGCCGCTGTGGCAGCTGCAGGACCCGGGGCCGCGCATCATCATCGTGGCCCACTCCGGCACCGACGCCGTGTGCATCGGCCATCTGCTCGGCATCGATCCCATCCCATGGGAGTGGGAGCGATTCGTGTCGTTCCATGCCTCGGTCAGCGTGGTGCGTCCCGTCGACATCGCCGGCCGGCACTCGTTCAGCCTCTACCGGTTCTCCGATCTCAGCCATCTCCCGGAGCATCTGCACACCCGCTGATGCGCGACCGCTGCGCAGCCGCGCCGCTCCCGTCGGCGGGTGCCATCTGCCACGCAGGTGTCAGCAGGCACGCAGGTGTCAGCCGAAGCGCAGGGGTCAGCCGCGACGCAGGCGTCGATAGGTG
>JAGWYK010000086.1 GCA_018969405.1 Acidobacteriota bacterium
CCACGCGTGCTCCACATCGTCCGTCACGGTCGCACCGACCACAACGCCTCCGGTCTGCTGCTGGGTCGGATCGATCCGCCCCTCGACGATCTCGGTCGCGCTCAGGCCCAAGCCATGGCCGCCTC
Organism: Acidobacteriota bacterium; assembly: GCA_018969405.1. Taxonomy (GTDB): domain Bacteria; phylum Actinomycetota; class Acidimicrobiia; order Acidimicrobiales; family Acidimicrobilacustridaceae; genus Acidimicrobilacustris. The sequence continues at coordinate 126 of JAGWYK010000086.1, forward strand.
GTTCACCCATGTGGACCGTGTCATCTGCAGTCCGTTGCAGCGCACCCGGGAGACGGCCGCAGCCTTCGGGATCGAGCCGATCATCGACGATCGGTGGATCGAGTTGGACTACGGCGCCTACGACGGCCGACCGCTGGGTGAGATCACACCGGAGACCTGGCAGGCCTGGCGCACCGATCCCGACTTCGCCCCGCCGGCAGGTGAGTCCCTGCGCCAGTTGGGGGAGCGGGTCCGCCATGCCCTCGACGATCTCATCGCCGACGGTTCGGCCGCTGATCGCACCACGGTGATCGTCACCCATGTCTCGCCCATCAAGGCCGCCACCTGTTGGGCTCTCGGAGTCGACGATCTCGTCTCGTGGCGGCTGTGGGTCGCCACCGCCTCCATCACCCGTATCGGCACCACGCCGCGCGGTGGTGTGCTGCACGGGTTCAACGAGGTCGCCCACCTGCGCGATCTCCCGGGCTGATCGGTGAACGTCGCGCCTCCGGTCCGACGGGTCGCGCCGATGCTGGCGTTCGTGGTCGGCGCGGCGCTGCTCACGGTCTGCTGCTCGGCGGGCTCCGAGCGATCGGGCGGCTCGGTTCCGTCGATGATCGCCGAGGATCCGACATCGACCACCGCAGGCGCTCGGCCACCGTCGACACTGGCGCCCGATGCCTTCGACGCAGCTGATGCGGCACTGCGCCAGCGGGTGTCGGCCGCCGGTCTCGCCGGTGGTGTCCTGCGCGTGGTGCGCGGAGGTGTCCTGGTGCACGACCTGAGCGTGGGGTCGGTGACCGCCACGACTCCGCTGTCGGTCGCCTCCTCCACCAAGTGGCTGACCGCGGCCACACTGATGACCTTCGTCGACGAGGGTGCGGTCAGACTCGATGACTCCATCGACCGCTGGTTGCCCGAGTTCGCCGCCGATGCGCCATCGATCACCGTGCGGCAGCTGCTCATCCACACCTCGGGCGTGCGCGATCAGGACTGTCTGTGGTCGGGTGGGCCTCTGGCCGAGTGTGTCCGTCGCCTCGCCCGATCACCGCGGCAGTTCCCCGCCGGGTCGGCGTACTCCTACGGCAATGCCGACTTCCATGTGATCGGTCGCCTCGTCGAGGAACTGGCCGGCACCGACTTCGCCACTGCAGTGCGTGAGCGCATCACCGGTCCGCTCGGCATGGAGGCCACGGTCTGGCCGGGCGCACCGACTGCGGCCGGACCGGCGGCGGGGGTGCGCACCACCGTCGAGGACTACATGCGCTTCCTCGCCATGATCGCCGGGCGCGGTCGGTTCGGCGATCGGCAGGTGCTGTCGGGGGCGGCCATCGCCGAGATCATCACCGATCATCTCGGCGGGTACGACACCTCAGGGGATTTCGCGGTCGGCATCACCCGGATCCCCCGGTACGGACTCGGGTGCTGGCCCGACGTCGTCGACGACACGGGTGCCACGGTGGTGGTCAGCGGCAACGGGGGCAAGGGCTTCTACCCCTGGGCCGATCTCTCGACCGACAGCTACGGCATCGTCGGCGTGCAGGACGATCGGGGTGCGCAGGTCGCAGTTCCGGCCTCGCAACGGGTGGCGGTGGCGGCACGAGCGGCGCTGGCCTGAGTCCTTCGCCACCTAGGGTGCGGGGATGACCTCTGCTGATTCCGACGACGGGCTCCGGCGCGAACGGGGACTGGCGATGTACCGCCGGATCTACGGCGACGATGCCTTCACCTTCGAGCCGGGTCAGTCGGACTTCTTCGATCTGATGCTCACCCAACTGTTCGGGGAGGTCTGGAACCGTCCCGCGCTCGATGTGCCCGCACGACGGCTGCTGGTCATGGGGGTGCTCGCGGCCCAGCACGCCTTCGACACCCTCGGCATCCAGTTCAGCCGGGCCCTCGCCACCGGTGAGCTCAGCGCCGAGCAGGTTCGGGAGGTGGCCATCCATCTCATCGCCTATGTCGGCTATCCCAGCAGCGGCGACCTCCACCGGGTCAGCGAGGCGGCCATCGCCGCCCATGAGCGTGCCAGTCGGTCCGCCGGAGGCGACGATGCCTGAACCGCTGCGCGTCGCCGTCATCGGTGTCGGCCGTATGGGCGGCCCCATCGCCGGTCACCTCCTCGACGCCGGCCATCAGGTTCGTCTGTTCGATGTGTCCGAGGCCTCGATGGCCGCACTGGTCGATCGAGGTGCCGTGGCGGGGGGCTCACCGGCCGACGCCGCCCGAGGCGCAGCGTTCGTCTCGGTGGTGGTGTTCGACGACGACCAGGCGCGTTCGGTCATCACCGGACCCGAGGGGCTGCTCGGTGTCCTCGCCGAGGGAACGGTGATCGCCGTGCACACCACCGTCGCCATCGCCACCATGCAGGAACTGGCGGCGGCCGCTGCGGCCCAGGGGATCGTCGTGCTCGACGCCGGGATCAGCGGTGGGGAGGAGGGGGCGCGGGCCGGGACCCTGCTCACCATGGTCGGTGGTCCTGCTGCCACGGTGGAGCAGGTGCGACCCCTGCTGCTGAGCTTCTCGAAGGATGTCATCCATGCCGGTGATCTCGGCGCCGGCATGGCGCTGAAGCTGGCCCGCAACGCCACCGGCTACACCATGATGGCGGCCGTGCATGAGGCCATGGGTCTCGCCACCGCCGCCGGGGTCGACCTCGCCCTGCTGCGGCGCACGATCGATGAGACCGGGGTGTTCGACCAGGCGCTCGCTCCGTTCGCCCTCGGCGGACCCGAGCCTCTCGGTGCCGATGCTCCCGAGGGATTCCGCACCATGCTCAGCCATGTTCGTGATCTCGGTGAGAAGGACCTCGACCAGGCCCTCGATCTCGCCCACCATCTCGACATCGATCTCCCGGTGGCGGAACGGGCTCGGGCCACCTTCGGTCGGGTCATGCGTCTCGAGTCGTGATGTCGCGGCGGACCCAGCGCCTGATCTTCGCCGCGGTCCTCCTCGCGCTGGCACTGCCCATCGTCATCGCCGCCATCGGCAACGCCCATGACCTGGCGCCGCCGGCCGGCGATCAGGCCATCATCGACATGTATGTGCAGGACATCCCCGCCCATCTGCCTCTGGTCGGGGTCTACTCCCGTCTCGGGTTCCATCACCCCGGACCGATGCTGTACCTCCTGCTCGCCGTCCCGGTGCACCTGCTGGGCCCCTATGGGATGAACCTGACCGCAGCAGCGCTCGCCATCGCCAGCATCGCCGGGCTGCTGGTGGTGTTCCATCGTCGCGGCGGCCAAGCGCTGTTCGCTCTCGGCGCGGTGTTCTGCGCGGTGCTCACCACCTCGATGGGACTCGATCTGCTCTCGGTCTGGAACCCGTACGTCCTCATCCTCCCGTTCGCACTGACCGTGGCACTGGCCTGGTCGGTGTGGTGTCGGGACTGGTCGGCGCTGCCCTGGCTGATGCTGGTGGGATCGTTCGTCGTGCAGGCCCATCTCGGGCTGGCCCTGCCGGTGGCGTTCCTGCTGGCCTCCTCCGCGGCCATCGCAGTGGGAGTGGCGGTTCGGAACCGACGGGCTGCGGGTCCCACTCCCACCGAGGGCCTCGCCTCCGGCGCTGCGCCGACGGCCCAAGAGACCGTCGTCGCTCCGGCTCCCACGGTCCCGCGCCGCACCACGGTGCTCACGCTGCTCATCGCGGCGGTCGCATGGTTCCCACCGCTGCTCGAACAGGTGACCTCCCAGCCGGGGAACATCTCGCTCATCATCGACTTCGGAACCTCGAACCCGGAGGGCCATCGGCTCGGGATCACCCCGGCGCTCGGCCTGCTGGGCATGCTCATGGCCCGCACCACCCCGATGGGGGTCAACGAGGTCTCGGCGACCCGGGTCCTCGACTCCCTCCACGGTCCTGCGGTGCTCTGGGGGGCGGTTCCGGCGATCCTGCTGGTGATCATCGCGGTGCTCGCCCACCGTCGGGGTCTGCGCAGCCAACGCCGGCTCAGCCTCCTCCTGCTGGGACTCGACGCCAGTGCCGTCATCGCCGCCTCGACCATCACCGGTCTCCCCTTCGTGTATCTGGTCCGCTGGATCGTCGTCATCAGCTGCTTCATCGGGCTGGCGATCATCTGGACCCTGCTGGCGATGGTGATCCCCGACCTCCACCAGCGGTCGTTGCTCCCGATGAACTCCTGGGTCCGATCAATCGTCATCGGCGCAGCGGTGCTGTACGCCCTCATCCCCCTGAATGTCAGCGAGGGCTACATCAACGACGCCAGTGGCTCCCGGGTGCTCGAGCAGGTGGTCATGCCGATCCACGACGCCCTCGAGGGTTGTGGACTCACGCTGGTGGAGCCCACCTCGGACCCGCTGGAGCTCGAGATCGTCAGCGGCGTCGTCGCCGATCTGCGGCGGCGCGGGATCGACGCAGTGGTGATCGATGAGTACTCCTTCGCCCACGGCCGCCGGCACAGCATCGACGGCCGTGCTCCATCGTGTGTGATCCAGGTGGCGGTCGCCGATCCCGAGCGCCGGATGGAGGGGACGCTGATCGCGTCCTCGGCCCCGTTCGTGATCCGGGGTCAGTCGATGCCGGCCGTCGAGGTGTGGCGTCGCTCCTGACCGATCCGATCCGACGGGACCGGTGGACTCCGGTCCGGATCGCCCCAGCCGATGCCGGGACGGACGCGCTGACCGATGCGGTGCTAGCCGTTGGCCAACTGGCCGTTCAGCGAGGGGAGCTGTTGCAGCAGGAGCGAGGCGAAGGCGGGGGCCACGGCCTGACGGAACTGGATCGAGAAGTGGTTGCCGTCGAGATAGGTGGGGACGCCACCGATGATGGGCGGGCAGGCGTCGCCATCGCAGAGCAGCGGCAGGATGTCGACCACCTTCACCCAGGGGGCAGCAGCGGCGACATCAGCCTGCGCCGCGGTCACCGTCGCCACCTTGGAGGCCCGGGAGAAGCAGCGGGTGATCGACCCATCGGCGCCGAGGCAGCGCTCCCACGCGTTGTCGATGGTGCCCGGCACCGGGGTGAGATGCACGATGGCGGTGGTCGGCGCGAGGGGCTGCAGCTGGTCGTAGGTGACCTTCTGGGCCGCCTTCCACTGGTCGATGGACCGGCTGGGCTCCACCCATGCCAGTGAGTCCGACAGGATCAGCAGATCGGGCGGGTCGGCGAGGATGTCGGCGATGGCCTTGGCTCGGTAGTCGGCACAGCCCTTCTGCTGCTGCTGATCGGTGCCGTCGAAGCGGTCGGGGAAGTCGGCGGTGACGCAGAGGCGGTAGGCGTACTGGTGGATGTTCCAGTCCGGGAACGCCGCCCGCAGCACCGACAGCAGCATGGCCGCATGGGAGTCGCCGAGCACGGCGACGGTGCGGGTGGCGCCCGGTCGGTTCACGACACAGCCGATGTCGGCGGACAGGCAGGGTTCGAAGATCGACTGCTTCGACAGGGCGCCCACGGTCTTCTGGAGGTCCTCGGGGAGCTTGGTGACGCCGACGCCGTCGGTGACCTTGGTGGACCACTCGGTGAGGACGGTCTGCGGATCACGCTGGACGATGGTCCTGGTCACTTCACTGCCACCGGTGATGTCACCGTTCTCGGCCACCACGGCGGGGTCGAGGTTGGCGGCATCGGTGGCTCGGGTGCTGCTGACGTTGGAGGACACCACGAACAGCAGCAGGGCGCCGACGCAGAGGATGGTGGCCGCACCCCGGGGGACGAGATCGATCTCGTCGAAGCGGCGGTAGACCGGCTCACGCACACCCCAGGTGGCGTGCCGGGTGGGGTTCTCGATGAGGTAGTAGCTGGCGAGGGAGAGCGCCAGGATGATGCCGGCCTGGATGCCGATCCCGGCGGCCGTGGTGACGGTGTCGGGGTGGAGGGCGTCGTAGAAGACGTGCACCGGCCAGTGCCAGAGATACAGCGAGAACGAGATGGTGCCGATGAA
>JAGWYK010000087.1 GCA_018969405.1 Acidobacteriota bacterium
CGGTTGGCCCGCTCGACCGCAGCGACCAGCACCTCGGTGCCGGCGGCGTCGAAGGCCTCGGCGAGGGTGTCGAGGGCGAGATGACTGGCCACCTCGCCGGCCTGATGCCCGCCCATGCCATCGGCCACGGCGTAGAGACCGTCGACGGTGAGGGCGGCGTCCTCGTTGGCCTGCCGGATGCGTCCGGTGTCGGTGGCTGATCCCCAGCCGAGGCGGGTCATCGCATCTCCATCACGGTGTTGCCGATCTGGAGTCTGTCACCCGGTTTGATCACCATGGGACCGGAGACCTTCTGGCGGTTCAGCCAGGTGCCATTGGTGGAGCCGAGATCCTCGACCTGCCAGGTGCCGTCGCGGGTGAACACGCGGGCGTGGATCTGCGAGGAGTAGGTGTCATCCAGGGTGATCTGACAGCCCGCGGCGCGACCGATGGAGGACTCGGTCTCGAGCGGATGCACCGTGCCGAACAGTTCGGCCGGTTCGATGACGACGAGCTGCGGGGTGGCCGACTTCGGTGGGGTCCGGCGCGGACGACGAGGGGCCGAATGGGTCGGCGCCGGCGGAGCGGCGGGAGCGCGCTGGCCGGCGGGACGGAGTTCGGCCCACACGGCGCGCACCACGCGGAAGAAGAACATGTAGAGCAGCGCGAGCAGGACGAGCTTGAGGACGAACAGCAGCTGGTCGGAGACCACGGCTACGAGGCCTGGAAGGTGAGGCGGAGGTTCCCGATGCCGATCTCATCGCCGTCGCGAAGTTCGCGTTCGGTGACCCGCACACCGTTCACGGTGCAGCCGTTGGTGGAACCGAGATCCACGATGGCGTAGCCGTTGCCGCGCTGGTGGATCTCGGCATGGCGACGCGACACGTTGGGATCGAGGAGGGTGACCTCGCACTCGGGCAGCCGGCCGATGGAGGTGACCTGCTCGCGCAGCACGAAGCGTTCGCCGGTGGGCAGCAGCAGCGAACCGGCGCCGGCGCCGCCGACGCCCTCACGGAACCGGGCCTCGATGGTGAAGGTGCCGACCCGCTGCTGGTCGTCGATCACCAGATCGGTCTCCACCGGTCCGACGAAGGCGTAGCCCTCGTCCCGGGCGTGCTCACGGGCGGCATCGCAGAGCTCGCGGGCGAGGCTGTCGGCGAAGTCGGCGAAGGCCCGGTGGTCGTCGGCGGAGACGGCCACGGTGAAGGAGTTGGGGGTGATGGTTCGGCCCCGCACATCCAGGGTGCGCATGTCGTCCATCTCACGGGTGAGGCGGCGCCCGATCTCGATGGGACGCACCCCACTGCGGAAGACCCGGGAGAAGACACCTTCGACGGCGTGCTCCAGGCGACGCTCGAACCCCTTGAGACCCACGGGGACACGATACCCACCGGTATGCGGTCGGCCGCGGTGATGCGGATCCGTCGGGTTCCCCCACCGGGGCGGGCGGAGTCGATTCGTGAGGCGGGGGCACGGGCGATAGGGTTGCCATCCCAGAAGTCACCTTCACCACGCGCGAGTGGCGGAATAGGCAGACGCGCAGGATTCAGGTTCCTGTGCCCGAAAGGGTGTGGGGGTTCAAGTCCCCCCTCGCGCACCATCAGGTGGGACCGGTCCCACAACGACCAGAGACTGTCCCCGTCTGAGAGATCTTCCCCCATCTGAGCGTCTTCTGACCGTGGTGAAGCGGAACGACGCCGATTCGGTGGACGTGACTCCCGGGTTGACGCCGAAGAAGCTGACGGAACTTCTGGCCACGCGCCTACGTGCTGAAGATGGCAGGACCGCTATGGTCCTGCCATGAACAAGGCTTTCCGCCTGATTGTTTCTGCGATCGTTGTCGTCGGGCTCGGAGTCATCGTTGGCCCGTGGGCATACATCAACTTCATCAAAGATGATGCCCCAGCCGCGCTCGACATCGACTCGAAAGCAAACACCGCAATCGATAGCGACGGCACTGCTCCAGCACCACTGACCGATACATCAGGTGATTGGCAAGTCTCGCCGAACACCGATTCCGTGGTGGGCTACCGAGTGAAAGAGATCCTCTTTGGCCAAGCGACTGAGGGCGTCGGACGCACAGAAGATGTGAAGGCCACTCTCACCATCGCAAACAATGCAGTGACCGCTGCATCGTTCACCGTTCAGATGGGCACCCTCATGAGTGACGAAGCGCGACGTGATGGTCAATTCAACGGTCGCATCATGGATGTCGCCACCCACCCAACAGCTACTTTTTCACTCACCCAACCAATCGCATTGCCTGCGAACGCCGTGTCAGGAGAGGTGATCACCACAGATGCAACTGGTGAACTCACCCTACGTGGCACCACCAAAACCGTCACGTTCCCCGTGAAAGCTCAAGTTCGAGGAAGCTCATTCACCGTTGTCGGCAACATCACCATTGTGTTCAGCGAGTGGTCAATTCCTGAGCCAGGTCTTCCCGGAATCTCTGTAGATCCCCAAGGGCTCTTGGAGTTCGAGCTTGTCTTCAGGCGCTAGGACGTGCTCATGATTCGCTGGCGCCCACGGCATGAATCGAACACGCGTCCTGCGGTTTAGGTAACTGCTGCCGACGCTTCTGGATCCGGTTCTTGAACCATCCGTTCATGTACGCGTCCTCAGCCTGGAACGAAAAGCAACGCGAGATCAGATCGATCCGATTCATTCGGCCGATTCGCACAGTGCGTGCCCTACTGCGGCGGTTGGCGCGTTTGCTGAATGAGACCGCCTCGAGCCATAGGTCATGAACTACGCGAGCACGCGTCGAAGACCGACTGCGGCACGATCACCGATACGGTTGAAGACCAATCCGAGCAATGGATTCAACGGGCTCAGACAACCATTGAGGAGCAGCTCTGCGGAGTACGTGACGATCGATCCTCTGTCGTCCGCGACGACAGTGATCCTGTCGATCGAAGTGAACGTGGAGTTCCGCGCCTTGACCAGGAGATTGCCGGGCGGGTCGAACTCAACGGTCCCATAGCGCAGCACCGTTCCCCCGCCGACGCTCCTCACTGCGACATCGAAGGCCGATTCCGGGCCGGCACCGTCGCCAGCAACTTGAGCGACGGTAAGCACGCCTGGGTCCCAGTCGGCGAAGTTGCGAAGGTCGGCCATAGAGGCGAAGGCGTCTTCGACCGACTTCGAACTGTTGACGCTCACCGTGTACTTCGCCATCGATAGTCCTCGTTCGCTTTGGGCCAACAGCTTCCGATGACCCTAACGACAACGAATCATGAAGCGTCGCTCCAGACAGAACGAAAAGATGGCGGAGTGTTGGCCCGCGATCGGTTGCGATGTGGAGGCCACTGCCAGTCCATTCGTGCACAGCCGGAAGCTTCGTGACAAGGCAATCGCGGGTCAGGTTGCCGCCACAGTTCTATGGTGCCGAAGCCCAAGGACGAATTCCCGTCGAAGCCCAAGCGAGGAGGCCAAGTCGTCTCATCAATGGCGCTGGAACCACCGAGTTCCAGTTTGGATCGCTGCCCTGCTCTCCAAGACCACCACACCCGAAACGGGTCGTGGTGGGACCGGTCCCGCAGAGGGCTCAGCAAGTCCCCCCTCACGCACCAGCAGTCGGAGATCCTCCGAGATCGGCCTGCAGATCAGTGCAGTTGAACGACCTGATCGGGCGATGGCCTCGAGACGGCGATGGCTCATGCTCGGAGCATGCTGCACATCCGGTGCAGTTTCTCACCCGCCATCGGGAGTCGACATGAGCCATGCATCCGAGACCTCATCCGAGTCCGCTCTCATGAACCATGAGTACGACTCCGCCTTCGTGATCACCTGGCGGTCACCGTTCCCCGGTCGTGAGGCCGCCGCACTGACCTGTGCGGCCGAGCCCGACACCCGCTGGTCGAAACTCACCACCGACGGTCTCTGCAGCACCCCCGAGTGGCTGTTCCATCCCAGCGGCTGGGGCATGTGGATGGTGCGAGGACTCCACGCCGAGCTCGATCACTTGGTGCAGGAGGATGAGTCGCGGATGCTGATCGCGCGGGGCACCCTGCTGCTCGACGGGTTCCAGTACGCCATCGCCCCGGCCGGCCGCGGCGCCGATCGGTACGTGAACAACGACGCCGCCGTGGCCTCCGAGGCCGGGGTGATCTGAACCCGCGGGGTGATCTGAACCCCCGGGCTCAGGCCATCGGTCCCCCACTCGCAGCCCCCGGCTGGCTACGGTCCCTTCCGCACTCCTCGCTCGGAGGGGCTCACATCACCCGACCGGGAAGAGGATGACCATGGTTCGAAGGATCTGCCTGCTGGTGGCCGCACTCACGCTCGCCACCATCGGACTGGGCGCCACACCGATCGGGGCCGCCGCCTCCGGGACCGTCGAGACCACCACCATCTCGGTGGTGAACGACGGAACAGCCACCCGGGGGACCACCATCGGCATCCTCTGCGTCGTCCAGATGGTCTCGCCGGCGCCGGGCACCCCGCCGGTCGATGTCACGACCGCCGAGCTGAACTTCGATGCGCAGGGCAGGCCGACCACGAAGTCCGGCGAACTGAGTCCCTACTGGACCGCCGATGGCGATGCCTGGGTCTCCGTCGGAGCCTCGACACCCACCATCGGCATCACGACCTGCGCCCACACGCTGGTGGACAACGGTGGCGCCGAGTCCTCCGCCTGGACCTGCGACTACACCCCCGTGCCCTCGCCCGCTCCCGTCGGCACCGGCTGCCTGGAGACCTCGGGCAGCGGGCGTGGACCGGTGGTGCTGAACTGGGCCCTCGACTCGGCCGGACTCACCAGCGAGACCGTGAACATGGTCTTCACCAACACCTACTCGGCTCCGGTCCCGCCCGCCTTCACCGGCTGAGGTCCCTCGGACCGAGCCCTGTCACCGGCCCGGGGGCCCGAGCCGAGTTCCGCCACCTCAGTGCGGCGGAACTCCGTAGTGTGCGAGCACGTCGGCATAGGGCCAGTCGACCATGGCGAGGTGATCGTCGACCGAGAAGTCCTTCTCGGTGGCGCGGCCGCGATCCATGGCCGCCACCATCAACTCGATGTTGGCGGGATCGGTGAGCGGCGGAACATGCTCGACGTAGCCGGGCAGCAGAACGCCGGTCTCGTGGATCATCAGACTGCCGAGGAACTCCAGCCAGTGGGTGTCACTGTTGGAGATCATGAGCTTCATGGCCCCGAGGCAGATCTCGCCGATGGCCGACGCGTCATAGCCACCGATGACATGGGCCATGTCGTGGCCGAACAGGGAGATCGATCCCTCCCCGATGGTGAACCCGTTACGGTCGTAGAAGTCGACGAACTCGGCGCCGAGCGTGCCGGGCGCCGCAGCGCGCAGCGCCGCCTCGATCTCGGCGAACCGTGCCGCTGCGGTCTCCTCATCGACCTGAGCGATCTCCAGCATCTCGGGCTCCATCATCGACGGGGCCACCTCGGTGAACCGCCGCATGAAGTCCTCGACCGCGGCGTCGGCCCCCTTGGTGACGTAATCACGCACGATCTCCATACCGGGTCCGTCCCCACCGAGAGCGATGCAGTACTCCTCGACCCGCCGGGCGTGGGCCTCCTCGAGCGGATGACGGCACATCTCGAGGAACACCATGAACTCACGGGTGCGACGACGCACCAGATCGCCGGTGATGCGGGTCGCCGCCTCCTCCGCCGAGATGGCGCTCGCCGGCGACAGGTCCACATCCTCGATCAGCCAGAGGTGCTGGGAGACGGAGCGCAGGAGGGTGAGCTGCTCCTCGGTGGGGCCATCGGGGCCTGAGATGGCGCCGAGGCAGGCGGCGACGATGGCGGAGGATTCGGCGGGATCGAGGTTCACGGGCATGGAGTGGAACTCTAGGCGATCACCCGAGGAGCTGATCCCCGGAACCGACGCAGGAGACCGGGGTCGTCCACTCGCTGACGACGGGCCCGCCGATGCGGCTCAGGTTCGCAGCGGCGCCAGTGCCTCGGTCCAGCGGGCCAGTTCGCCGAGCATGGCGTTCGCCGCGCCCACCATGCCGTCGTCACCGGTGAAGGTCCCGTCAT
>JAGWYK010000025.1 GCA_018969405.1 Acidobacteriota bacterium
AGCGGCAGCACCTCGTCGACGAACCGCGTGAGGCGGGCCAGTGCCGCCGTGCGCGTGGTGGGCCACAGACCATCGGGGGGATCGCCGAACAGTTCGGGGCAGCGACGTTCGACGTCGACCATGACCCGGGCGTCGAGCGCATCGAGGCGGTCGTGGATCGGGGCCGGCCAGGAGCGGCCGTCGGTGGGTGGGGGTTCGCGGTTGTCGGCATCGAAGTTCCAGCGACCTCCGACGGGCTCACCGTCGTCCATCAGCACACCGGTGCGGGTGCGCTGCCAGCGGTAGAAGTCCTCCATGCGCATCATGCGGCGACCGGCGGCCCACGCCGCGAACGCCGCGGTGCTGCAGATGAACTGCTCGTTGTCGATGATGGTGACCTCGTTGCGCTCCAGCATGCGCAGGGCGTCGTGGGAGGTGGGACTCATGGCCACGACACGGGTGGGGGAGAACTCGGCGCGATGGGCGAGGAGACCGGCCCGCAGGGTGGCGGCCTCACGCAGATCCACCTCGAAGCCCTCGGCCCGCAGTTCCAGGGCGAAGCGCCGCATGGCGGCCAGCACCAGATGGGCGCGCTGACGGTGCCAGCGTTTCGAGGCGAACAGGCCGAGACTCTCGACCATCAGCACCCGGACCTCGCCCGGAGCGCGATCGCGCAGCGCGCCGACGTCGCGGCGGAGTTGATCGCCGAGGATCCACACCGTCTCCACGTCGGGGGACGTTACGACCTCAGATGGCGTGCTGCCGGATCCATGCGTGCATGGCGATGCCGGCGGCCACGCCGGCGTTGATGGAGCGGGTGGAACCGAACTGGGCGATGGAGCAGACCATGGTGGCTCGCTCACACACCTCGGCGCTGAGGCCCGGCCCCTCCTGACCGAACAGCAGCACACAGTGCCGAGGCAGCTCGACGGTCTCGATGGGCACGGCGCCCGGCACCAGGTCGACGGCGATCACCGCCAGTGAGGACGACTCCGCCCAACCCATCAGGGCCTCGACAGTGTCGTGGTGCATGAGATGCATGTACCGATCGGTGACCATGGCACCCCGACGGTTCCAGCGTCGTCGCCCGAGGATGTGCACGGCGGCGGCGTTGAAGGCGTTGGCCGTGCGCACCACGGTGCCGATGTTCATGTCGTGCTGCCAGTTCTCGATGGCGACATGGAAGGCGTGACGGCGGGTGTCGAGATCGGCCACGATCGCGGCGTTCGTCCAGTACCGGTACTGGTCGAGCACGTTGCGGCGATCGCCCTCGCGCAGCAGCTCGGGGTCGAGACGGGGATCCTCGGGCCAGGGATGCGGATGCGGACCGACACCGACGGCGCGATCTCCGGGCCGATCCCCCGAGAGATCCTCTGTGTGATCCGCTGGGCGATCCTCTGGGTGATCCCCCGAGTGATCCTCTGGGCGATCCTCCGGCTCGGGGGTCATCGACCCTCGAGCAGACGCGCCCCACCGCGATGGTCGAGCAGCTGGCGAGCCACCGAGCGGCCGACCTCGGGCGCGTCATGGGCGGGGACGCGCCGCCGCTCGCGCAGCACGGTGCTGCCGTCGGGGGCGGCGAGCAGGGCCTCGAACTCGAGGATGTTGCCGTGGAGCGTGGCGTAGGCACCAGCGGGCAGATCGCAGTCGCCGCCGAGCTCGGCGAGGAACGCCCGCTCGGCATCGACGGCGAGGCGTGACACCGGATCCTCGATGAGCGCGAGCAGCTGCAGCAGATCGGGGTCGGCGCTGCGGCACTCGACGGCCATCGCCCCCTGGGCCACCTGCGGCAGCATCACGGCGGGATCGAGCAGTTCGATGTCGCGATCGGACAGGTCGATGTCGAGCCGGTCGACGGCGGCGGCGGCCATGACGATGGCGTCGAAGGCGGCCGCCTTCTCGAGCCGGGTGGCGATGTTGCCGCGCAGCTCCGCGAAGCGCAGATCGGGGCGCAGATGGGCCAGCTGGGCCCGGCGACGGATGGACCCGGTGGCCACGGTGGCCCCGTGGGGAAGCCCGTCGAGGGTGCAGCCGATGAGCAGATCCCGGGCATCGGCCCGCGGCGGCACCGAGGCGAGCACGAGACCGTCGGGAGTGATCGCCGGCATGTCCTTGCCCGAATGCACCGCGAGGTCGGCGCGGCCGTCGAGCACGGCGGCCTGCACCTCCTTGACGAACACACCCTTGCCGCCCATGGCATGGATGGGGATGTCGAGACGCTGATCGGCGGAGGTCTCCACCAGCACCTTCTCGACGGTGAGCGCGACACCGGAGCGAGCGGCGGCCTCGACGAGGGCCTCGGCGACGGCATCGGTCTGCCACTGGGCCAGCGCGCTGGCGCGGGTGGCCGCCCGGAGGTGCACCGACGCCGTCAACGGGTCCTGCTACAGCTCGAAGAGATCGCGCAGGGCATCCGCCAGCCGCTCACCCTTGGGGGTGCCGGCGGCGTCCTTGATGGCCACCGTGGGCGCATGCAGGAGCTTGGCCACGATGCCGCGGGCGAGCGCCTCGACGGCCTCGAGCTGCCGGGCGTCGAGATCACCGAATCGGGCCCGCAGTCGATCGAGTTCGGCGCTGCGGACCGCATCGCCGTGCGCATGCAGGGCGGCGACCAGCGGCGCCACCTCGCGGGCCGTGCTCACCGCGCTGAACCGTTCGATCTCCTCGTCGATGATGGCCTGCACGGAGGCGACCTCGCGCCGACGCTCGGCCAGACCGGCCTCGGCGAAGCGACGCAGATCGTCCATGTCGAGCAGCGTGACGCCGGGGAGCTCGGAGGCGGCGGGGTCGACGTCGCGGGGCACTGCGATGTCGACCACCAGGATGGGACGACCGTCGCGGACGGCCATGACCCGAGCGAGATCGGCATGCTCGAGGATCATCGACTGTGCACCGGTGCCGGTCATCAGCAGATCGACCTCGGCCAGGGAGTCGTCGAGATCGGCGAGGCGGACGGCGCGACCACCGACGCGAGCGGCGACCTCGGTGGCGTTGTCATAGGTGCGATTGGCGATGCGGATGTCGGCGACACCGTTGGAGGCCAGGGCGCGAACCATGCCCTCGCCCATCTCGCCGGCACCCATCACGAGGATGCTGCGTCCCCGGAGGGATCCGAGCTGCGCAGCGGCCATGGCCACCGCCGCAGTGGACACCGAGGCGACATGGTGACCGATCTCGGTGTCGGTGCGCACCCGCTTGCCGACCTCGAGGGCATGGCGGAACAGCAGGTTGATCTGCGAGCCGGTGGCCTGCTCGGCCTGGGCCTGCTCCCAGGCATGGCGGACCTGACCGAGGATCTCGGCCTCACCCACCACGGCGGAATCGAGGCCGGAGGCGACGCGGAACAGATGCTCGACCGCCTGCACACCGTCGTGCACGTAGAGGTGATCGGCGATCTCCTCGGGCGGGGCGAAGGCCAGATCGGCGAAGAACGAACGGAGATCGGCATAGGCCGGGTGGAACTTCTCAGCGACGACGTAGACCTCGGTGCGGTTGCAGGTGGACAGCACCACCGCCTCGCTCACGTGCTCATGGGAGATGACGTCGTGGAGGGCCTTCGGCAGGCGGGCGTCGTCGATGGTCACGCGCTCGAGGAGCGACAGCGGCACTGTTCGGTGGTTCAACCCGAGAACGACTACCGACACGTCGGGGTGGGCTCCTTCGATCCGGCGGAGGGACGCTCGCGCACAGCGCCAAGCATTCCCGAAACAGCGTCATCCTGCCAGTTCGGGGCGGCGTCGGCGATCCCGGCACTGTGACCTTCGACCGAGGATCGATCACCGGGCTCGGCACCGACCTCACCCACCAGATCCCGCTGCCGGTAGAAGCTCAGCACCTGCAGCTCGAGGGCCAGATCCACACTGCGCAGGGAGGCCTCCGGGGGCACCGAGACCACCGCGGGTGCGAAGTTCAGGATCGAGGTGACCCCGGCGGCGACGAGACGATCGGCGACCTCCTGAGCGGTCTCGGCGGGGGTGGCGATGACCCCGATGGCGATGCCGTGCTCGGCCACCAGCACCGGGAGCTCATCGAGGTGGTGCACACGATGGCCGCTGACGGTGGCCCCGACCTTGGCGGGGTCGGTGTCGACCAGCGCAGCGACCGGATGCCCGCGATCGCCGAACCCGCCGTAGTTGGCCAGGGCGGCACCGAGGTTGCCGATGCCGACGATGACCACCGGCCAGGACTGGGTGAGTCCCAGTTCGCGTCTGATCTGGAACAGCAGATAGGCGACCTCGTAGCCCACCCCGCGGGTGCCGTAGGACCCGAGGAAGGAGAGGTCCTTGCGGACCTTGGCGGCGTTGACCCCGGCCATCTCGGCCAGTCGCTCCGAGGAGATCGTGTCGATCTGGTCCGCCTGCACCTCCGACAGGGTGCGCAGGTACACCGGCAGGCGGGCCACGGTGGCGGCGGGGATGTGGCGGCGGGGGCGATCCACGGACCGGACGCTACCGGCCGGGGGCAGGATTTCACAAAGTCACGAACTGCCGGACCGGGATCGGAGGGCCATGGACGCCGCGACGGACACGGCAGGTCCGACCGCGCTGGGCGCGGACCGATCGCCCTACGCTGCGGCCATGACCCTGCACGCTGCGCTGGCCGCCGCCGCCACACTGGTGGCGCTGGCCTTCGCCCTGTCCACCTTCGAGCGCTGGCTGCGGGGTCGTCGCCGTCATGAGGCGGCCTGGACCATCTCGTTGGTGATGTTCGCCGCCGGCTCGGCGGCGCTGTGGGTCGGCGCCGCCATCGGCTGGGGCCAGTGGTCGTTCAAGGCCTTCTACCTCTTCGGGGCCATCCTCAACGTGCCCTTCCTCGCCCTCGGCACCGTCGAACTGCTGGCCGGACCGGTCCACGGCCGCCGGTGGACGACCATCGTCGCCCTGCTCGGGGCCTTCTGCACCGGCCTGGTGGTCGAGGCTCCGCTGCTGGCCCCGATCGAGGGTGATGTCCTGCCCCAGGGCCGCGAGGTGTTCGGCATCGGACCCCGCATCGCCGCCGCAGTGGGCTCCGGGGTCGCCGCGCTGGTCATCATCGGCGGCGCCCTGTGGAGCGCCTGGCGCCTGCTGCGCCGGGGAAGGAGCAGCACGGGCTCCGCGGCGCGCGGTCCGTCAGGGCTCACCCCGGGTCGGCTCGCCGTGGCCAACCTGTTCATCGCCGCCGGCACCCTGGTCCTCAGCGCCGGCGGCCTGCTCAACTCGGTGGTCGACGAGATGAACGGATTCGCACTGTCGCTGGTGGCCGGCATCGCCGTGATCTTCATCGGATTCCTGCTCACCAACCGCACCGAGGACGGCGCGGTGCAGGCCCTGCGCGAACCTGAGCCCTGGCACGCACCGGCGCGCCACGTCGCCGCCTGAGGACGCTGTCGGCCCGGGGCCGCCCGAGCGGGGGCTAGCGGGCGAGCACGAACAGCTGCATCACGGCGGCGCCGAGGATGATCAGCAGCAGTGCACCGATGGCGAGGACGGTTCCTGGTCGCACGGATCCTCCGAAGGGTCAGACGGGACGCGGGCTGATGGTGACGGGGGTGATGATGCCGGGACGGCGATCCTCGTCGACACCCTCGATGGTGACGGCACTGCCGGCGCGCAGACCGAACTCGGCCGCCGCCGAGGCCCGATCCAGCACCACGGCCATGAGCCCGTAGGAGTCGACGATGAGCCCGACCTCACCCGGGGCCACTGCGGCGAAGGCGGGCACCCGCCGAGCGGTGCGCGAGGTGTCGTCGAACACCAGACGCACATGCTCGTCGAACCCGACCAGCTCATCGGGGTCGATGTTGAGCTGGGCGTTGCCGTAGCGATCGACCCAGAGCACCTCACCGTGGATGCGTCCCTCCTCCTCGCGGGGCAGCGGCACCATGGCAGGGAACAGCGACACAGGATCGACCAGCGGACCGAGATCGGTGAGTTCGACCCCCATGCACAGATGGGCGGCGGCCGGGGCGAAGATGTCGCGTCCGTCGAAGGTGGCCGAGTCGGTGGGCAACCGGTAGACCTCGTTGGTGAGTTCGACGGCGCGTGACGCACCTCCGTAGAGCTGCACCACGGGGGCCAGCAGACCGTTGTCGGGTCCGACCAGCACCGCCGCCCCGCCGCCGATCTCGACGGCGATGGGTCGACGCGAGGTGCCGACCGCAGGGTCGATCACCGCCAGTACGACCCCGGGACACAGGTACGGCGCACTGCGGGCGAGGGCGAGACCTCCGCCGCGGACGTCATAGGGCTCGATGCCATGGGTGAGATCGATCACCGCGACCTCGGGGGCGATGGAGCGGATGACCGAGTGCACCACCCCCACGAACCCATCGGTGAGTCCGTAGTCGGACAGGAACGTGATGGTGTCGTACCGGAGAGCCATGGGAGCCGAAGGCTACCGGTGGACCGACGACTCAGGCCCGTCCGAGCTCGCGGGAACGCTCGGCGGCGGCGAGGACGGCGTCGACGATGGCAGCCGGCACCCCGGCCTCGGTGAGCACGCGCAGACCGGCAGCGGTGGTGCCGCCGGGTGAGGTGACGGCCTCGCGCAGGGCGGCCGCATCGTCCTCGCTCGTGTGCAGCAGGGTGGCGGCACCGAGCAGGGTCTGGGTGGCGAGCAGCTCGGCCATCTCCTGGGAGAGCCCACCGGCCACACCGGCGAGGATCAGGTTCTCCACCATCAGGAACACATAGGCGGGGCCGGAGCCGGACAGTCCGGTGACGATGTCGAGATCATGCTCGTCGACGCGCACCACCACCCCGACCTCGGCGAGGATCGAGGCGGCCCAGTCGAGATCAGCCGTGGTGGCCGAGGCGCCCGGAGCGATGGCCGATGCTCCGGTGCGCACCAGCGCCGGCGTGTTGGGCATGGCGCGCACCACGGCGATGCCGTCGCCCAGGGCCTCGGTGAGCGCCGCGGTGGTGACCCCGGCGGCGATGGACAGCACCCGCTGCACCCCGACACCGGCGAGCACACGACAGGTCTCGGCCACATCGTTCGGCTTCACGGCCACGACCGCCCCGTCGGCCGCGGTGGGCTCGGCCAGCACCGCCACCCCGGGGAACAGTTCGGTGAGCTGCTGACGTCGCTCCGGGAGCCGCTCGACCACGGCGAGCTCGGCCGGCGCCGCCCACTGCGCAGCGAGCAGACCGCCGAGCAGGGCCTCCCCCATGCGTCCACCGCCGATGATCTCGAGACGAATCATGCGGCGACGCTAGCCAACCGGTGGGTGCTCGGACGTCCGGTGGGAGCGGCCCCACTTCCCCGATGGGTTCCCGCCCCCACCGACGCCCGAGCCGGGAGCACGGTAGGGACGATGGCGGTGATCCCCAACCGTCGCCGCACCGGAAGGGCCCGATGGCCCGGTGCGGTCTCAGGCGAACCGGGAGGCGAAGCCGATGCGCAGCGCCGGCAGGAAGCACTGCTCGACATAGGCGTAGAAGGAACCGAGGATGCGGTCCAGCTCACCGGTGTCGATGGCGCCGATGGGCAGGGCACCGGCGAGGAACACGGCGTCCTCGTCGCCGATGCAGAACGACAGACCGTGCAGCTTGCGGTTGCGACGCAGCAGATGCTCGTAGAACGCCGCATGGTTCTCCTCGGGCGCCGGCATCACATAGGTCTCGTACTGCAGCGAGCGCTGCCGCAGCGTGAACCAGATCGAGTAGACGTCCTTGGTCTCACCCTTGACCCGGGCGAACCAGCGGATGTCACCGTCGTCGATGCGTTCGACCGTGGCGATCACCGGGTTGTCGCGCCGCTGCTCCTCGAGCCAGTCCTCGATGAGCCGCTCGACCTCGGCCAGCCGTCGGGGATCGATGATCTCGTCAGCCATGGTGTCCGTCGATCAGGAACATGACACCAGCGCCCGCGAGGTGAGGTCGGCATAGATGCGGCGCAGTCGGGCGGCGGTGGTGGACCAGGTGAAGTACCGGGACTTCTCCGCCGCGGTGGCGGCCATGGCGGCGGCCCGCTCGGGCGAGGACAGCAGCTCGGAGATGGCCGCCGCGTACTGGGCGGGATCACGGGAGTCGATCAGGACGCCGGTGCGGCCATCATCGACGAGGGTGCGCAGTCCGCCCACCGCGGCGGCGACGACCGGTGTGCCGCAGGCCGCCGCCTCGAGCGCCACGAGACCGAAGGACTCCGAACGACTGGGCACCACACACACATCGGCGGCGCGGAAGTAGGTGGAGAGCATGTGATGGGGCTGGGGCGGCACGAATCGGACCCGGTCCTGCAGCCCACAGGCCTCGATCAACGATCGAGCCGCCCGCAGTTCGCCGGCGCCGTCGGTGCCGCTGGGGCCACCGACGACGACCAGCACCGCATCGGGGTGGACCTCGGCGAGTTCGGCGAACGCGGCGACGGCCACGGTGAGGCCCTTGAGCGGCTGGATGCGCCCGGCGAACAGCAGCACCGGATGGTCGCCGAGTCCGAGCGCGGCACGGGCGCCGGCACGGTTGCCCGGCGAGAAGAAGGCGTGATCGACACCGGGCGGCACGATCTCGATGCGAGTCGGATCCGCGCCGTAGAGCTCGACCAGCTGCGTGACCTCGGCGGCGCAGTTGGCGAGGATGGCATCGGAGCATCCGATGACGGAGGTCTCGGCGGCGATGCGCGCCTCCGGTTCGTCGTCGCCGGTGTCGGCCTTGACCCGGGCGAGGGTGTGGAAGGTCGAGACCAGCGGCAGGGAGAGCTCGTGCTTGAGTCGATGACCCGCCACGCCCGACAGCCAGTAGTTGGCATGGATGGCATCGGTGTCGCGGGTGCGACTGAGACGGGCCGCCACCCCGTCGGCGAAGGTGTCGACCACCGAGGGCAGCTGCTCCTTGGCGAGATCGACCGGTCCGGCGTCGATGTGCACCACGCGGAACCCGGGTTCGACATCGACCACATCGGGCAGATCCTCGGCCCAGCGCCGCACGAACACCTCGGTGCGCACCCCGGCCTGGGCGAGCGCGCCGGCGAGTTCACGCACGTACACGTTCATGCCCCCGGAGTCACCGGTTCCGGGCTGGGCGAGGGGGGAGGTGTGCAACGAGAGCACGGCCAGCGATCTCATGACTCCCCCACGCTACGGGGTGAGGCGCCCGATCCGCGCATCGATGGGGGCGGCGGACCCGCCGGTCAGTGGGTGCGGCCGAAGAGGTTCCACAGCGACCAGCACCAGGCCGGCGCCACCAGCAGCCAGGAATCGAGGCGCCGCAGGGCGGCACCGACCTCTCCGGCTCTCGGCACCAGTGCCGCCGCCAGCGGGACACCGAGGGGGGCGAGCACGGCCACCAGCCCCCCGAACAACCAGGCCGAGTGCGAGCTGAACGGACCGAACTGGAAGGTGGACTCGGTGAAGGTGAGCACGAGCACGGCGACGATGCCGGCGACGGGGCCCTCGAAGACGGAGCCCGCCCCGGTGCCGATGAGATGGTTGCCGGTCTCGTAGGCGCTCACGAGCACGAGCAGCACCAGCAGCGCACTCATGCTGGTGCGCGACATCGACACCATCGAGATCGCGGTGATGGCGGGCAGGAGCGCGCAGCGCAGGGTGGTGCCCGCCCGGGCCAGCACCGACACGCTCCGACCCGGTGCACCGAGGGCCACCACCACGGCGGCCACCGCACCGAAGGCCAGCACGAATCCGGCCAGGGCCACACCGATCAGGGCCGACAGTCCCGCCGCCGCCGGGAGGATGGCGGCCACGTTGCGATCCACCTCGACGCGGTGCTGGCGCCATGACCGCACCGACTGCAGCGCGGCCACCGAGCAGAGGGCGCTGATGAGCACGGCCAGCACCACCGGACCGATGAAGGCGCAGAGGATGAAGCCGAGGAACCAGGCGATGCCGAGCAGCACCTCGCGACCGCGACTCTCGGGCATGTACACGAAGCGCTGCACGATGCTGCCGCCGGCGGTCGAGGCGGTGCCGGCGCGACTCATACGGCACCACCCGAGACCGGCGGGAGCACCGCCACCTCATCGTCATCGGAGACGGGATCGGTGGGTTCGGCCGGTTCGCCGTTGCACCACACCCGGGCCGAGGCCAGCACCTCGGCGAAGGTGGCCCCGTAGCGGTCGACGGCTGCGCCCAGCACCTCGGCCACCGTGGCACCCCCGAGGGTGTCACGACCGGTGCCGGCGGCCTCACGGGCGGCGGCGAAGAGACGGATGGTGGCCACCTGAAGAGATTAGGGGCGGCCGGACCGGAGCCGGCAGAGTGCCGGTCGGATCGGAGCGGTTCGGGTCAGGTCCGATCGGGCGCAGTACCGTCATCGCCGTGACCCAGATGCTGCTGGTCCGACACGGACAGTCGGAATGGAACGCCACCGGACGATGGCAGGGGTGCGCCGATCCCGACCTCACCGATCTCGGCCGCCAGCAGGCCCTGCACGCCGCGGCCCGCATCGGCACCGTCGACATCATCGTGGCCTCCCCGCTGATCCGAGCCCTCGAGACCGCCCAGATCATCAGCGCCCAGATCGGCGTCGGCCCGGTGGTGGTCGAACCCGATCTCGCCGAACGCGACGCCGGTGAGTGGGAGGGACTCACCCGGGTGGAGATCGAGCAGCAGTGGCCGGGCCATCTCGGCCACGATCGCTGGCCGCCGGGCTACGAGGGTCACGACGCGCTGATCGCCCGCACCCGCACCGCCCTCGACCGCATCGAGGCCGCCTACCGCGGCGCGGAGCTGCTGGTGCTCACCCACGGAGGCGTGATCGGCGCGCTCGAACGCGAGGCCGGTCTGCCCTGGGAGCGCATGCCCAACCTCGGGGCCCGGCGCATCACCCATCACGGTGACCGACTCGAGATGGGGGAACGACTCGTGCTGGTCGACGACGACGAGCTCACCATCCCCACCCAGATCTGATCCGCGGTGGACCCGAACCCTCTCCCGACACCGGACCCCAGCCCGGCCCCGGCCCCGACCGCTCCCCCGGTCCCGGCCCCGGCGCTGCCGATCGAGATCGTCTACAGCAGTCGTCGACGCAAGACGGTGCAGGCCACCATCGTCGACGGTGTGATCCGGGTGCAGGCCCCGGCCCGCATCTCCCGGCGCGAACTCGATGCCACCGTGGCCACGCTGGTCGATCGGCTCCAGCGCCGTCACCGGGCCGATGCCATCGATCTGACCGATCGGGCCCGCCGCCTGGCCCGCCGGTACGGCCTGCCCGCACCCACCACCGTGGTCTGGGCCGAACAGCGGTCCCGCTGGGGTTCGTGCACGCCGAGCACCAGCACCATCCGCATCTCGAACCGTCTCGCCGCATGGCCGCCCTGGGTGCTCGACTACGTGCTCGTGCACGAGCTCGCGCATCTCGTGGAGTTCGACCATTCACCGGCCTTCCAGGCCCTGGTGGATCAGTATCCGCTGTCCGAGCGCGCCCGCGGGTTCCTCATCGCCAAGGCCGACGGCGAGACCGACACCGTGAGAACCGACGACGTCGGATCAGTTCCCGAGATCGGCTGAACGGGACGGGCGCGTCCCGAGCACCACGCAGTGTGGATGCACATAGCCGTGATCGATGCGTTTGGCCATGGTGGACAGGCCGAGATCGGCGAGCACGGCGACAAGTTCCTCGGAGGAGGAGAACTCGAGGGTGTGACCGTCGGTGATGCGCAGCACCTTGGTGGCGATGAGTTCCTGGAACTGGGCGAGCTTGGCCTTCAGCAGCGGACGGGTGTCGACCTCCTTGATCACCAGCAGTCCACCCGGGGCGAGTGCATCGACGCAGTCGGCGAGCAGCGCCTCACGACGTTCGCGGCCGAGCAGATAGAGCACATCGGCGAACACGATGGCGCACCACCCGCCGTCGATCCGCGGCACCGTGCCCGAGGGCAGGGTCTCGAAGCGGACGTGACCCTCCCCCGGCTCCAGACCCTCGATCACCCGGGCGGCGAGGGCGATCTTGTCGGCGTCGATGTCGACGCCGAGCACCCGCCGGGCCGTGGAGGTGATGGCGAGGTAGGTGCTGAACACTCCGTGGCCACAGCCGATCTCGAGGATGTCACCGGCGAGGGGCACCTCGAGCTCGAGCTCGGCGAAGGGCGCCGACCACCATCGGGCCGTGGTGTGGAGGCGGCCGACGCGGTCGCCGGCGGCCCAGAGGTCCATGACCCGGCGGGCGGCGGGGGTGCGGGGCGGTCTCATCCTCGTCGGGGGTGGCTGCTCACGAGCCGGACTCGAACTCCCACGGACGCAGGACCTCGGCGGGCAGCGGCGACAGACGGTTGAGCTCGGAACGCAGGGCGCGCATCTCGGCGAGCATCTTCAGGATCACCGAGTTGGAGGACAGCGTGGAGATGCCCCGGGTGCGCGGGAAGTAGTCGACACCGAACTGCACGATGCTGAAGCCGAGGCGCTGGGCCCGGGCCAGAAGTTCGACATCGATGAACGATCCCTCGCTCTTGAGCTCGATGTGCTCGAACACCGAGCGGCGCACCAGCTTGAAGGCGAAGTTCATGTCGCGCAGACGCAGGCCGAACATCATCTGGATCAGATGGTTGTAGACGTAGCTGTAGACCAGTCGGCGGGCCCCCTCACCGGTCCGATCGAACCGGTAGGCGCTGACGATGTCGGCCTGGTAGATCCGCAGGAGCCGCACCGCCTTGAGGGTCTCGGCCATGTCGAAGGGGAGATCGGCGTCGGTGTAGAGCACCAGTTCGCCGGTGGCGTTGGCGAATCCCGTCTTCAGCGAACCACCGAGTTTGCGATTGGTCGGATGATGGACGACCGAGACCCGGGGATCGGCGGCGGCCAGCGCATCGGCGAGCTCCGGGGTGCGGTCGGTGGAGGCGTCGTCGATGATGAGCACGTCGTAGCGGGAGATCTCACCCTCGGCGACGAGCGCGTCACCGGCCTCGAACGCGGCGCGCACGGCGCGCTCGATGGTGTCCTGCTCGTTCCACATCGGGTAGAAGATCGTGAGGCTCTCGAAGTTCGCCATGGCAGTCATGCAAGGTAGTAGCCGCGGCCGTAGGCGAACGCCCACAGCAGCAGGACCGCGGCGCTCACCGTCCACCAGACCCGGCGCAGGATGGGGCGATCGCCCAGGAGCATGGCCAGCACGAGGAAGCAGGGGAACGCCGCCATCAGGTACCGGCCGGCCCCTTGGAAGTCCTTGGTGCCCACCAGTGGGATGGCGAGCAGGGCACAGGAGTAGAGGCCGTAGCCCCAGCCCAGTCGGCGCCACACCACCACGGCGAGACCGAGGAACCCGATGATGAGCAGCCCCTGCAGGATCACCGTGGTGGCGTACTGGAGGCGGAGGAAGGTGGCGTCGTCACCGGTCTGGAGCCAGTGCACCGTCCAGTGCGGCAGGTTCTTGATCTGCTGGAACCAGGTGATCTTGAACCAGGTGCGCGGACCCCCGCCCTGATCCCAGCCCGGCGCCCGCTGCACCTCCTCGAAGGCCAGCGGCGCATCGAAGCGGACCCCGAGGTAGGTCATGTACGCGAGCAGGCCACCCACCGACAGCAGCACGCCGGCATCGGCGCGGCGCAGGTCGCCGAACCTGATCGCGGTGCGGCCGGCGGTGCGGGTGATGACCTGGCGCTTCCACAGCACCACGGCGACGAGGCCGATGACGACGGCGAGGCCGGTGGGGCGGGTGGCGGTGGCGACCGCTCCGAGCAGACCGGCCCAGATCGGATGGTCATGGTCGAGGAGGATGAACGCGCCGATGACCGCCACGGCGAACAGCGCATCGGCGTACACCGCGCCCATGAAGTAGTAGGCGTAGGGATACAGCAGCAGCGTGATGAGCGCGGCGCGGGCGACCGTGCCCTCCACGCGGGCCCGGCACCAGTGCAGGAACAGCACGCTCATGGCGGCCCCGCAGGCGATGGTGACCAGCGAACCCAGCAGCCGCACCGACACCCCGGTGAGTTCGTGCAGCACCCGCAGCAGCAGTGGGTACGACGGGAAGTAGGCGACCGGCGACTGCACATCGGGGCCCGACCACCAGTAGCCGCGGGTGGCGATGAGGTCGTACCAGCGACCGTCGAAGCGGAACCAGGAACCGAACAGGCCGGAACCGGTGTAGGGCGACAGGTCGACGCTGGCGTTCGTGGCCAACGCGCCCCGACCACCCAGATGCACCGCCACCGACACGCAGAACGCGATGAGCGCGAAGACGCCGAGGGCATCGAGCCAGGGACGCCGGGCGGCCCACCGGGGCCCGGCCGATCGGATCGCGGTCACGGCGGAACGCTAACCGCCACCATGATCGAGGACCGGCGGCCGGTCAGGGGCCCGTGAGTAGAGTCGAGACCTCAGCCTCTGTGGCCAAGTGGTAAGGCAGCGGACTTTTAATCCGACGAGCGTGGGTTCGATCCCCACCGGAGGCACGAGGATCGCCGATCAGGCCCCCGGCTGGGCGGAGCCGGTGCGAGCCGCGGTGATGAGCGACTCCCACTGGGCGGCGGTGAGTTCGCCGCTGGCCCGTTCGACGACACGTCCCTGCGCGTCGACCGCCACGAAGAACGGAAACCCCGTGACACCGAGGGCGGCGGCCGCATCGCCGTTCTCGTCGTCCACCATGGTGGGGACGGTCCACTTCTCGCGCACCAGCCAGTCGCCGGCCGGATAGTTGGGGCGGCTGGCGGTGTTGGCGGTGGCGATGGCGACCAGACGCACACCCTCGGGCTGTCCGTTGGTGTTCAGCCAGGTCTGCAGGAACGGCACCTCGCGCTGGCAGTGGGGACACCAATGGGCCACGACCATGATGACGGCGGGCCCGTCGTCGGGGGCGATGGTCACCGTGGAACCGTCGAAGGTCTCGCCGGTGATGGTGGGGATGGGCTGCCCGACTGCGGTGTCAGCACCCGTGCTGGGGCGGTCGGCGAGGGGGTTCCCGGTGACGGTGATGGTGCCCACGGTGACCTTCCCGCTCGGTACCACGGTGCCCGACGAGGTCGACTGACCCCCGGACCCGGAACCGTCGGAGCGGGTGAGCACGAAGGCGAGCACGCCCACCACGACCACCACGGCGAGGATGGCGAGCCAGATCCAACGGGTGGAGGTGGCTCCGCCCGACGCAGCGGGATCGGAGGCGGGCGGTGTGTCCGGCGTTGCGGTCATGGGGTCTCCGTGGTGAGGGGGGGACGAGGGGTGGGACGAGCGATGAGCAGCAGCACGATCATGGCGGCGCAGGCCGACAGCGCCATGAACGGCAGGGAGACGAACCCGAACTCCCACACGTAGCGCATGGTGCAGGGGGCGTCGGGGGTGCAGAACGAGGTGCCGTCCGCCGGCGGGAAGGCCTGGATCCAGCTGTGGTAGGCCGCCACCACCGCACCGATGGCGAGCACCGGGATGGCGTAGACACGCACGGCGGCATCGCGCCGCCACGCCGCGATGCCGAGGATCACCGCGAACGGGTAGATGCAGATGCGCTGGTACCAGCACAGTTCGCAGGGGATGTAGTGCTCGATGCGCGAGTAGTAGAGCGAGCCCGCCATCGTGACCAGCGCGATCACCCAGGCGAGGGGCAGGGCGACGCGACCGAGATCGGCCCGGAGGCTCTCGAGGGTGGGACCGGGGCGGGACCGTCGCACCACCGCCCCGACGCCGATGCCCACAACCGCCGCCCAGCAGAGCAGCGCCAGGGCGGCGAAGAAGAACGAGAGGGTCGACACCGTTGTCGCGACGATCATCGGCGTCATCCTCGCACGTGTCGACCCGCGACGGACGGCGCTCGGCGTAACCTCTCCGCACCGGAGGATCGACACAGGAGCGAGGCAGACCATGAGCAGGATCGTCGTCGGAGTCGATGGATCACCGGGATCGATCGCCGCACTGCGGTGGGCCCATGCCGAGGCCCGGCTGCGCAGGGCCACCCTCGAGGTGGTCGGCGTCTGGCAGTACCCGATGATGACCACCGTCCCCGCCTTCGGCGCCCTTCCCGATGTGGTCGATCTCTCGACCCAGACCGAGGAGCACGTGCTGGGCGTGCTGCGCGACAACGGTGTCGAATCGACCGACGAGGTTCCGGTCTCGGTCAGCGTGGCCGAGGGCGCCCCGGCCCAGGCCCTCATCAGTGCCGCCACCGGGGCGGAGCTGCTGGTGGTCGGTTCCCGGGGCCATGGAGGGTTCGCCGGCCTGCTGCTCGGATCGGTGAGCCATCAGTGCACCATGCACGGGCCCTGCCCGGTGGTCGTGGTCCATCCCTGAGCCCACGACTCCCTCCATGTCCGCAACCGGTCTGACCAGCGCCGAGGTCGAGGCCCGTCGTCTCGACGGACGATCGAACGACGTCCCCGATCCCACCAGCCGCACGATCGCCCAGATCATCCGGGCGAACGTGTTCACCCCGTTCAACGCACTCCTCGGGGTGCTGCTCGTGGTCATCCTCGCCATCCGCGAACCGGCCGACGGACTGTTCGGCATCGTGCTGGTGGCCAACGCCCTCATCGGCATCGTGCAGGAGGTCAGAGCCAAGCGGTCGCTCGATCGCCTGGCGGTGCTCAACGCCCCTCGCTCCACGGTGCGCCGCGACGGTGCCGAGCAGCAGATCGCCTCGAAGGACCTCGTGCTCGACGACATCGTCGTGCTGAGCCTCGGCGATCAGATCGCCGTCGACGCCACCGTGCTCGAGGCCTCGGGACTCGAGGTGGATGAGTCCCTGCTCACCGGTG
This sequence comes from Acidobacteriota bacterium, assembly GCA_018969405.1. Taxonomy (GTDB): domain Bacteria; phylum Actinomycetota; class Acidimicrobiia; order Acidimicrobiales; family Acidimicrobilacustridaceae; genus Acidimicrobilacustris. The sequence goes on from JAGWYK010000025.1 coordinate 16,591, forward strand.
AGGCCGATCCGGTGGCGAAGACCGACGGCGATCCCGTGCTCTCGGGCAGCTTCGTGGTGGCCGGAAGCGCCGAGGTGCGAGCGACCGCTGTGGGTGAGAACTCCTACGCCTTCCGCCTGTCGAGCGAGGCGCGACGGTTCTCGCTGGTGCGCAGCGAGCTGCGCACGGGCATCGATCGAGTCATCAAGCTCGTGAGCTGGTTGATGGTGCCGACCGCCGTGCTGCTGGTCAGCTCGCAGCTGGCGGCCCATGACGGTCTGGTCGGCGCCATCCAGGCCTCGGTCGCCGGTCTGGTGGCCATGGTGCCCGAGGGTCTGGTGCTGTTGACCTCCATCGCCTTCGCCGTGGGCGCCACCCGTCTGGCCGGTCGACGGGTGCTCACCCAGGAGCTGGCCGCCATCGAGGGGCTGGCCCGCGTCGATGTGATCTGTCTGGACAAGACCGGCACGCTCACCGAGGGATCGCTCACCCTCGGACTCATCGAGCACCTCGAACCGATGGCGTCGACCGCTCCCGCCGTCGACGTCGCCGCCGTCCTCGGCGCGCTCGGTGCGGCCGATCCGCATCCCAATCCGAGCCTCGCCGCCATCGTGGCCGCCCATGGGCCTCCCGCCGGCTGGGACCGCACCGACACCGTGCCGTTCTCCTCGGCCCGCAAGTGGAGCGCCGCCGCCTTCGCCGATCACGGCGCGTTCGTGCTGGGCGCACCCGACATCCTCCTCGACTGCGCCGCACCCGCCGAGGCGGTCACTGCGGCGCGCCACCGCGTCGATCATTACGCCAGCGCCGGTCGACGGGTGCTCATCCTCACCGCCTCCCCCGCCGGGCTCACCGGGGAGACCCTCCCCGCCGGCCTCGTGCCCCTCGCGGTGATCGTGCTCGACGAGGCGCTGCGCCCCGCCGCTCCCGACACCATCGCCTACTTCGGACGACAGGGGGTGACGGTCAAGGTGATCTCCGGCGACAGTCCGGTCACCGTGGGTGCCGTCGCCACCCGGGTGGGCGTCCCCGGCGCCGAGGATCCCATCGACGCCCGCACCCTGCCCACCGACCAGGAGGCACTGGCCGAGGTGCTCGACACCCATTCGGTGTTCGGTCGCGTCACCCCGCAGCAGAAGCGCGCCATGGTGCATGCCCTGCAGTCGCGCGGCCATGTCGTGGCCATGACCGGTGACGGCGTGAACGACACCCTCGCCCTCAAGGATGCCGATGTCGGTGTCGCCATGGGATCGGGGTCATCGGCGGCCCGGGCGGTGGCCCGTTTCGTGCTGCTCGCCAACGACTTCGGGGTGTTCCCCTCGGTGATCACCGAGGGGCGCAAGGTCATCGCCAACGTGGAGCGGGTCGCCAACCTCTTCCTCACCAAGACCTTCTACGCGCTGATGCTGGCGCTCGCCATCGGCGTGGCCCGCATCCCCTTCCCGTTCATCCCGCGCCACTTCACGATCATCTCCTCACTCACCATCGGCATCCCGGGGTTCTTCCTCGCCCTCGCCCCCAACGACCGACGGGCCCGATCGGGTTTCCTCACCCGGGTGCTGCGCTTCGCCATCCCCTCCGGGCTCATCGCCGCCGTCGCCGTGCTCGTGGCCTTCGGCATCGCCCGCAACGAGACCGGTGTGACCCTCGACGAAGCGCGCACCGTGGCGGTGATGACCCTCTTCGTCGTCACCGTCTGGGTGCTGAGCATCCTGTCGCGACCGCTCGAACTGTGGCGCATCGCCCTGGTCGGCGCCATGGTCGTCGGTTTCATCGGCGCACTGTCGTTCGAGGTGTTCCGCACCTACTTCGCCCTGCCGCTGCCGGGCGCAGCGCTCACCCTGGCCGCCATCGGCATCGGCGCCATCGGCGCCGCGCTCATCGAGCTGGGATGGCGACTGGCGGGCTGGCACCTCCCCGGTCTCGACCCCACGGATCGCGCTGACCCCGAAGATGCCAATCCCAAGGATGCCGATCGGCGTTCCGGCCGGATCGTGACCGAGGCGCCCGCGCCCTGAACGGGACCACCCCGGTCTCAGCGACCGGTGTGACCGAATCCCCCGTCGCCGCGACTGGTGGACCCGAGATGCTCGAAGTCGTCGACGGGCTCGAGCACCACATGCTCGACCCGCTGCACCACGAGCTGGGCGATGCGTTCGCCCCGCTCCACCGCGAAGTCCTCGATGGGGTCGGTGTTGACGAGCAGCACCTTGAGCTCGCCGCGGTATCCGCTGTCGATCAGGCCGGGAGTGTTGAGGCAGGTGACCCCGTGCTTCAGCGCCAGTCCGCTGCGGGGCTGGATGAAACCGGCGTACCCCTCGGGGATGGCCACGGCGAACCCGGTGGCGATGAGCGCGCGTCCACCGCCGGCGCGCAGCACCGCATCATGGGCGGCGGCGAGGTCGAGACCGGCGTCGCCGATGCGGGCGTACGCGGGCAGCGGGAGATCGGGATCGAGACGCACCACGGGGATTTCGAGCACTGCGGGATCGTAGAGGCCGACCTAGGATCGACGCGTGCTCGCCTGGATGGATCTGGAGATGACCGGACTGGATCCGGACCGTCATGTCATCGTCGAGATCGCCACGCTGCTCACCGACGACGACCTCGGGCTCATCGCCGAGGGACCGGACCTCGTGATCCATCAGGGCCCCGCGGCCCTCGCCGAGATGGATGAGTTCGTGACCTCCATGCACACCCGCAGCGGTCTGCTCGAGCAGATCCACACCTCCACCGTGACCCTCAGCGAGGCCGGTGCCGCCACGCTCGCCTTCCTGCAGGAGCACATCGCAGAGCCCCGGTCGGTCCCCCTCTGCGGCAACTCCATCGGCACCGATCGTCGATTCCTCGCCCGGTACCTCCCCGACATCGAGAACTTCCTGCACTACCGCAGCGTCGACGTGTCCACCGTCAAGGAACTGATGAAGCGGTGGAACCCGGTGCTGCTCGACGACGCCCCGCGCAAGGGTGAGGGACATCGGGCCATGGACGACATCCGGGAGAGCGTCGACGAGCTGCGGTACTACCGGGATGTCTTCTGCCGATCGGAATCCGATGAGTGATCACCACGACCACAGCGCGCCCGTCCGGGTCCCCCGTCAGGAGCAGGAGGACGCATCCGAGGAGATCACCGAGGTCGCCCGGGGCATCCTGCGCCTGCAGCTGCCCACCGACTTCACCGGACTCGGCCATGTCAACACCTACGCCATCGAGGACTCACGGGGATTCACCCTCGTCGACCCCGGTCTGCCCAGCGACGCCTCCTGGCAGGCGCTGCTGCAGCGTCTGAAGGCGGCGAACATCCCGCTGGCCCGGGTGCACACCGCGTTCATCACCCACTCGCACCCCGATCACTTCGGAGGCGCCCATCGGCTCGTCGAGCAGGCGAACGCCGATGTGCTCACCTCCACCATGTTCCGGAAGTGGACCGATCTGCTCGATCTCGACGAGCGACCGCTCGAACCGCTCGATCCCGCCGATGCCAGCGAGGCCGGCACCCTGCTCGATGCGGTGGCCTCCACCGACGAGGCCGAGATGGAACTGCAGTTCCCCGGCTTCAAGGCCTTCCGCGACCGTCTGCGCGCCGCCATCGACGACGGGCGCATCGAGGAGCTCTCCTGGATGCGGGCGCCGCGCCCGACCATCGTGGTGGATGACGCCGAGGTGGTGCGCCTCGGCGATCGCGACTGGATCGCCGTGTTCACCCCGGGCCACACCCACGACCACCTCTGCATGTGGTCACCCGAGGACGGCGTGCTGCTGTCGGGCGACCATGTGCTGCCCACCATCACACCGCACATCGCCGGCTTCATGGGGGGCGACCCGTTGGCCAACTATCTGCGCAACCTCGACAAGGTGGCCGGCATCGAGGGCATCACGAAGGTGCTGCCCGCCCATGGACATCCCTTCGGCGATCTCGCCGGACGGTGCGATGCCATCAAGGACCACCACGAGGTCCGCCTGCAGCAGCTGGTCGACGCCGCCGCCGAGGCCGACTGGGCCCCGGTGAGCCGATGGTCGGAGTTCCTGTTCTCCGAACGGAGCCGCGGTCCCATGGCCGACAGCGAGACCTACGCCCATCTCGAGCATCTTCGACTGGCGGAGCGGGCCGAGCGCCGTCAGACCGACGGCGGCCTCCAGTACCGCGTCGAGCACTGAGACACGGGTGGACGATCTGCAGGTCCCCACGGCTCGCGAGGTGCTGCGCAGCCGCGGCGTCGCCTCGCTGCTGAGCGCATCGACCATGGCCAGCATGGCGGCGATCATCCAGGTCACCGCCCTCGGCATCCTGCTCTACGACATCTCAGGTCGCGATCTCGATCTCGGTCTGCTCGGACTGGCCGAGTTCCTGCCGGCGATGCTGCTGATGACCGTCACCGGCTCGTTCGCCGATCGCTACGACCGGCGCCGCATCATCTCGCTCGGTCTGCTCGGCGAGATGATCTGCTCGGTGGGTCTGGCCTGGTACGCCGGTTCCGGCGACCGTCAGACCTGGCCGATCTTCGCCATCGTCGTGCTCTTCGGCACCGCACGGGCCTTCGTGAACCCCGCCGTGCGCTCGATGCCCGCCGACCTCGCGCCCACCGGAGGGCTGCCCCGACTCACCGCCTTCAACATCGCCGGCTGGCAGACCTCGGTCATCATCGGGCCCGTCGTCGCCGGGTTCCTCTACGTGGGTTCGCCCTCCTGGCCCTTCGTGGCCTGCATCCTGCTCACCGGGATCGGCGCCATCGCCATCCGCTTCGCCCCCCATGTGGCGCACGTCCCCTCGGCGGAGGACTCCATCAACCGACCCGCCACCGCCGCGCTGGTCGACCTCGCCGACGAGAGCCGCCCGGCGGAACTGCTCGACGCCACCGGCGAGGCCTTCGCCCACACCCTCGCCCCCGGGTCCGGCGCTCCACAGGACGACGCCGCGGCGGAACCACCGGCCAGCAGCCGTTGGCATGAGGCCTCCGAGGGCTTCCGAGTCATCCGCGCCAACCCCATCCTGCTCGGTGCCATCTCGCTCGATCTGTTCGCCGTGCTGTTCGGCGGCGCCGTCGCACTGCTGCCGGCCATCGCCTCGAAACAGCTGGGGGTGAACGCCGTCGGTCTCGGCTGGCTCCGGGCCGCCGGGGGCATCGGCGCAGCGGCGGTCACCTTCTGGCTGAGCGCCCGACCGCTGCGTCGCCGCATCGGCCCCACGTTGTTCGTCGTGGTCGCGCTGTTCGGCATCTTCACCATCGTCCTCGGCGTCACCCACAGCTTCGCCGTGGCTCTGCTCGCCATGCTGCTGCTGAGCGCGGTGGACTCGGTGAGCGTGTTCATCCGCGGCACCCTCGTCCCCCTCGTCACCCCGAGCGCCGCCCGTGGTCGGGTCATGGCCGTCGAGGGCGTGTTCCTCGGGGCGTCGAACGAGCTCGGCGCGTTCGAGTCAGGGGTCGCCGGTCAGATCTTCGGCACCGGACCCGCGGTGGTCATCGGTGGCATCGCCACCCTCGGGGTGGTCGGGGTGTGGTCGATCCTGTTCCCGGCGCTGTCGCGCGTCGACCGGTTCCCCGAGCGTCCACCGGACTGATCCACCGCCCCGGGCGATCACCCATCGATCGGCCAGCGATCAGCGGACGATCACCCAGTCGCCGGTGAGCGTGCGTCCCCGCACCCGATCCTCGGCCGCCAGTTTGAGCAGATGGGCGTGCACCGAGCGCCGGGCCATGGGGACGAGTTCGGGTACGAGATCCACATACAGCTCGTCGACGATGCGGGCGATACGGGTGCGCTTCTCCCGACGGACGCAGGCGAGCACCTGGGCCTCCCGTTCGAGCCGGTGCTCGATGTACCAGTCGATGACGCGGTTCGGCTCGCCGATGAGGTGCCCATGACCGGGAGCGATCGAGCGCAGTCGCAGCGTTCGGATGCGGCGCAGTGAGTCGAGATACGCGGCCATGTCACCGTCGGGAGGTCGGATGACGACGGTGGACCCCTCCATGACATGGTCGCCCGAGAACAGCATGCGCTCCTCCTCGAGCAGGAAGCACAGATGGTTCGATGCGTGCCCGGGTGTGTGGACGGCGGTGAGTCGGAACTCGGTGGCATCGATGCGCGCACCGTCAGTGATGCGTCGATGCACCCTGAGGCCGTTGCGGCTGCGCAGGGCCAGCACCTCGGCACCGGTGGCGGCGGCCAGCGCGGCGGCGCCGGGCGCGTGGTCGGGATGGGTATGGGTGCACAGGATCCAGCGGATGCGATCACCGCCGCAGCCGACGATGGCCTCGAGATGCGACGCGTCGTCGGGTCCCGGATCGATGACCGCCACCTCATCGACACCGACCAGATAGGTGTTGGTTCCCGGACCCGTCATGCGGCCGGGGTTGGGAGCGAGGAGCCGTCGCACCAGCGGCGAGAGCGCCCGGGGGACACCCGGGAGGAGATCGGGACGTTCAGGTGAGCCGTCCTCGGCGGTGCTGCTGCCGAAGGGATCAGCCACGATCGGTACCGGGATCGAGTTCGGCGGCGGGGCCCCCGGGTCGGCCGGGTCGGCGCGGGGTGACATCACCGAGGTACTCGACATCGATGACCCGGGTGGAGCGGAACCGGCCGCCGAGCCGCGACACCCCGGGGACGCTCCAGCGGGCGATGAGTCGCCGGCGCACGAGGGTGCGCACCGGCGGCACCAGCAGCAGCAGCCCGATGCCGTCACTCAGGAACCCGGGCACGATGCACAGGGTGCCGGCCAGCACGATGAGGCCACCGTCGACCAGCGGCTCGGTCGGCATCTCTCCGACGGCGAGGGCACCGCGCAGTCGACGCAGCGCCGAGGTGCCCTCGCGGCGCACCAGCCAGGCGCCGAAGAGGCTGAGCAGGACGAGCAGCAGCAGGGCCGGCAGGAGGCCGATGAACTGGGCGACCTGCACCAGCACATAGAGCTCGACCAATGGTGCGACCACGAAGAGCAGGAACAGCACCGGGAACATGCATCGATGCTACCGGCGGCCCTGCGCGCATCAGCCGGCACCGAGACGTCGGTGACCCATCTGAAGAAGTCACGAAGGTCACGGACGGTCCCAGAAATGCCCCGGCGCTGGGTCGGACGGACCGTCCCCAGCGCCGGGTCTGCAGCGATCGCCCGTCCCCCCGAACAGGCGTCGCAGTCTGTGTGCGGAGCGTCAGCTCACACGGTCGGCCAGCAGTTGGCGCCGCTCCGCTTCGTTGAGGCCACCCCAGATGCCATGGGGTTCGCGGATCTCGATGGCGTAGTCGAGGCAGGCGGCCCGCACACCGCAGTCGAGGCAGATGCTCTTGGCCCTGGCCTCGCGGCGGAGTTTGTCCTCCTTGCGCTCGAACTGCGCAGGGGGGAAGAACACCGTGGCGTGCGGACCGCGACAGGCGGCCCGCAGCTGCCAGTTGTCGTCGATCTGCTCTGCGATGCGCTGTGCACTCACGATGGACAGCCCCCTCTCCGAGGGAGGAACGTAATGTGTCGGATGACACACCGCAAGACCGAAACCGGAAAGAAACCTCGTCTTTTAGCGCTAATCGACCGGCGTCGCTCCGGACCGGAGCCGAGCCGCAGAGCCCTCGCCCCCGGTCATCGACCCGTCGATCAGTCGGTGCGACCGGAGCGGTCCCGGTAGTCCTTGGCGCCGCCCTCCTCGGGCTCCACCTCGAGGACGAGCCCATCGATCGCCACCACGCGGATCGACTCGAGCTCCTCGATGGGCGTGGCGCGATTGGTCGAGGCCCGCCACAGCGCATCACGGATCTGGACCACACCATCAGGATCGACGGAGGTGACGGCACGACCGAGTTCGCCGATCATCCACTCACGACCGATGGTGGGCGTGGAGAAACGGGTGCGCACCATCGACGGCATGCCGGCGATGAACGCCAGGAGCACACCGATGATGGCGACGGCGAGCGTGATCCACGACAACGACACACCGTCGTAGAGCGTGAACGACCCGATCACGAACATCACGACACCGGCCCCGGTCCAGAACCTCGGCACACCGGTCTGCACATCCACGGCGAAGGCCACCATGGACAGACAGATGAGCGCCACCGCCCACCCGCGGATGGGCAGCACACCGAGTCCGTAGCCGGCGAGGATGAACGAACCGGCTCCGACGACACCGGCGACGCCGACACCAGCGGTGAACAGTTCGAACACGATGAGGGCGAGACCGACGGTGAGCAGCAGATAGGCCACCGCAGGACTGGCCACCGTGTGCATCAGCTGGGAGAACAACGACAACTGTCCGAAGCGGACCTGGGTCACCGGCTCCCGGCGCGTCTCGCCGTTGGCGGCGGTGGTCTCCCGGGTCTCGACCCCGGGGAGGTTCACCACGAAGTCGCCGATCGTGGGAGCGTCAGCGGTGGTGATGCCGAGATCGGCGGCCTCCTGGGTCCCGATGGTGCGATCGGTGATGGGGGCGAGGCGAGCCATGTCGAGTCCGTCGACCACCGGGGTGCCGGCGTCACCGAGGCGCGTGCCCGGCGCCATCCCGACCTGATCGGCGGCGCCCACCAGCTGCGCCGCTCCACTGGTGAGGCTGGAGCCGGAGGGACCGACCCACACCGCGATCGGGACCGAGGAGCGCAGCATCTGGGTGAGCAGGGCCGCCAGCGCGGTGTCGTCGACCACCACGCCGCTGGAATCCATCTGCAGCACCAGCGCCGTCGCCCCTTCGGTCTCGGCGTCGGTGATCTCCTGTCGGAGGAAGTCCATGAGCACGGGATCGAGCAGACCGCCGGCCTCGACCACGGCGACGAAGCCGGGACCACCGTTGACCACATCGGTGCCCGAGGTCGCCGGTGCGTCGGCCCCCACGACGGCCTGGGCCGATGCGGCCGAGGTGGACGCCAGCGCCGAGGTCACCAGCGCGAGGGCCACGAGGACGAGGATCCGCAGGGTGGTGGGTAGTCTGCGCACGTCGAGCCTCCGAGGGGAACATGGACCCTGCGCACTTCTACGCAGCATCACGGGTGCTCATCGTCGCCGGAAAGGGCGGTGTGGGCAAAACCACGGTGTGCGCCGCCCTGGCCCGTTCGGCCTCCGACACCGGGCGTTCGGTGCTCATCGTGCGCCTCATCCCCGGCGGAGCCCTCCCCCGGCTGTTCGCCAGCGGTCCGATCGTGACCGGCGGCACCCTGCTGCGCGCCGGCTCCGCCACCACCGGTGAGATCCGGGCCCGCCTCGTCACCCCTGATGAGGCCCTGCTCGACTATCTCGCCGACCACGGGCTCCAGCGCATCACCCGCCGACTGGTGTCCTCCGGGGCGCTGGAGGTCGTCACCACCGCCGCCCCCGGCATCCGTGATCTGCTCGTGCTCGGCCGGGTGAAGCAGCTCGAGCAGTCCCGGGTCGCCGATCTGATCATCGTCGACGCTCCGGCCGCCGGCCATGCGGTCTCGTTCCTGCGAGCGCCGGCCGGGCTGCGCGACGCGGTCACCACCGGACCCATCGCCACCCAGGCCGTCGAGGTGCTCGACATGCTCGCCGATCCCACCCGGAGCAGCGTGCTGCTGGTCACCCTCGCCGAGGAGACACCGGTCAACGAACTCATCGAGACCGCGTTCGCCGTGGAGGACGAGGTCGGGGTGCAGCTCGGCCCGGTGATCATCAACGCGCTCGCCGACCCCATCGACGGGCTGCAGCAGGATCTCCCCGCCCTCGCCGCCGACACCGATCTCGACGAGGACCTCATCGCCGCACTGGCGGCAGCGGCGGACTTCCGCACCCGGTGGGTGGATCAGCAGCGTCAGCAGGTCGAGCGGGTGCGCGCCCAGCTGCCGCTGCCGCTCATCACCCTGCCGGCCCGACCCACCACCGATCTCGGCCCCGCCGATCTCGATGCGCTCGCCGAGGCGCTCACCGCCGGCGTCGACCGACTCGGAACCGCGGCGCCATGACCGCCGGCGCCACGATCCCCGATCCCATCGGTGTCCTGCTGGAGGCCCATGACGTCGTCGTCTGCGTCGGTTCGGGCGGGGTGGGCAAGACGACCACCTCGGCCACCCTGGCGCTCGAGGCCGCCCGACGCGGTCGACGGGCCTGCGTGCTCACCATCGATCCCGCCCGTCGTCTGGCCGATGCCATGGGACTCGACTCCGCCGCCGCCCGGGGCTCGCGTCCGGTGCAGGTCGAGGGTCCGTGGTCCGGTGAGCTCTGGACCGTCATGCTCGACACCCGGGTCACCTTCGCGGAGCTGATCGAGACCTATGCGCCGAATCCCGAACAGGCCCGTCGCATCCTCGACAACCGTTTCTTCCGCAACATCGCCGATGCCCTGTCGGGCACCCATGAGTACATGGCGATGGAGAAGCTCCACGAGCTGCACGCCGATGATCGTTTCGATCTCGTCATCGTCGACACACCCCCCACCACCAACGCCCTCGAGTTCCTCGATGCGCCGAACCGGATCACGAGCTTCCTCGACCACCGCCTCTACCGGATCCTCGTCACTCCCTCGAACACGCTGGCCCGGGCCATGAACGTGGCCGCCCAGACGGTGCTGCGCAGCATCTCGCGCATCGTGGGGGCCTCCGTGGTCGACGACGTCATCGAGTTCTTCGCCAACTTCGACGGCATGGAGGAGGGGTTCCGGGCCCGCGCCGTGAGCGTCCGCACCCTGCTCGCCTCGGAACGGACGACCTTCGTGCTCGTCACCATCCCCCGCCGCGATGTGGCCCAGGAGGCCACCACCTTCGTCGGCGACCTGCGCGCCGCCGGGGTCGATGTCGCCGCCCTCATCGTCAATCGGGTGCATCCGAACTTCAGCCCGCGGCCCCTCGACGAGCTCCGGGCACGGCTCGGCCCGCTCTCGGACGGACCTCTGGCCCCGTTCGTCACCGCCCTGCTGGACGCCACCACCATCGCCGGCACCGAGATGGATCACCTGGCCGGGCTCACCGGAGCGCTCCCCACCGCCGCGGTGCGGCTGGTGCCGTTCCTCGACGCCGATGTGCACGACCTGGCCGGCCTCGAACGACTCCGCCGCCATCTCATCACCGGGTGACCGGCACGCCCGATCGGCAGTTCCCCTCGGGCTCCCCTCCTCGGTCGCTCCCGTCCGCTCCTCCTCGGCCCGATCTTGGGTCGCTCCGCACCGAACCGGTAGCCTCGGACACGTGCCGACCATCCTGCTTGCCACCGATGCCGACTGGATCCTCGACGAGGTCGATGCCGCCCTCTCCGATGGCGACACCACGGTGTTCCGGGTGCGTGAGGGCATCGACGTCCTCCAGGCCATCGAGCAGATCAGCCCCGAGCTGGTCATCCTCGACGAACAGATCGGCAACATGGGCGGGATCGCCGCCTGCATGGCCATCCGCAACGCCGAGAGCGTGGATCGCATCCCGATCACGGCGGTCCTGCTGCTGCTCGACCGGGCCCATGACGTGTTCCTCGCCCGCCGCTGCGAGGCCGACGGCTTCGTGGTCAAGCCCTTCGACTCCATCCGCCTGCGCCGAGCCGCCTCCGCGCTGCTCGCCGGAGAGGCCTTCGAGGACAGCATCGCCGGTATCGGAGGGAGCGACATCATGGCCGAGCCCGAGCCGGAGCCTGCCTTCGATCCCGCTGACGACGCTGCGGTCGTCGATGCCGCCGACGCGGCCGAGCCGGATCTCCCGGTCCAGGTCTGACGCTGCGGCCCCGTGCCATTCGTGGCATCGGCCGGGGTCCGATAGAGTCACCCCTTCACGGGCTGTAGCGCAGCTTGGTAGCGCGCTTCGTTCGGGACGAAGAGGTCGTGGGTTCGAATCCCGCCAGCCCGACCCCGAGACGACCCTCATGCTCCGGCATGGGGGTCGTTCGCGTCGCAGGGGCGAGGAGCGACCGCGTCCGAGCGACTAGGAGCGACGTTCGAGCAGTGCTTCGGCGATCTGCACGGCGTTGAGGGCCGCGCCCTTGCGGAGATTGTCGCCGGACAGGAACAACGACAATCCGTTCTCGATGGTGGAGTCGACGCGGATGCGCCCCACGAAGGTGTCGTCGGCGCCCGCCGCCATGATGGGCGTCGGGATGTCGGCCAGTTCGACCCCGGGGGCCTTCACCAGCAGTCGACGGGCGTTCTCCGGGGTGAGCTCGCGGGCGAACCCGGCCGAGATCGACAACGAATGGCCGGTGTAGACCGGCACGCGCACGCAGGTGGTGTTCACCAGCAGATCGGGCAGTTCGAGGATCTTGCGGGACTCGTTGCGCAGCTTCTGCTCCTCGTCGGTCTCGCCGAGACCGTCGTCGACCAGTTTCCCGGCGAAGGGGATGACGTTGTAGGCGATGGTGGTCGGGAACTTCGCCGGGGGCGGGAACTCGACCGCGGTGCCGGACATGGTGAGCGCCGCAGCACCGTCACCGACCTTGCGCACCTGCTCCTCCAACTCGGAGGTGCCGGCCAGACCCGCACCCGACACGGCCTGGAACGTGGTGATCACGAGTGACCGCAGGCCGGCCTCCAGATCGAGCGGCTTGAGCACCGGCATGGCGACCATGGTCGTGCAGTTGGGATTGGCGACGATGTTCTTCGGGATGCTGTCGAGCGCATGGGCGTTGACCTCGGGCACCACCAGCGGCACCTCGGGATCCATGCGCCAGGCCGAGGAGTTGTCGACCACGATGGCACCGGCCTCGGCCACGCGGGGCGCGAGGGCCAGGGAGGTGGCACCGCCGGCGGAGAACAGCACGATGTCGAGACCGCGGTAGTCCGCCGTCTCGGCGTCCTCGACGAGGATCTCACCGTCGGCCCACGGCAGTCGACGCCCGGCCGAGCGGGCCGAGGCGAAGAGCCGGAGCTGGGTGACGGGGAACTGGCGCTCGGCGAGGATGGCCCGCATGACCGCGCCCACCTGGCCGGTCGCCCCGACGATTCCGATACGCATAGGGGCGAGACCCTACCGGCCCCCCCGGGGGATCACGCCAACCGATTCCGCCGACGGCAAGGGGGGAACGGGATCGCGGGTCTCAGTCGACGTAGACCGGCCCGGAGGCCAGACCGAAGGCGTCATGGAGGGCGACGACCGCCCGCTCGATGTCGGCCTCGGCCACCACGCAGCTGACCCGGATCGCCGAGGTGGCGATCATCTCGATGTTGATGTCGTTGGCGGCGAGGGTCTCGAACACGGTGGCGGCCACACCGGGATGCGACTTCATGCCGGCGCCGACGACGCTGACACGGGCGATGGCGGGCTCGGCGGTGACCCGGGTGAAGCCGACCTCGGCACCGGCCACCTCGCAGATCGAGACGGCGGTGGTGAGTTCACCGTGGGGGACGGTGAAGGAGATGTCGGTGACACCCTGCTCGGAGGTGTTCTGCACGATCAGATCCACGTTGATGTCGGCATCGGCCAGCGCCCGGAACACGTGGGCCGCCACACCGGGACGGTCGGCCACGCCACCGATGGTGACCTTGGCCTCATCGGCGTCATGCACGACAGCGGAGACGATTGCCTGTTCCATGGTGGTGGACTCCTTGGTGACGACGGTGCCGGGTTCCCAGGTGAACGCGGAGCGGACATGCAGCTCGACCCCGTGGGTGCGGGCGTACTCGACGGATCGCATGGCCGGCTTCGGGCAGCCGTTGGCGGTCATCTCGAGCAGTTCATCGAAGGTGATGTGCTCCATCTTGCGGGCATCGCTGACCAGTCGGGGATCGCTGGTGAAGACCCCGGGCACATCGGTGTAGAGCTCACAGGAGTCAGCGCCGAGCGCATGGGCCAGCGCCACCGCCGTGGTGTCGGAACCGCCGCGCCCGAGGAAGGTGACGTTGTTGTCCACCGACCGACCCTGCGCACCGCCGACGACCGCCACCCGGCCGGCGGCCAGCGAGGCCCGGATGCGATCGGGCTCGACGGCGATGATCTTGGCGTTGGTGTGGGTGGAATCGGTGAGGAACCCGGCCTGCGAACCGGTGAAGGACTCGGCCTCGACCCCGAGATCGGCGATGGCCATGCACAGCAGCGCCGTGGCCTTGCGCTCGCCGGCGGTGACGAGCATGTCCATCTCGCGACCGGGTCGGGTGTCGGAGACCTCCTTGGCGATGCGGATGAGTTCGTCGGTCTCCTTGCCCATGGCCGAGATCACGACCACGACCTGATTGCCCCGGCGGACCGTGCGGGCGACGTGATCGGCCACGGCGCGCATGCGGTCGGGGTCGCCGACGGAGGTGCCACCGAACTTCTGGACGAGCAGAGCCACGGGCGGTCACGCTACCGGCCGGGCGCGGTCGGGACGGAATCAGTCCCCCGATCCACGGCGCCATCGCCGGTTTAGGATCGGTGCGTCATGGCCAGCCCGAACGATCGTCGCCGTCGAGAACTCGCCCAACGTCAGCAACGGGCTGCCGAGGCCGCGGCGGGCGCGGTGCGTCGCCGTCGGCTCCTCGCCGCCGCCGGCATCGCCGTGATCCTCCTCGTCGTCGGCGGCATCGCCCTCGGCGTGTCGTCGAAGGACACGACACCGACCACGACCACCACCTCGATCCCGAGCGGGCCCACCTCCTCGGCGGTTCCGAGCTCGGGGATCACACCACCGCCGGCGACCCCGGGCGCCTCGCTCACCGGCGCCACGCCCTGTCCCGCCGAGGACGGCTCCTCGCCGCGCACCACCTCGTTCGCCGAGGCCCCGCCGATGTGCATCGACACCACGCACTTCCACACCGCAGTGATCTCGACGACCAAGGGCGATCTGACCGTGCAGCTCGACGCCGGTCGCACCCCCACCACCGTCAACGACTTCGTGGTGCTGGCCCGCTACCACTTCTACGACGGGCAGCCCATCACGAACATCCTGCCCCGCAAGTCCTTCACCGTGGGCATGAGCTTCAGCGCTCCCACCACCATGTTCGAGATCCCCAATGAGATCGACCCCGCCGGACAGATCTTCACCCCCGGAGCCATCGCCATGGTGGGCACCAACGGTGTGGGCAGCGCCAGCCGGGGGCAGTTCCTCATCGCCACCTTCGAACAGGCCGCCGATCTCGACGACAGCAACACCGCCTTCGGTGTGATGCTCGACGGCTTCGACACCCTGGTGGCCATCAACGCCCTGGCCACGCGCAGCGGTCAGCCCACCGAGGTCGTCACCATCACCGGGATCACCGTGACCCAGAGCGGGAAGATCCCCCGCTGAGCCGATCGCCGATCCCCGGCTGATGGTCGGCTGATCCTGCGCCGATGGTCGGACCCGACCGACGGGCATCCCGGGCGGCGAGGTTGCTAGGTTCTCGCCCGCCATGGGAACTGACAAACGTGAACGGAAGAAGGCCGGCCATCGAGCCCGCCTCAACGCAGAACGAGCGGCGCAGGCGCGCTACGAGCGCCGACGTCGCCTGACCATCACCATCGCCGTCCCCCTCGCCGTCCTGCTCGTCATCGGGCTGGTCGCGGTGCTGAGCAAGGGTTCCGGCACCGCCACCGACTCGGCCTCATCGAGCACCAGCGCCACCTCGAGCACCGTCAGCACCAGCACCACGGTGGCGGCCAAGCCGGCCTCGGCCGCCGGCAAGCCCTGCGTGGCCCTCAGCGAACCCGCTCCCGACAACGCGCCCACGGTGGACATCCCCCTCGGCCCGCCGCCCACGACCCTGCAGATCACTGACATCAGGACCGGTACGGGGCCTGCGGTCACCGCCAGCGATTCGGTCACCGTCGACTACATCGGCGTGGCCTGCTCCACCGGCGCCATCTTCGATTCCTCCTATCTGCGCGGCCAGCCCGCCACCTTCGGCCTCAACCAGGTCATCCCCGGCTGGACCGAAGGTCTGCAGGGCATGCAGGCCGGCGGTGTGCGCGAGCTCGTGATCCCGCCCGACAAGGGCTACGGATCGACCGGACAGGGCGTGAAGATCGCTCCCGACGAGACCCTCATCTTCGTCGTCGAGCTGCGCTCCATCAGCTCCAAGTGATCGGGTCCGACTGATCAGCGCGAGGGCTGCGGGACATCGGTGAGCGAACCGATCCCCCGGCCGGTGTGGACCACCACCTCACCGACACCCGC
>JAGWYK010000088.1 GCA_018969405.1 Acidobacteriota bacterium
CCGATCGGAGCGCGAACGGGTGGCGGCCAAGATGGCGCTGGCCGAGGTCACCCTGGCCGAGATCGCGGCGTACGAGTTCCTCGACGACGACGTCAGTGCCCTCATCGCCGCTGATCACGACACCGGCGCGTTCGCCGCCATCGCCCCGCTCACCGTCGGCGAGTTCCGTGAGTTCATCCTCGATCCCGACATGTCGCCCCGACTGCACTCCGAGCTGCGTCGGGCCATCACCCCGGAGATGGCGGCGGCGGTGGCGCGACTCATGGGGGCGCGCGATCTCATGGTCGCCGCGTCTCGGCTGCGGGTGGTGACGCGCTGTCGCAACACCATGGGCGAACCCGGGGTGTTCGGCGTACGCATCCAGCCCAACCATCCCACCGACGATCCCGCCGGCGTGACGCTGTCGATCATCGACGGTCTGCTGCTGGGCTGCGGCGATGCCGTCATCGGTCTCAACCCCGTGAACGACTCGGTGGCCTCGGTGGCTGCGCTCGAGCACACCATCGCCCGCATCATCGAGCAGGTCGGGGCCCCTACCCAGAGCTGTGTGCTGGCCCATGTGACCACGCAGCTGGCGGCCCTCGAGGCCGGCGCCCCCATCGATCTGCTCTTCCAGAGCATCGGGGGCACCGAGGGCACCAACCGCAGTTTCGGGGTGTCGCTGGCCCTGCTGGCCGAGGGCCGCGAGGCGGTGCTGGCCCACCACCGCACTCGACCGGGTTTCATCGGCGAGCAGGTCATGTACTTCGAGACCGGTCAGGGCAGCGCGCTGTCGGCCGAGGCCCACGGTGGTCTCGATCAGCTCACCTGCGAGGCCCGCGCCCACGGCGTCGCCCGCCACTTCGATCCGTTCCTCGTCAACTCGGTGGTGGGGTTCATCGGACCGGAGTACCTCGCCGATGCCCGGCAGATCATCCGGGCCGGCCTCGAGGACCACTTCGTGGGCAAGCTGCTCGGGCTGCCCATGGGCGTGGACGTCTGTTACACGAACCATGTCGAGGCCGACGCCGACACCACCGATCAGCTGCTCATGCTGCTGGCCACCGCGGGCTGCAACTTCGTGATGGCGGTGCCCGGCTCCGATGATGTGATGCTCAACTACCAGTCCACCAGCCCGCATGACGCCGTGGCGGCCCGCGACCTGCTGGGTCTGCGCCCCGCTCCTGAGTTCGCCGCCTGGCTCGAGGAGGTCGGCATCCACGTCGACGGGCGACTCGCCACCTCCGCCGCACCCGGTATCGAGGCGCTCAGTGGTCTGGAACTGCTGCGGGCCCCGCTGCGGGGACTGCCGGGGGAACATCCTGAGGATCGGTCGGGGGAGCGGTCGGGATGAGCGGGATCGAACCGATCGCGCAGTCCCAGGTGACCGACGCGGTGACGTCGGAGCCGCCTCCCCTCACCCCGGCTCGGGTGCTGCTCGGTCGGGCCGGTTCCTCCTATCGCACCTCCACGATGCTGCAGCTGCGGGCCGACCATGCCGCCGCCCGTGACGCCCTGCACGAACGGATCGATCTCGATGCCGATCCCATGCGTGCGCTGGTCGAGCGGTTCGGTCTGTTCGAGGTGGCCACCGAGGCGGGTTCGCCGGCCGAGCATCTGGCCCGCCCCGACCGCGGTCGACGTCTCACCGCGGCCTCCATCGACCGACTCGGTGCCGACTGTCCCGCCCCGGTGGATCTGCAGCTGGCGGTGGGCGATGGCCTGTCGGCCGCGGCGGTGCGCACCCAGGTGCCCGTGCTGCTGCCCCTGCTCCATGAGGCGGCCTCGGCGCGCGGTCTCACCCTCGGGCGGCCGGTGTTCATCCGCCACTGTCGGGTCGGGGTGCTCAACGATCTCGGGGCGTCCATCGACGCGGAGGTGGTGGCGCTGCTGGTGGGGGAGCGACCCGGGCTCGCCACCGCCGAGAGCCTCTCGGCGTATCTGGCATGGCGACCCCGCCCCGGCGACACCGACGCCCAGCGCAATCTGATCTCCAACATCCACGCTGCCGGTGTGTCACCGGACGAGGCGGCGGGGCGGATCCTGGGGCTCGTGGAGCAGATGCGGCTGCACCGTCGCAGCGGCTTCGAGCTGCGGGAGTCCACTTCCTCATCCCCGGCGGTCGGACACTAAGTTCGCCCCATGCGCAACCCCAAGGACTTCTTCCGACCCCTCGCCGTGGGCGCCCCCGAGCCCGTCCGCGAGATCCCCGTCAAGCCCTCGCGGATGATCCATTTCTTCCCGCCCTCCAACGAGAAGATGGTCGGCAAGCTGCCCTCCATCGTGCCCACCGTCGATGTGCTGCTCGGCAATCTCGAGGACGGCGTGCCCGCCGCCGACAAGGAGGCCGCCCGCGCCGGTCTGGTGCAGGTGGGGAGGACCATCGACTTCGGTTCCACCCAGTTCTGGACCCGGGTGAACTCCCTGGATTCCCCCTGGGGTCTCGACGACCTCATCACCGCGGTGACCGAGATCGGCGACCGACTCGACGTGATCATGATCCCCAAGGTCGAGGGTCCCGAGGACATCCACTACGTCGACCGGCTGCTGGCCCAGCTCGAGGCCAAGGCCGGACTGGACCGACCCATCCTCGTGCACGCCATCCTCGAGACCGCCCGCGGCGTCGCCAACGTCGAGGAGATCTGCGCCGCGAGTCCGCGCATGCAGGGTCTGTCGCTCGGTCCCGCCGATCTCGCCGCCAACCGGCGCATGAAGACCACCCGCGTCGGTGGCGGTCATCCCGGGTACCTCGTCCGTCAGGATCCCGTCGACGGCGACATCGAAGGGGCTCGCACCGTGTACCAGCAGGACCTGTGGCACTACACGTTGGCCCGCATGGTCGATGCCTGCGTGGCCAACGGCATCCTGCCCTACTACGGCCCCTTCGGCGACATCGCCGATGTCGTGGCCTGCGAGGACCAGTTCCGCAACGCGTTCCTGCTCGGCTGTGTGGGCGCCTGGAGCCTTCACCCGGTGCAGATCGCCATCGCCAAGCGCGTCTTCTCGCCCGATCCCGCCGATGTCGCCCACGCCCGTCGCGTCATCGAGGCCATGGGCGACGGCACCGGCGCCATCATGCTCGACGGCAAGATGGAGGACGACGCCTCGGTGAAGCAGTGCCGCGTCATGGTCGAACTGGCCACCTCGTTGGCCGCGGATGACCCCGAACTCGCCGCCGCCTACGGCCTCTGAAGGAGATCACCATGACCGCCGATCTGCGTCCCCGTCGTTCCGTGCTGTACATGCCCGGCGCCAATGAGCGCGCCCTCGAGAAGGCCAAGGGCATCGTCGCCGATGCGCTCATCCTCGACCTCGAGGACGCCGTGGCCCCCGATGCCAAGGCCGAGGCCCGCGACCGCGTCTGCGCGGCGGTGCGATCCGGTGAGTACGGCACCAAGGAACTCGTGATCCGCATCAACGGACTCGGCACCCAGTGGCACGCCGAGGACCTGGCGGCCGCCGCCGCGGCCGGGCCGGCGGCGGTGCTGGTGCCGAAGGTCAACTCGGCCGCCGAGGTGCACACCCTGGTGGCGGCCCTCGAGGCGGCCGGCGCCCCCGAGCGCACGAAGCTGTGGGCCATGCTCGAGACCCCCGAGGCCATGTTCAACGCCGTCGACATCGTCACCGCCTCGCCGCGTCTCACCGTGCTGGTCATGGGCACCAACGATCTGGCCAAGGAACTGCACGCCGAGCATGTGCCCGGGCGGGCGCCGCTGCAGTTCGGTCTGCAGCGCTGCCTCATGGCTGCTCGGTATGGCGACAAGGTCATCCTCGACGGCGTCTTCAACGACATCAAGGACGACGCCGGCTTCGCCGCCGAATGTCTGCAGGCCCGTCAGTTCGGCTTCGACGGCAAGACCCTCATCCATCCCAGTCAGGTCGAGCCATGCAACGAGGCCTTCGCACCGACCGAGGCGGAGATCGACCACTCGCGCCGGGTCATCGCCGCGTTCACCGAGGCGGAGGCCGAGGGCCGTGGGGTGGTCACCGTCGACGGTCGCATGATCGAGAACCTGCACGTCGACAACGCCCGCCGGGTGCTGGCGGTGGCCGACGCCATCGCCGCGCTGGGCTGAGACGCCGCTCCTCCCACACCGACCACTGCTCGTCGCCGGGGGCTCCGATGCAGCTGCACCATCCTGAACCGTTCACCGGCCGTTGGCGGGCCCGCTGGATCTGGCAGGGCCGTCCCGCGCTCACCCTCGAGACCGCCACCCGGCCGGTGCTGGCCGATCCCACCGATCGGGTGGTGCTGTTCCGGCGTGAGTTCACCCTCGACGCCGTGCCTGTCACCGTGCCCACGAGGCTGTGGGTCGACGGTCGTTACCTGCTGCACGTCAATGGGGTGGAGGTCGGGCGCGGCCCGGTGCGCAGCGATCCGCGGGCCGCCCATTACGACCTGGTGGATCTGGCGCCGCATCTGCGCGTCGGCACCAACGTCATCGCCATCGTGGCCCGTCATTTCGGTCATGCCACCTCCTGGTGGATCCCGGTGCCGCCCTCCTACGCGCTGGGTGCGGGTTCGCTGGTGTTCGAAGCCCACCTCGGCGGCGACGAGTGGCTGCTCACCGATCGGTCCTGGCGCTGCACCCGAGGGGAGGCCTGGACCCCGGTCCCCATCCCCGGTGATGTGGCCTGTCTTCCGCTCGAGTCCTTCGACGCCACCCGTTCCGACGCGGGGTGGCTCGAGGCCGGGTTCGACGATTCGGACTGGTCGAAGGCCTTCGAGATCACCCCCGCCCACACCGGTGGCCATCTGGTTCCCACCGCTCCGAGCGAACCCTTCGGCATGCTCCGACCCCCGGTGCGTCGGGCCTTCCAGGACGGCGCCGTCCACACCGCTGCGCTGCTCGGCACCCGGCGCGTGGCCGGTGTCGAGTTCGGTCCGGATCCGGTTCGCCAGGTGCTCGACGACGAGGCGGGCGAGGACCTCGTCGATGGCCAGGTGGAGATCCGTCGGTTCGATCTTGGTCGCATCGCCGCGGGCACCGTGGTGCTCGCCGTCGCCGGTGCCGCCGAGGGCACGGTGCTCGATCTCGCCGCATCGGAGCATGTGTCGGCCGAGGGGCGTCTGGTCACCCTCGGGCAGCATGCCGGGTTGCGCTACGTCTGTCGGGGCGATGCCACCGAGGACTTCGAGTCCTTCGACATCATCGGCACCCGCTACCTGCACTGCGCCATCCGCACCCCACAGGGTGCGTCGGCACCGGAGGTGACCGTGGCCGTCCACGACCGTCATCGTCCCCGGCCTGCCGGTGCGGCCTTCGCCTGTTCCGATCCGTTGCTCGAGCAGATCCACGCCGTCGGTCTGCGCACCGTGGATCTCTGCGCCCTCGACGCGTACGTGGACTGTCCCACCCGTGAGCAGCGGGCCTGGACGGGTGACTCGGTGGTGCATCAGCTGGTGGATCTGACCAACAATCCCGACTGGTCGATGCCGATCTGGCATCCGCAGCTGGCCACCATGGCCCGATCCGACGGGATGCTGGCCATGGCGGTGGCCTCGGACTTCGCCGCCGACGACCGGACCATCGTGCCGGACTGGTCGTTGCACTGGATCCACTCGGTGCACAACCTCCACCGCTACACCGGCGATCGCGCCGTCGTCGCGGAACTGCTGAGCTCCGCATCACGGGCGCTGCGCTGGTTCGAGTCCTACCTCGGCGACGACGGTCTGCTCGCCGATGTCACCGGCTGGGTGCTGCTCGACTGGTCGAGCGTGTACTCCAAGGGCTGCTCCTCGACGCTGAACGCCCTGTGGGGCCGGGCGCTGGTGGAGTTCGCCGAGATGAGCCGCTGGCTGGGCAACGAGGGCGACGCCGCCTGGGCCATGGCCCATCACGAGCGGCTGCGCGCCGCGTTCGAGATCTTCTGGGATGAGGATCGGGGCGTCTACATCGATCACATCGTCGACGGCGTGCCCCAGCGGGCCGCCGCCCAGCA
>JAGWYK010000089.1 GCA_018969405.1 Acidobacteriota bacterium
CGCTTCCATGGCGATGAGTATGGCGACCCACTGTGACAGTCCCCGGCGGTGTCGGTGGCGCTCCCTACGATCGGCACCGTGACCGATGCGCCCATCATCCCGGTGCCGCTGAACCCGGCCCAGCAGGAGGTGCTCGATCTCCTCGGTGCCCCGGCCGAGGCGCGCCCCACCTTCGGCCCCGGCCTGCGCGACTCCCTGCGGGCCGATCTCGAGGACGGCCTGCGCGATCTCGCCCCCGAGCTCGATCCCGACGATCCGCTGTTCATCTCCAAGCACACGCTGTCCACGGTGCACGGCTGCGAGGCCCGCTTCATGGCCGAGCGCCAGATCCCCTTCGCCTGGAGCGCCCCGCTGGCCCGGGGCACCGTGGCCCACAAGGCCATCGAACTGTCCATCCACTGGCGGGGTCGTCCCGATCCCCTCGACCTCGTCGACGAGGCCCTCGCCCGCCTCAGCCAGGGCACCGACGGTCTCGGCGACTGGCTGGCCCGCTGCTCCGAGGCCGAGCGGGCCGAACTGCGGGGGCTGGCCAACGAACGGGTGGCCACCTTCCTCGAATGCTTCCCGCCGCTGCGCACCGCCTGGGTCCCGGTCACCGAGGGACGTCTGCGCACCGAACTGCTCGGCGGGCGGGTCATCCTCGCCGGACGCACCGATCTCGCCCTCGGCCGGCCCGAGGGCACCACCGCCCGCAAGGTCATCATCGATCTCAAGACCGGTGGGTTCTCCGCCTCCCATCTCGACGATCTGCGCTTCTACGCCCTGGTCGAGACCCTCCGGCTGGGCACCCCACCCCGACTGGTGGCCTCGTACCACCTCGACGCCGGTCGAGCCATCCCCGAGGCGGTCACCGAGGGCAGCCTGCGCGCCGCAGTGGCCCGCACCGTCGACGGGGCACGGGCCCTGCATGAGCTCACCGTGGGCACCCGGGCCCCCACCGCCCGCCCCGGACACACCTGCCGCTGGTGCCCGGCGCTGGACTCCTGCGCGGTCGGACGGGCCCATCTCGGTCAGTCCGAGGACGCCAGTCCCTTCGACGCCGACTGATCACCCGTCCCGGTCCCTGTCCCGGCCCTGGCCCCGGTCCCGCCAGGGGCCGCGATCAGATCGGATCGATGGCCGATTCGATGGCCTCGGCCTCGGCGATGGCGAGTCGGGTGTCGGCCACCGTGCCCTGGGTCAGATCGTCCATGTGGCCGAAGGCCGCCACACCGAAGCGCAGCACGGCGAACACACCGAGGAACAGCGTGCCCGCCCCCGCCACGGTCCACTGCACTCCGATGAGATCCACCAGCCAGCCCTGGATGAGTGAACCGATCGGGATGGCCACGGTGAGCACCATCACATAGAGCGCCAGGACCCGACCCCGCATCACCTCGGCCACCTGCATCTGCACGGTGGTGTTGAGCGTGGAGCTGATGCCGAGGTACCCGGCCCCGGCGAACAGCAGGGCGATGGCTCCGACGATCGCCACCGGGGCGGCCGCCAACGAGATGAGGGCGATGCCGTACCCCACCATGGCGACGCTCAGCATGGTGCTGCGCGAGGTGCGGCCGCCGCGACCGGCCACGAACGGTGCGGCGATGATGGCCCCGGCCCCGAGACAGCCGGCCAGCAGTCCGTAGGCCCCGTCGCCGATGCCGTAGACCCGATCGGCGAACACCACCAGCAGGTTGAACAGCGGACCGCCGAAGAATCCGAGGGCGAACACCACGACGAGGCAGGCCATGATCCCGGCCTGGGTGCGCACGTAGCGGATGGCCTCGACCATCTCGCGCAGTGGCCGCGACCGACCGGTCCGCGGGGGCCGCTCGATCCGGGCCACATGCACGAACAGCAGTGCCACCACCATGGCGACGAAGGTCATGGCGTTGATGAAGAACGACCAGCTGGCCCCGAGGGTGGCCAGCACCACACCCCCGATGGCCGGACCGAAGGCGCGGGCGGCGTTGAACTGCGCCGAGTTGAGCGTGACGGCGTTGAGCAGATGCTCCCGGGGCACGAGTTCGGTGACGAAGGCCTGCCAGGACGCCACCGCGAACCCCGCCGCGGTGCTGTTGGCGGCCAGCAGCACGATGATGACCAGGATGCGACGCTCACCGTTGAGATAGTCGAGCCACAGCGCGAGGGTGAGCAGGGTCTGGGCGAGACCGCACACCATGAGCACCCGGCGACGGTCGAACCGATCGGCGATGGAGCCGGCCAGCGGACCGGTGATCACCATCGGCACATAGGACAGGAACCCGGTGACCCCGAGCCAGGCCCCACTGCCGGTGATGCGGAACACCACGAACGGCACCGCCACGTTCTGCAGCCAGGTGCCGCTGCTGGAGAGCAGCGAGGCGCACCACATGAGTGAGAAGTTGCGGTAGCGGAAGGCGATGAAGGCGTCGCGCCACCCGCCCTCCCGGCGGACAGGAGCGCTCACCGGGGGTGCACCCAGGCGGCGAGGAGCTCCTCGCCCCGCTCGGCCCAGTCCTCGGAGGTGATGGCGAAGCGGATGTGGTCCTCCCACACCCCGTTGATCTCCAGATAGCGCCGCGCCGTGCCCTCATCACGGAGGCCCAGCTTCTCGACCACCCGTCGACTGGCGGCGTTGCGGGGGATGATCGAGATCTGCAGACGATGGAGCCCGAGGTTCTCGAAGGCGTGGCGGGCCAGCACCACCACCGCCTCGGACATGTAGGAGTTGCCGGCCCGGGCCTGGTCGATCCAGTAGCCGACGTACGCGCTCTGGAACGGTCCGCGCTGCACCGAGGAGATGTTGATCTCCCCGCTGAACGCGCCATCGATGAAGATCCCGAAGGCGTACCCGATGCCGAGCTGCTGCTCGCGCTGACGCGCACTGCAGCGGCTGGCGAAGGCCTCGCGATCGCTGATGACATCGGGAGCACCCGGTGGCCGGGAGGGCTCCCAACGGGTGAGCCAGTCGACGTTGCGGAGGCGCACCTCGCGCCACTGGGGGAAGTCGGTGACCACGAGCTGCCTCAGCACGATGCGGCGTCCGAGGAGCATGGTCACGATCGATGATCCTACCGAGACCCGACCGAGGGTCCGGACGCGCCGAGGATGCGGAAGGGACTCAGTCCGCCGCGAGCGACATGGCCAGTCCGTCGAGGATGTCGGACTCCGACACCAGACAGGACTCGAAACCGAACCGGCGCATGATGGAGACCAGCACACACATGCCGCCCACGATCACATCGGCCCGCTCGGCCTCGAGTCCGGGATTGGCCAGGCGATCCTCGAGCGCCTCGGTGGCGAGGGTGCGGAACACATCCTCGATGGCCTCGCGGGTGAGGCGGAAGTGATGGATGCGATCGCGGTCGTAGGTGGCCAGACCGAGCTCCACCGATGCTGCGGTGCTGACGGTGCCGGCCAGCCCCACGAAGGTCGCCGCGGTGGGCGCCATGGGGATCTCGCGCAGCACATCGTCGAGATGCAGCGAGATGACCGACAGCGCCTGGCTCAGCTCCAGCGGATCCGGAGGATCGCTGCGGAGCCAGGCCTCGGTCATGCGCACACAGCCCATGTCGGTGGAGATGGAGGCCTCGGCCTCGGTGGTGCCCCAGACGAACTCGGTGGAACCACCGCCGATGTCGCAGACGAGGAACGGACCGAGGGAGGCGTCGAGGTCGGCGGTGGCACCGAGGAACGAGAGCCGACCCTCCTCCTGCCCCGAGAGCAGTTCGGGAACCGCCCCGATGACCTCGGTGGCGGCTCCGAAGAACTCCTCGCGGTTGGCGGCGTCGCGGGCCGCCGAGGTGGCGGTGATGCGCACCCGATCGGCGCCGAGCCGATCGATGACCTCTCGGTACTCGCGCAGCACACCGATGGTGCGATCGATCGCCGCGGCCGACAGTCGACCGGTGGCGTCGACACCCTCACCGAGTCGGGTGATGCGCATGAGGCGCTCGACGGTGGTGCGACCACCGTCGCTCACCAGCAGCCGGACCGAGTTGGTCCCGCAGTCGATGGCGGCGACACGACGACTCATCGAGCGACCCTCTCGGCGGCGGCGGACGGCATGAGGTCTCGTTCGAGCAACTGGGTGTGCACCCAGGCTCCGACGGGATCATCACCCCCGGCCAGCCAGTGGGCGTAATGGGCATGCAGACACTTGACACCCTCTCGGGTGCCGCCGACGCCGCCGGAGGGGATCGGCCCGCCATGATCGGCCGGCAGGTGGGCATCGCGTTCGGTCCGGTACGCGGCGTGGACCGCGGCGATGGCGGGCAGCCCCACCGCCTCCTCGGCCTCGCGCACCCCACCGTGGGATTCGAGGGTGCCGATGGCGGCGCGCAGTGCGGGGTCGCAGAGCCAGTAGAGGGTGGGCATGGGCGTGCCATCGGGCAGCAGCGGCGCGTTGCGCAGCACGGCGGGCGCGCCGTCGGGACGGCGCACGACCACGACGAACTCACCCATGGGCTCGCGGCCCAGCAGTTCGGCCACCCGGGCCCGTTCGGAGGTGCTCAACGGCGACGGCGCAGGAGTCGCCAGATGATGACGGCGGCCACCGCCACCCCGAGCACGGGCACGGCCCGCTTGAGCACCGGGGTGCCCGCCGACTCCAGCAGGTCGATGGCCTCGGGTTCGGGCTGATCGATGCGGCGCACGGTGGAGGCGGCATCGGCGGGAGCGCCCGCCGTGGGGCTCAGCTCGGCGACGGTGTCGGCGGTCGGCGCGGTCGGCGCGGTCGGCGCGGCTGACGGTGCTGAGGCCGGCGGCACGGTCGGGACGGTGACATCGGTGAGCACGGTCTGTTCGAGGTTGTCGACGAACTGGGTGAGGATCTTGGCGCTCACATCGGCGAGGACCCCGCGCCCGAACTGGGCCACCTTGCCGGTGACGGTGAGATCGGTGGTGACGGTGACGTGGGTGCCGGTGCCGGCTGAGGTGAGCTGCGCGGTGATGGTGGCGCTGGCGTTGCCCGCACCGCGGGTGTCCCGACCGGCGGCGTCGAGCACGAGTCGATGAGCGGTGGCGTCGCTCTCCACGAAGATGGCTCGACCCTTGTACTGGGCGGTGATGGGTCCGACCTTGACCTTGACGATGCCGCGGTACTCGTCGCCCTCGATCTCCTGCAGCTGCGCACCGGGGAGGCACGGGGCGATGCGCTCGACATCGGTGAGGACCGACCAGGCGACGTCGATCGGGACGCTCACGTCGAATTCGTTGATCAGTTCCATCGTTCGAGATCCTCCGGGGTGTCGATGTCGAGCATCGTGCCGGGGCAGGGTACCGCTCCGACGAGCTCGGGCCGTCGCCGGATGAGCGTCCGAGCGCCCTCGTCGCCATCGACCGGCAGCAGGTCCCAGACCGAGGCGTCGAGTCGCACCGGGTTGCCCCGCCGACCCTCATAGGTGGCCACCAGGATCGGTTCGGTCGCCGAGGCGGTGGCCACCCGACGCCAGGCCTCGGCGGTGACCCCCGGCTGATCGGCCAGTCCGACGACGATCTGGTCGGCGCCGACCGAACGGGCCCAGTCCACGCCTGCCTGCAGGGAGGTGGCCTGTCCGGCGCGCCAGTCGGGATTGTCGACCGCCACCACCGAGGGGGGCAGCACCCCATCGAGCGCCACGGCACCGACCACCACCGCCACCGCCGAGAAGACCTCGGCATCGAGCGCGGCGGCCACGGCGATCTCCACGAGGGCACGGCCCCCGAGCTGCGCCAGCTGCTTGGCCCCGGGCCCGAAGCGCGACGAACCTCCGGCGGCGAGGATCACCGCAGCACAGCGCTCGGGCGGACCGACGACGGGTCCGGACACGGGTCGGGTCATGGGGCCAGTCAAGCACCGACCCCGGGGTCGGCGACAT
>JAGWYK010000026.1 GCA_018969405.1 Acidobacteriota bacterium
AGAGCGAGCGTAGTCAGCAGGGGCCGGGGGCAGGAGCCAGCCCCGGCGCGATCAGGACCGGGGACGACGGGGGATGAACGCGCTGGTGCGAGCCATGTAGTCGGCATAGGCGGGACGGCGCTTGACCAGCGAACGCTCGAGCATGGTGACCCCCGAGACGAAGCGCAGGAAGTAGGTCATCACGAGCGGACTGACGACACCGACCCAGGCCCAGCCCCCGGCTGAGGCTCCCACGAGGAACAACCCGCACCACACACAGGCGTCGCCGAAGTAGTTGGGATGGCGGGTGTAGCGCCACAGACCGCGGTCCATGACCTGACCGGCCGAGGCCGGATCGGCCTTGAAGGCCCGCAGCTGGGCGTCGCCGACCGCTTCGAACACCAACCCCAGCAGCCACACCGCCACGCCGAGCACCACCAGCACGATGGCCGCCCCACCGCTGCCCTCGATGCCGGCGCCGAACTGCAGCGGCAGCGACACCACGTACATCAGCACACCCTGCAGTCCGAACACGGTGACGAGACTGACCACTCCGAACCGAGGTCCGATGCGACGGCGCATGGCCTGGTAGCGGAAGTCCTCGCCGTGCCCCATGTTGCGACGCAGCAGGTACGACGAGAGCCGAAGCCCCCAGATGGTGACCATGCCGACCAGCAGACCCACCCGCACCGGATCGGCATGACCCACGATGGCTGACACCCAGCCGACGAGCACGAAGCCGAGCGGCCACACCGGGTCGACGATGGAGGCGTTGCGCAACGGCAGGCTGAGCAGCCAGGTGCCGAACATGAGCACGGCCACCGCGATGGCCGACGCGAGCAGGACCGAGGTGTTCATGACCCGACGCTACTCCCGGTGGAATCGTTCAGAGCGATGGGGAATGGATGACGACGAGGCGTTCCTCGGTCATCTCCCGCACGGCGTAGGCCGGACCCTCCCGGGTGTTGCCGGAGTCGCGCAGACCTCCATAGGGCATCTGATCGGCCCGCCAGGTCGGGACCTCGTTGATGAGCACACCGCCGAAGTCGAGACGGGCGGCGGCCTTCATGGCCGTGTCGAGATCGGCGGTGAAGATGCCGGCCTGCAGTCCGTAGCGGCTGTCGTTGGCCAGACGCAGGGCCTCGTCGACATCGTCGTAGAGCTGCACACCGACCAGTGGACCGAACACCTCGGTGCGACAAACCTCCATATCAGGGGTGACATCGACCAGCACCGTGGGCTGCAGCACGCCGTGATCGTCGATCGATCCGCCGACGGCGATGTGGGCCCCGGCGTCCACCGCCTCGGTGATCCAGCCGGCGACCCGTTCGGTCTCGCCGCGGTCGATCATGGCGCTGACCGCGGTGGCCTCATCGGCCGGATCGCCGACCACGAGTCCGGCGAAGCCCTCCACCAGCCGCTCGACGAACGCCTCCGCGATGGTGCGATGCACGAACACCCGCTGCACCGAGATGCAGGACTGGCCGGCGAACGCGGTGGCTGCGGCGGTGATCTTCTCGGCGGTGGAGGCCACATCGGCCGAGGGTTCGACGATGACCGGGGCGTTGTTGCCCAGTTCGAGGCCGACCCGCTTGCGCGGGGCCCGGGCCCGGATGCCCCATCCGACCGGGGGTGAGCCCGTGAAGGTGATCAGCGCGACATCCTCGTGCTCGACGAGATGGTTGGCCACCGACCCGGGGCAGGTGACGACGTTGAGCCAGCCCGGGGGCAGACCGCAGTCGTCGATGAGCAGATCGGCCAGCGCGAGAGCCGACAGCGGCGTGGCCGAGGCGGGCTTGAGCACCACCGGACAGCCGGCGGCGATGGCAGGACCGATCTTGTGCACCACGAGGTTGACCGGGAAGTTGAACGGTGAGATGGCGGCGACGACCCCGATGGGCACGCGACGCACGAAGGCCAGTTTGTTCCCCCCGGCCACCGAGGCGTCGATGGGGATGGTCTCGCCGGTGAGGGTGCGGGCCGCGGTGGCCGAGAACCGGAAGGTGTCGACGGCGCGGGTCACCTCGACCCGCGCCGTGCGGATGGGCTTGGCCGCCTCGGCGGCGATGCGCTGGGCGAACTCCTCATGCCGCTCGGCGAGTCGCACCGCGGCCCGATCGAGGATCTCGGCGCGACGCCAGGCGGGCAGTGGTTCGCCGTCGCGGCGCACCACGGCGATGGCCACCGCCGCGTCGAGATGGGCCTCGGTGCCGACCGGCACGCGTCCGACCTCGCGGCCGTCGTAGGGGGAGCACACCGCGACGCTCTCCTCGGTGGTGACGAGGTCGGCGCCGATTCGCATGGGGGTCACGTCGGTCATGGTCGTGGGTTCTCTCCGTGTCAGGTGTTGCGGGGGAAGCCGAGGTCGGGACCGCGGGTCGCGGGGTCGGCCCAACGGGCGGTGACGGTCTTGGCCCGGGTGTGGAAGTGCACGCCCTCGGGACCGTGGGCCTTGGTGTCGCCGAACAGCGAGGCGCCCCAGCCGCCGAAGGAGTGGTACGAGACCGGCACCGGGATGGGCACGTTGATGCCGACCATGCCGGCATCGATCTGCTGCTGGAACCGCCGGGCGGCGCCACCGTCACGGGTGAACAGGGCCACGCCGTTGCCGAACGGACTGCGATCGACCAGTGCCACCGCCTCGTCGAAGCTGGCCACCCGCACCACCGCCAGCACCGGTCCGAAGATCTCCTCGGACCAGATGCGCATCTCGGTGGTGACATGGTCGAACAGGCAGGGCCCGAGCCAGAAGCCATCGGGACGTCCGTCGACGACGAGGTCGCGACCGTCGAGCACCAGCGTGGCCCCCTCGGCGACGCCGAGGTCGACGTACGAGCGGACGCGATCGCGATGCGCCGCAGTGACGAGGGGTCCCATGTCGACCCCGGGATCGCGTCCGTCGGCGATGACGAGGGCTCGAGCCCGCTCGGCGATGGCGGCGACGAGATCGTCGCCCACCGGATCGACGGCCACGACCACGCTGATGGCCATGCAGCGCTCTCCGGCCGAGCCGTAGCCGGCACTCACCGCGGCATCGGCAGCAGCCTCGAGATCGGCATCGGGCAGCACGATCATGTGGTTCTTGGCCCCGCCGAGGGCCTGGACACGTTTGCCCTGCTCGGTGGCCGAGGTGGCGACATGACGGGCGATGGGGGTGGAGCCCACGAAGCTCACCGCCCGCACCTGGGGATGCTCGATCAGTCCGTTCACCGCCGTGGCATCACCCTGCAGGACGTTGAACACCCCATCGGGCAGACCGGCTTCGGTGAACCACTGGGCCAGCAGCACCGAGGCACCCGGATCGCGTTCACTGGGTTTCAGGATGAAACTGTTGCCGCAGGCCACCGCCACCGGGAGCATCCACAGCGGCACCATGGCCGGGAAGTTGAACGGGGTGATGCCGACACAGGGACCCACCGGTTGACGCACGGTCCAGACATCCACGTCGGTGGAGACCTGCTCGTTGTGGGTGCCCTTGAGCAGTTCACCCACTCCGCACGCGAACTCCACGACCTCGATGCCCCGACCGACCTCGCCGACGGCATCGCTGAGCACCTTGCCGTGCTGGGCGGTGATGACCGAGGCCAGCAGGTCGCGACGCTCGCTGAGGATCTCGCGGAAGGCGAACAGCACCTTGGTCCGCGCCGCCAGGGACGAGTGACGCCAGGTGTCGAAGGCGGCATGGGAGGAGGCCACGACGGCTTCGAGATCAGTGGTCGAGGCGAGGACGACCTGCGCGGCCACCGAACCGGTGGCGGGATCGAACACCGGCAGGGTGCCCGCCGGTGAGCCCTCGGACCGACGACCATCGATCCAATGACCGATCACCCCGGTGGCGACACCGTCGATCGGCGGCGTGGATGCGGTCATCGCGCACCGTGGGTCGCATCGACCTCGCGCAGCGCATCGATGAGGAGCGCCGTTCCCTCGGCGCACTCGGCATCGGTGAGACTCAGCGGCGGGGCGACGCGCAGGCAGTTGCCGTACAGCCCGCCCTTGCCGATGAGCAGGCCGCGCTGCTTGCAGGCCTCGAGCGCCGCAGCGGCCGCCGGGGCGTCGGGAGTGGAACCGTCGGCCTCCACCAGCTCGATGCCGATCATGAGGCCCTTGCCCCGCACATCACCGACCACGGCGAGCTCGTCGACCAGCGGATCGAGGGCGGCGCGCATGGTGCGACCCTGACGCAGCGCGTTGGCCTGCAGATCGTGATCGAGCAGATAGGAGAGATTGGCCAGCGATCCGGCACACACCAGCGGATTGCCTCCGAAGGTGGAGATGGAGTTGGCCGAGATGCTGTCCATCAGCTCGGCGCCGGCGATGACGCCGGCCATGGCGAGACCGTTGCCGAGTCCCTTGGCGAAGGTGAGCATGTCGGGGGCCAGACCATGCGCCTGGTAGCCCCAGAAGTTCTCGCCGGTGCGACCCCAACCGGTCTGCACCTCGTCGGTGATCCAGAGGATGCCGTGCTCGTCGCAGACCTCCTGCAGCGCCCCGAGCAGACCGTCGGGCGGCACCGTGAATCCGCCGACGCCCTGGATGGGCTCGGCGATCATGCAGGCGACATCACCGGTGGTGGTGGTGGCGATGACATGGCGGAGATCCTCCACGATGGCGTCGATGAAGCCCTTGGTGTCGCGATCGCGGAACGGCGAACGGAAGGTGTCGCCGTTGTGCACATAGGACACGTTGAACGGCGACAACGAGGAGGCCGACCACCCGCGGTTGCCGGTGATGCCCATGGTGGCGAAGGAGCGACCGTGGTAACTGTTGCGCAGCGCCAGCACCTGGTTGGACCGACGGGCGGTGGCCGCCAGCAGCAGCGCCGCCTCGTTGGCCTCGGAGCCGGAGGTGGCGAAGAACACCTTGGCGTCGGGGATCCCCGAGAGCTCGGCGATGCGCTCGGCCAGTTCGATCATCGGCTCCACGAGATAGAGCGTCGAGGTGTGGATCATGCGTCCGGCCTGCTCCCGGATGGCCTCGACCACCTCGGGCACGTTGTAGCCGGTCATGGTGGTGAGGATGCCGGCGAAGAAGTCGAGGTACCGGTTGCCCTCGGCGTCGACGACATGGCGACCCTCACCGTCGACGAGTGCGATGGGTTCGCCGTAGTAGAGCGCCATCCAGTTCGGCAGCACCCGGCGGTGTCGGGCCAGCAGTTCGGCGTGCGAGGACACGGCTATCGGTTCTCTCCCCGGCCCAGGACCGGATCGGTGCAGCGCCGACCGGGATCGGCCGGACCCGATGATTCTGCCACCCCGACCGTTCTACGCTCGCAGCATGCCCGCCCTGCGCTCCGAGTGCTTCACCGAATCGGTGCTCTGGCACTGTGATGCGGAGGCTCCCGCCGTGGTCGCCGCCCCGCTGCCCGACCGGGCCGATGTGGTGGTGGTCGGCGGGGGGTACGCCGGACTCGCGGCGGCCCGACGGTTCGCCGAGCACGGGCGCTCGGTGGTGCTGGTGGAGGCACAGGCGTTCAGCACCGGGGCCAGCACCCGCAACGGCGGCATGGTCATCCCCGAGCTGAAGGCCGGACCCGGGGCGCTGGAGCGGTCCTACGGCGAGTTGGGTCTGCGCCTCCACGCCGCGGTCGAGGAGGCCTTCGACTGGACCGAGGCCCTCATCGCCACCGCCGCCATCGACTGTCACTACCAGCGCACCGGCCAGCTGTTCCTCGCCCACAACGAGGTGGCCCGACGCGCCGTCCGCGCCACCGCGGCCGATCATCTCGCCCATGGCGGCGAGGTCCGCCTGGTGGAGGGGGACGAGCTGCGCCAGGAGATCGGTTCCGACCGGTACCGCACCGGCATGGTCATCGCCCGCACCGGCGGCCTGCAGCCGGCCCGCTTCCATGCCGGGCTGCTGCGGCGCTGCATCGCCGCCGGAGTGCAGCTGCACGAGCACACCCGGGCCCTGTCCATCGACGACGAGGGACCGGCGGCACATGCGGTGGTCACCGATCGCGGCACGGTGCGCGCCCATCAGGTGTTCCTGGCCACCAACGCCACCGCCGATGGCCTGCTCCCCGCCCTGCAGCGTCGGGTGCTGCCCGTCGGCAGCTTCATCATCGCCACCGAGGTGCTCGATCCCGAACTGGCGCGCTCGATCTCCCCTCGCCATCGCATGCTCGTCGACTCCAAGAACCTGCTGTTCTACTGGCGCCTCACCCCCGACGGTCGCGTGGCCTTCGGAGGTCGGCGATCACTTCGCACCACCACGGTGGCCGAGGCCGCGGACTTCCTCTACGAGTCGATGCTTGAGGTGCATCCCCAACTGCAGGGCGTGGCCATCGACCACGCCTGGGGTGGTGAGGTGGCGCTCACCGTCGACCGTCTCCCCCATGCCGGCAGTCTCGGTCGCATCGGCTACGCCACCGGCTGCAACGGCAGCGGCGTGTCGCTCATGCCGTGGTTGGGCACCCGCATGGCCGACGCCATGCTCGGTGAGGCCGCCGCCCCACCGTTCGTCGAACTGCGCCACCGGCCCGTTCCGCTGTCGCGTCTGCGTCGGTTCTGGATCCCGATCGTGGGGTCCTGGTTCCGTCTGCAGGATCGCCGCCGCTGAACGCGAACGACGATCCGCCACCGATCAGCGCAGCGCCAGCGGCAGCGACTCCATGCCCCGCAGCACCAGCCGACCGTTCCAGTCGGGTCCGTCGACGGCCCGCACCTCGGGGAACCGTCGGATGAGTCCCTTGATGGCCTCCGCCCCCTGCAGCCGAGCCAGGGAGGCCCCGAGGCAGTGGTGCAGTCCGCTTCCGAAGGAGAGATGACGGCCCGCGTCGGGACGACCGAGATCGAGCTCGTCGGCATCATCGCCGAACATCAGGCGATCGCGATTGGCCGAGCCCAACGAGGTGAACACGAACGCACCCGGATCGATCTGCTGACCGTGGATCTCCATGGGCACCATGGCGATCCGACGCGACAGCTGCACCGGTGAGTCGTAGCGAAGGAGTTCATCGATGGCCACGGTGTCGTCGACCTCACCGGCGCGCCAGCGCTCGAGCTGCTCACGGTTCTGCAGCAGGGCCCAGGTGCCGTTGCCGATCAGGTTGACCGTGGTCTCATGGCCGGCGATGTAGAGCAGCATCACCTGCTCGAGCAGCTCGGCATCGCTCATCTTGTCGCCGTCCTCCTCCGCCCTGATCATGGCGGTGAGCAGATCGTCGGCCGGGTTCCGCCGCTTCCACTCGATGACCCCGGAGAGATGTCTGCGCATCTGCGAGCCGGCGATGAGCGCCGTGCGGGTCTCGTCCTCACTGATGGTGAAATCCAGGATGCGCACCAGCGCATGGGACCACTCACGCACCTGCTCGCGGTGCTCGGTGGGCATGCCGAGCATCTCCGAGATCACGGTGAAGGGCAGCGGGAAGGCGAGGTCGGGAATGAGGTCCATCGATCCGGCATCGGCCACCGCATCGAGATGATCGTTCACGACCCGTTCGATCATGGGCTGGAGCTCACCGATGCGGCGGGGGGTGAACACCGAGCTGATGAGCTTGCGCAGCCGGGTGTGATCGGGCGGATCGATGTTCAGGATGGCGAGTCGCTCACGGCCCACCGATTCGGGGGCCACCTCGGCGATGAGGGCCTCGCGCAGCTTCTCCCGCTCGGGATCGAGCGTGGTGGCGTTGGCCACCTCGACGCTGGTGGAGGTGTTGCGCAGCAGCGCCATGGAATCGGCGTGCTCGAACAGGATCCACGGCCCGAAGAGAAGCCGCTGGATCGGTTCGGTCTCCCGCTGCTCACGAAGGTGGGGATAGGGATCGACGGCGAAGCCGGGTTCGAACGGGTTGAACATGCGGGTACCGGCCTTCGTGGGGGGGATGGATCCGGGCGATCAGTGCGGCAGATCGCGGAACGGGGTGGTGCGGTCGTTGCTGGGTTCGCGGGGCAGTCCGAGCACCCGCTCGGCAACGATGTTGCGCTGCACATCCTCGGTGCCGCCGCCGATGCGCGCCATCCACTGCCCGGTGAACACCATCGACTGCCAGTAGCCGTCATCAGGAGCGTCGTCGCCCCAGAGCATGCCCTCGGCGCCCATGATCTCCTCGACGAGATCGCCCTGGAACGCCAGCCGGTTCGACACGGCGATCTTGGCCACCGACACCTCCGGCCCCGGCGCCTCCCCCCGACTGGCGGCGGTGCGCATGCGGTAGCCGGTGAACCGACTGATCTCGTAGGAGGTGTGCAGCTCCATGAGCTTCTGACGCATGACCGGGTCCTCGGTGACACCGAAGCGCCGGGCCAGTTCGAGGATGTTGTCGAAGCTCATACCGTGACCGGAGCCGATGTCGGCCCGTTCGCTGGTGAGGGTGGTCATGGCCACCGCCCACCCACCGTTGACCTCTCCGAGCACGTTGGCCGCCGGGATGCGCACCTCCTCGAGGAACACCTCGTTGAACTCGGCGCCTCCGGTGGCCTGCTTCAGCGGGCGCACCTCGATGCCGGGGGTGCGCATGTCGAGCAGGAAGTAGGTGATGCCCCGATGCTTGGGGGCGTCGAAGTCGGTGCGGGCCAGCAGCATGCCCCAGTCCGAGACATGGGCCGAGGAGGTCCAGACCTTCTGTCCGGTCACCACGAACTCGTCGCCGTCGCGCTCGGCCTTCGTGCGCAGACCGGCGAGGTCGGACCCGGCATTGGGCTCGGAGAACAACTGGCACCAGACCTGCTCGCCGCGCAGGATGGCGGGGAGGAAGGTGCGCTTCTGCTCCTCGGTGCCGTGCACGATGATCGAGGGGCCGACCATGCCGATGGCTTGGGCGAACATGCCCGGCGGCACGTCGAAGTGGGACTCCTCCTCGAGGAAGATGCCCTGCAGCAGGCCGCTGAGGCCGCGGCCGCCGTACTCGACCGGCCAGGTGAGGCCCGCCCATCCGGCCTCGGCCTTGGTGCGCTGCCAGTCGCGGCAGGCCTGCACATGGGCGAGTTCGTCCTCGGCCATGGTGCTCATGGTGAGCGTCATCTGATCGGCGCTCTTCTCGGTGCCGTGCTGGGCGAGGAAGGCGCGGCACTCAGCCCGCCAGGCCGCTTCCTCCGGTGTCTCCTCGAAATCCATGCTGGCCCCCTCGGCGTGTTCGAACGGACCTCATCTTGGCCAGTCCGGCCACCGGGGGCCAAACCCCGCCGCGACCATCGACCGCACCTCGATCAGCGACCGCTCCAGTTCGGTTCGCGGCGCTCGAAGAAGGCCATGACCCCCTCGCGGGTGTCGGCAGCCGTATGGATGACCGCCTCGGAGGTGGTCGTCTCGCTCCAGCCCGTCCGCTCGGCCTCGGCGTCGATGGCCTCGAGGAACCGCATCGTCTCCCGCACCGCCACCGGTCCGTTGCGGCAGATCCGCTCCGCCAGTGCGACCGCGGCAGCACAGGCCTCGCCGGGCGCGGTCACGAGGTTGACCAACCCCAGCCGCTCGGCCCGGTCGACATCGATGGGATCGCCGGTGAGCAGCAGTTCGCGGGCCACGTTGCGCGGCAGCGCGCGCGGAGCACGGAACAGGCCACCGCAGATGGGCACGAGGCTGCGCTGCACCTCGGGAAGGCCGAACTGCGCAGTGGTGGAGGCGACGATGAGATCGCAGGCCATGGCCACCTCGAAGCCGCCGCCGAGCGCCATGCCCTCGACCGCGGCGATGAGCGGCTTGGGTCGGCTGCGGCGGATGATGCCGTACTGCCCGCCGCGCTCGGTGGAATGCACCCCGGCCCGCAGGTCGGTGCCGGCGCAGAACACCGAGGCGGTGCCGGTGATGACCCCGCCCCACAGGGCGTCGTCGTCCTCGAGCCGATCGAGGGCGGCGCTGATGCCCTCAGCCATGTCGACGTCGATGGCGTTGCGCTTCTCCTCGCGTTCGAGGCGCACCACGAGCACGCGCCCGTGCACCTCGGTCCTGACCGTCTCCGACATGACCCCTCCCCGGATGATCCGATCTCGATGGGCCGGCCGGTGCCTGACCCCGCCGGGCTCAATGCTTGATCATCACATGCTTGAGCTCGGTGTACTCCTCGATGGCGTAGCGGCTCATGTCCTTGCCGTAGCCGGAGTTCTTGAACCCACCATGGGGCATCTCGGAGATGATCGGGATGTGGTCGTTCACCCACACGGTGCCGAACATCATCGAGCGCGACATGCGCATGGCCCGACCGACGTCGCGGGTCCAGACCGACGCCGCCAGGCCGTAGTCGACGTCGTTGGCCCAGGCCAGCGCCTGATCCTCGTCGGAGAATCGCTGCACGCTGATGACCGGACCGAAGATCTCGCGCTGCACGAGCTCGGAGTCCTGGGCCGGATCGGCGACCACCGTCGGGGCGTAGAAGAAGCCGGGGCGATCGAGGGTGGCGCCCCCGGTGACGATCCGGGCACCGGAGTCGACGGCCCGTGACACCATGCCCGCCACGCGGGCCTGCTGGGCGGCCGAGATGACCGGACCGACGTTGGTGGCCTCGTCCTCGGGCGTGCCGGTGACCAGTGCCGAGACCGCAGCCTCCAGTCCACCGACCAGCGAGTCGAAGACCTTCGGGCCGGCGATGACCCGGCAGGGTGCGGTGCAGTCCTGACCGGAGTTGTAGTAGCCGGTCTCGGCGAGACAGGCCACGAGCGCCTCCACATCGGCGTCGTCGAACACCACCACCGGGGCCTTGCCCCCGAGTTCCAGATGCACCCGCTTGAGGGTGTCGGCGGCGTTGCGGGCGATGAGCCTGCCGGTGCCGACATCACCGGTGAGCGAGAGCATGGCGATGCCGGGGTGGCGCACGATGGCGTCACCGGCGGTCTCGCCCTGACCGGTGACCACGTTGAACACGCCCGGCGGCAGGATGCCCTCGGTGAGTTCGGCCAGACGGAGCGCACTGAGGGGGGTGAGCTCGGAGGGCTTGAGGATGAAGGTGTTGCCGGCGGCCAGCGCCGGGCCGAACTTCCAGACCGCCATGTTGAGCGGGTAGTTCCAGGGGGCGATGCCGGCGACCACGCCGAGCGGGTCGCGGCGCAGCATGGAGGTGTGGTCCTCCATGTACTCGCCGGCGGCCTGGGTCTCCATGGTGCGGGCGGCACCGGCGAAGAACCGCAGGTTGTCCACCGTGAGGTCGAACTCGAAGTCGATGATGGAGAGGGGCTTGCCCACATTGGCCATCTCGATGGACTTGAGCTCGTCCAGATGGGCCTCGATGCGGTCGGCCAGGGCCAGCAGGGCCTCGGAACGGGCCCGGGGGGTGCTGCGACCCCACTCGCCGAAGGCGGTCCGGGCGGCGCTGACGGCGGCGTCGACATCGGCGGCATCGCTCGAGGGGACCGAGGTGATGACCTCGCCGGTGGCTGGGGCCAGGACCTCGTCGGTGGCCCCGCTGGCCGCCGGACGCCATTCGCCACCGATGAAATTCGCGTGCTTCACATCTGCTCCTCGAGCCGGGGATACGACCCCCGCATGCTGCGCCATGAGCGGGCGGTTGGCAAGCGGTTCCGTGACGGCTCGATGAACTACCGTTGTGTCGCTTGCGCTCCACAGCGATCGTTGGGAGTGTTTCGGGTCCACACAGCAGCGTCCATGCCGGTCCACCGGCTCGTCGAGGGGTTCACGCGGGGTGAGAAGCCGGAAGGGCCGGAAGGGAACGTGGTGACGCAGAGCACGATGTCGCAGAGCACGCCGGGGGCGTCCGGGCTCGACCCGCAGCAGCCGGTGATCGAGATCGACCACGTCACCAAGTCCTTCGGGGAGTTCGTCGCGGTCGATGACGCCCACTTCTCCATCGGTCAGGGCGAGTTCTTCTCCATGCTGGGCCCTTCGGGCTGCGGCAAGACCACCACCCTGCGGATGATCGCCGGGTTCGAGCAGCCCACCTCCGGTGCCATCCGTCTCGACGGCGTCGACGTCTCCCGGGTGCCACCCAACAAGCGCGACGTCAACACGGTGTTCCAGCAGTACGCGCTGTTCCCCCATATGAACGTCTACGACAATGTGGCCTTCGGCCCCCGATCGCGCAAGGCCACCAAGGACGAGATCGCCCGACGGGTGCCCGAACTGCTCGACATCGTGCGCCTCGGCGACTTCGCCGCCCGGCGACCCGCCCAGCTCTCCGGTGGACAGCAGCAGCGGGTGGCGCTGGCCCGGGCGCTGGTCAACCTGCCCAAGGCCCTGCTGCTCGACGAACCCCTCGGTGCGCTCGATCTCAAGCTGCGCCACGCCATGCAGTTCGAGCTGAAGCGCATCCAGCGCGAGGTCGGCATCACCTTCGTCTACGTCACCCACGATCAGGAGGAGGCGCTCACCATGAGCGACCGGATCGCGGTGATGTCGGAGGGGAAGGTCGAGCAGATCGGCACCCCGACCGAGATCTACGACTCCCCGGCCAGCGTGTTCGTGGCCGGGTTCATCGGCCAGGCCAACCTCTGGCCCGCGTCGGTCACCGGACGCTCGGGCGCCACCGCCGACATCACCGCCCTGGGCGCCTCGCTCAAGGGTCGCTGCCAGAGCGAGAACCTGCGGCCCGGCACCGACGCCGTGCTCATGGTCCGCCCCGAGCGCATCACCATCTCCACGAATCATCCCGGTCCCACCACCCAGGGAGTGCGCGGCACCGTGGTCGATCTCACCTTCCAGGGCCCCATCGTGCGCCTCGTGCTCCATGCCGGCGACGACACCCCGATCATCGCCAACATCGACCCCGATCACGACCTCCCCATGCTCCGGCCCGGCGACACCGTCTGGGCGGCATGGGATGCCACCGCAGCATCGGTCCTGCCCGCCTCACCCGA
Source organism: Acidobacteriota bacterium (assembly GCA_018969405.1). Taxonomy (GTDB): domain Bacteria; phylum Actinomycetota; class Acidimicrobiia; order Acidimicrobiales; family Acidimicrobilacustridaceae; genus Acidimicrobilacustris. The sequence goes on from JAGWYK010000026.1 coordinate 12,723, forward strand.
TCAACCCCTCACCGCCACCGATGTGGTGGACGAGGGCTGAACCCGTCCCATCCCTTCCGTCCTTCCCACCCGTACGTTCCCGTAAGGAGTCACCATGGCATCGTCCACCCCTGATCCCGAGATCCTCGCCGCCTTCGCCCAGCACACCTCGCGCCGACGCTTCCTCGGCATGAGCGGTCTGGCCCTCGGCGGTCTGGCCCTCGGCCCCACCTTCCTCGCCGCCTGCAGCTCGGGCTCGAGCAGCAACAACGCCTCGGGCGACTCCAAGAGCATCACCATGCTCAACTGGCCGCTCTACATCGAGAACGACGATCCCGAGACCTCCCCCACTCTGAAGGGCTTCACCGACGCCACCGGCATCAAGGTGAACTATCAGGCCTCGATCGACGGCAATGAGTCGTTCAACACCAAGTACGCCGACACCCTCGACAAGGGCAAGGGCATCGGTGCCGACCTCGTCGTGCTCACCACCTGGAACGCCGCGGCCTACATCGGCGCCAACCGGTTGCAGGCCCTCGACTCGAGTGCCTTCCCCAACAAGAGCAACATCGTGACCAAGCTGGCCAATCCGAACTGGGATCCGGGTCGCAAGTACTCGGTGCCGTGGGCCATCGGCCAGACCGGGATCGCCTACTACCCGGACAAGGTGGGCGGGGAGATCACCGACGTCAACGCCATCTTCGATCCGAAGTTCAAGGGCAAGGTCACCATCCTCGACGAGCTGCGCGACACCGTGGGTCTCACCATGCTCGGCATGGGCTTCAACCCCACCACCGGCACCAAGGCCCAGATGCTCGAGGCGATCGCCCGCATCGGCCAGGCCCGTGACGCGGGCCAGTTCAAGAAGGTCACCGGCAACTCCTACACCGAGGATCTCGAACTGGGCGACACCTGGCTCGCAGTGGCCTGGTCGGGCGACATCGCCTCGCTGCAGGCCTCCAACCCCGACCTGGCCTGGGTCATCCCGAACCAGGGCGGCATGCAGTGGGTCGACAACGCCGTGATCCCGGTGGGGGCCGCCAACCCCAAGGGGGCCAGCGAGTTCCTCAACTACGTGTACACCCCGGAGGTCGCCGCCGGGCTCTACGAGGCCATCTCCTACCAGTCGCCGGTCAAGGGTGCCGTCGAACTCATGTCGGCCGAGGCCCAGGCCAGCCCGTTCATCAATCCGCCGGCCACTCCGCCGCTGTACGAGTTCAACGTGCTCAGCGCCGATGACATCGAAGAGGTGAGCCGCGCCTTCACCGCGGCCACCGAGCAGTAGGCGATCCCCCACCACGATGACCACCACGTCCGCGCCCGTCCGGAGTCGTCGGTTCTCCAAGAAGGAGGAGGACGACTCCGGCGTGCACCCGCGGCGATGGTTCACGCCGTATCTGCTCATCGCCCCGGGCGCGCTGTGGCTGCTGGTGTTCTTCATCATCCCGCTGTTCAGCCTCGGCCGGCTCTCGCTCGAGAACGGCGGGCTCTCCAACTTCAGCACCGTCATCTCCGACAACAGCACCGTCATCGTCCGCACCTTCGTCTACGCCACCATCGCCACGGTGGCGGCCATCATCATCGGCTACCCGCTGGCCTATGTCATCGCCACCAAGGGTGGCCGGTTCAAGAATCTGCTGCTGGCGCTGGTGGTGCTGCCGTTCTTCGTCACCTACCTCGTGCGCACCCTCTCGTGGAAGATCCTCCTCTACGACGGCGGACCGGTGGTCAGCATCCTCCACAGCGTCGGCATCCTCAGCGACAACCAGGGCATCCTCGGCTCGCCGTTCGCCGTGGTCGCCGCCCTGACCTACAACTTCCTGCCCTTCATGGTGCTGCCCATCTACGTGAGCATCGAGAAGATGGACCGCCGCCTGCTCGAGGCCGCCGCTGATCTCTACTCCTCGCCGGCCCGCGCCTTCCGCCGCGTCACCCTGCCGCTGTCGCTGCCGGGCCTGTTCGCCGGCACCCTGCTCACCTTCATCCCCGCCGCCGGTGACTTCGTCAACTCCGAACTGCTCGGATCCGAGCGCACCGTCATGATCGGCAACATCATCGAGAAGAACTTCGGCAAGGAGTTCTTCCGCCCCGAACTCTCGGCGCTCTCGTTCATGCTGATGGCCATCATCCTCATCGGCGTCATCGTCTACGCCCGCATCCTCGGCACCGAGGAGCTCGCATGAGCGCCGCCGGCTCGGGTCTCGTCCGGCGCATCGGGCGCATCTCGCTCATCGCCTGGGCGGTGTTCGGGTTCGTGTTCCTGTTCACGCCCATCGTGGTCACGGTCATCTACTCGTTCAACGAACCGGCCGGGAAGTACAACTACGTCTGGAACAGGTTCTCGCTGGCGGCCTGGCAGGATCCCTTCAAGTACTCCGAGCTCACCGACGCACTCATCTTCAGCCTCAAGGTGGCCTTCGTGGTCACACTGCTCGCCACCATCCTCGGCACCCTGATGGGCATGGCCATGGTGAAGTACCGGTTCCGGGCCAAAGGTCTGCTGGGCGCCGTCATCGTGCTGCCGCTCACCATGCCCGAGGTGGTCATGGGCTTCTCCCTGCTCACCCTGTTCGTCACCCTGAACTGGTCCCGGGGCTTCCTCACCATCGTCATCGCCCAGGTCATGTTCTCGGTCTCGTACGTGGCCACCACGGTGCGGGCCCGCATCCGCGGCTTCGACTGGCGCCTCGAGGAGGCCGCCGCCGACCTCGGGGCCGGCCCGCTGCGCACCTTCGGTCGCATCACCCTGCCGCTGATCGCCCCGGGAGTGGTGGCCGCCGCCATGCTCACCTTCGCCCTCTCCCTCGACGACTTCATCATCACCTATCTCAACTCCGGCCTCGAGAACACCTTCCCCATCGAGATCTGGAACCTCAAGCGCAGCCGGGTGCCCGCCCAGATCAACGTGTTCTCCACCTCGCTGCTGGTCATCAGCGTGCTCATGGCCCTGCTGGTGATCTGGCAGGGCCGTCGCCGCCAGCGGTCCCTGGACGGGGCCGCCAGCGGCCCAGCCCCCGCCTGAACCGTCGAATCCCTCGCCGGAGGGCCGAACGGGGATGATTTCGGTCGCCCCAGCGGTGTAACGAGCCCGAATCACGCCCGAAACGACGATTTCACGACGGAATCGGTTGTCGGACCCCCGCCCGGCGAGTCATACTGCAGGGCGACGATCGACCGGCGGACGCCGGCGATGGACGCATGGAGTGTTCCGATGCACCGATCACCCGCAGAACTGCGGACCATGGCCCAGGCCAATCTCTGGGGCCATTTCTCCCGTCTGGCCCCCAGCGACGAGATCATCCCCATCATGGAGCGGGGGGAGGGCTGCTACGTCTGGGACGTCGACGGCCGCCGCTACCTCGACGGCCTGTCGGGTCTGTTCACCGTCCAGGCCGGCCATGGCCGCACCGAACTGGCCGAGGCCGCCAGCAAGCAGGGCGCCGAGCTCGGCTACTTCCCGATCTGGACCTACGCCCACCCAAACGCCATCGAGCTGGCCTCCAAACTGGCCTCGCTCGCTCCCGGGGCGCTCAACCGGGTGTTCTTCACCACCGGGGGCAGCGAGGCGATCGAGTCGGCCTGGAAGCTGGCCCGCAAGTACTTCAAGCTGCGCGGCAAGCCGGCCAAGGTCAAGGGCATCACCCGCTACCTCGGCTACCACGGCACCACCATGGGTGCCCTCTCGCTCACCGGCATCCCGGCGTTCCGTCAGGACTACGAACCGCTGGTGCCGAGCGTCGGCCGAGCGGCCAACACCAACGCCTACCGCTGCATCAGCTGTTCGAAGGCCGGCGCCGGTTGCACGCTCTGGTGCGCCGATGACATCGAACAGATCATCCTGCGCGAGGGCCCCGACACCGTGGCCGCAGTGTTCGTGGAGCCGGTGCAGAACTCCGGCGGCTGCTTCACCGCCCCGCCCGAGTACTTCACCCGGGTGCGCGAGATCTGCGACCGTCACGACATCCTCATGATCTCCGACGAGACCATCTGCGCCTACGGTCGGCTCGGCGCCATGTTCGGATCCGAGCGCATGGGCTACGTGCCCGACATCCTCACCTCGGCCAAGGGGCTCACCTCGGGCTACTCGCCGCTGGGCGCCATGATCGTGCATGACAAGGTCGTCGAACCGTTCCTCGAACCGGGGGCCATGTTCAGCCATGGCCTCACCTTCGCCGGTCACCCCGTGAGCTGCGCCGTGGCCCTGGCCAACCTCGAGATCTTCGAGCGCGATGGCCTCATCGAGAACGTGCGGGCCAACGAGGGCGCGTTCCGCGCCGCTCTCGAATCACTGCGCGATCTCCCCATCGTCGGCGACATCCGCGGCATGGGCTACTTCTACGGAATCGAGATGGTGAAGAACCGCGAGACCAAGGAGTCCTTCGACGCCGAGGAGTGCGAGCTGCTCATCCGTCAGCATCTGTCGCGTCGCCTGCTCGAGCTCGGCCTCATCTGCCGCTCCGACGATCGCGGAGACCCTGTCATCCAGCTGGCCCCGCCGCTCATCAGCGGCCCGCAGCAGTTCGAGGAGATCACCGCGGTGCTGCGCACGGTGCTGGTCGAGGCCATGGACAAGCTGGGTATGACCTCGGGCGTCCGATGAGCACGCTCACCGTGGGGGTGCCCCGCGAGATCAAGCATGAGGAGCATCGCGTCGCCATCACCCCCGACGGTGTGCGCGAGGTGCTCCACACCGGCGCCACCGTGCTCATCGAGGCGGGGGCCGGGGTCGACTCCAGCATCCCTGATGACGACTACCGCCGCGCCGGCGCCACCATCGTGGACTCGGCCGCCGAGGTCTGGGAGCGCGCCGATCTGATCTGCAAGGTCAAGGAACCGCTGGAGGCCGAGTTCGCCCACTTCCGACCCGGTCTGGTGCTGTTCACCTACCTGCACCTCGCCGCCTACCCGAAGGTGGCCGATGCCCTGCTCGCCGCCTCGGTCACCGGCATCGCCTATGAGACCGTGCAGCTCGCCGATGGCAGCCTGCCGCTGCTGGCTCCCATGAGCGAGGTGGCCGGCCGCATGAGCGTGCAGGTCGGCGCCCATCTGCTCGAGCGCCACAACGGTGGCCGCGGGGTGCTGCTCGGCGGCGCCCCCGGAGTCCGCCCGGCCCGCGTGGCGGTGCTGGGTGCGGGCAACGTGGGGTGGAACGCCGCCTGGATGGCCGCCGGTCTCGAGGCCGAGGTCGACCTGCTCGATCGGAGCATCGACCGTCTCCGGCACATCGATCAGATCCAGATGGGCCGGGTCACCACGCTGTCGTCCAACCGCGGCATGGTCGAGCGCACCGTGGCCGAGGCCGATCTCGTCATCGGCGCCGTGCTGGTGCCCGGTGGCCGCGCCCCGGTGGTGGTCAGCGAGGACATGGTGCGGGCCATGAAGCCCGGTGCCGTCCTCATCGACATCGCCATCGATCAGGGCGGGTGCATCGAGACCTCGCACGAGACCACCCATTCCGATCCGGTGTTCGAGAAGCACGGGGTGCTGCACTACGCCGTGGGCAACATGCCCGGTGCGGTGCCCCACACCTCCACCCACGCCCTCACCAACGCCACACTGCCCTATCTGGCCGAACTCGCCCAGCACGGTGTGGCCGACGCCTGCGGCCGGGATGCCGCCCTCGCCGCCGGGGTCAACACTCTGGCCGGGCAGGTCACCAACGATGCCGTGGCCGAATCGCTCGGCCGGCCCCACGTGCCGCTCGGAACGGTGCTCGCATGAAGTCCCAGCGGCCCCTGCGGGCGGTGGGCGACGAACGGATCGTGCGGGCCGGATCCCCGGTGCATCTCGACGAGACCGACAAGGCCATCATCCGCGAACTGCAGGTCGACGGCCGCATGCCCTATGCCAAGTTGGGACCGCTGGTGGGCCTGTCCCAGGCGGCGGTGCGCCAGCGGGTGCAGCGCCTGATCGACAGCGGCGCCATGCAGGTGGTGGCGGTGACAGACCCCATCGCGGTGGGGTTCAGCCTCGAAGCGCTCATCGCCGTCAACGTCGAGGGCAACCTCCGCGAGGTGGCCGATGCGCTCGCCGCCATCGAGCAGGCCACCTACGTGGTCATCACCACCGGGCGCTACGACATCATGTGCGAGGTCGTCTGCGAGGACACCGACGAGCTGCTCACGCTGGTCAACGAGGTCATCCGTCCCACCCCCGGCGTCACCCACGCCGAGACCTTCACCTACATGCACCTCACCAAGCAGAGCTACAGCTGGGGCACCCGCTGATCAGGACGTCGCGTCGAGCGCACCCTCGAGGGCGTCGACACAGCGCAGCAGCTGCGCATCGGTGATGACCAGCGGCGGACAGAAGGCGATGACCGAGGCGCCGATGGGTCGGGCGATGACGCCGCGTTCGAGCATGGCGTTGCGCACCACCGGGGCGGCGAGGCCCTCGGGGAGCACCGCCGACCAGATGCCCCCGACTCCGCGGTGGGCCACCAGCCGACCGGCGTCGACCAGGCGCGCCAGCCCGCCACCGAGATGCTCGGCGATGGCGGGAACACGAGCGAAGAGGTCCTCCTCGATGAGGATGGCGATGTTCTCGAGCGCCGCCACACAGGCGGTGGGATGGCCCGAGTAGGTGAACCCGTGGCGCAGGATGAAGGCGGGATCGGCCTCGATGACCTCGAGCACGGCCTCGCCCACCACGACACCACCGAGGGGCAGATACCCCGAGGTGCAGGCCTTGGCGAAGGTGATCATGTCGGGGATGACGCCGTAGTGGTCAGCGGCGAACCAGGCGCCGAGGCGACCGAACCCGGTGATGACCTCGTCGAAGATGAGCAGCGCACCGTGCGCGGTGCACAGCTCGCGGAGTCGTTCCAGGTACCCCGGCGCCGGTGGGTACACGCCGCCGGCGCCCTGCACCGGCTCGGCGATCACCGCGGCGATGCGCTCGCCATGGTCGGCGAAGGCGGCCTCCACCTCGGCGAGATCGTGGCTGTCGACCCGGATGACGGGATCGAGCAGCGGTCCGAAATGCTCCTGGTTGAGCGGCAGGCCCTGGGCGGAGAGACCCCCGTAGGTGACACCGTGGTAGGCGTTGTGGCGCCCGACGATGACGTTGCGTTCGGGATGACCGCGCAGCGAGTGGGTGAGCCGGGCCAGCTTCAGTGCTGTGTCGACGGCCTCCGAGCCCGAGGAGGTGAGGAAGATGCGCGAGTCGGGGACCGGAGCGGCGGCGGCCACGAAGGCCGAGAAGCGTTCGACGGGTTCGTTGGTGAAGATGTCGAAGGTGTTGTAGTTCTCGAGCACCGCCATCTGGGAGGCGACCGCATCGGCGATGGCGAACCGACCGTGTCCGACGTTGCAGTACCAGAGACTGGCGAGACCATCGATGTACTCGCGATCGGTGTCGTCCCAGACCAGCGCACCTTCACCGCGCACGATGGTGACGAACTCCTCGGCCGCCGCGGCCGGACGGGCGAAGGGATGCAGGAACGGGCTGCGGGACATGGCGACCTCGGTGTTCGACGACCGACTCAGTCTCGCATGATCGCTAGCCTCAGGTGATGGCTCCCGACGCCACCACCCGGGCTCGTCTCGGGGTGTACCCCGGTTCGTTCGACCCCCCCACCATCGCCCATGTGCACATCGCGGAACGCGCCATCGCCCAGTGCGGACTCGACCGTCTCGACCTCGTCATCTCGGCGGTCACCCTCGGCAAGACCGAGAGCACACTGAGCCCCCGCGACCTCCGGGTGGCCGAACTGCAGCGACTCGTCGATGGTCATCCGGCACTCGCAGTGCGCACCACCGAGCACAGCCTGCTCGCCGACATCGCCGAGGGCTACGACCTGGTGGTGATGGGGGCCGACAAGTGGGCGCAGGTGCTCGACGTTGCGTGGTACGAGGGCGTCGCCGGGCGAGACGCAGCCCTGCAGCGGCTGCCCACCGTGGCCCTGGCTCCACGACCGCCCTGGCCGCTGCCCGGCGAGGATCCGGCCGCCGATCCCCCGGCCGGAGTCGAGGTCATCCTGCTCAGAACCGATGCCGCCCACCATGCGGTGTCGGCCACTGGGGTGCGCGCCGGCCGCACCGACTGGCGCGCCCGGCCCCCGCAGCGCTGATCCCGCCCATCGGCTCCTGAACGCCGGTACCGTCGCCCCCATGCGAGTCGCCGCCGTCCAGCTGCAGTGCTCCGGCGACCGCGCCGAGGATCAGGCTCGGGCTGCGGCGCTCATCGGCGAGGCCGCCGCGCAGGGGGCCAGGTTCATCGCCCTGCCCGAACTGTTCGCATCGCTCGGGCGCTCCAGTGCCATGCGTGCTGCGGCCGAACCGCGGCGCGGTCCCACCTTCGACTGGGCTGCGGCACTCGCCGTGCAGCACCACTGCACGCTGCTCGCCGGGAGCATCGTCGAACGCGACGGCGACCACCTCTACAACACCGCCCTGCTCATCGGACCGCAGGGCGAACTGCTCGCCCACTACCGCAAGGTCCATCTGTTCGACGTGGAGGTCGAGAGGGCCGCCAGCCGTGAGTCGGACACCTTCAGCCCCGGCGATGATGCCGTGGTGGCCCCGCTGCCCGACGGCACGATGCTCGGGCTCACCATCTGCTACGACCTGCGCTTCCCCGAACTGTTCCGCATCGCCGCCCTGCGCGGCGCCCGCATCATCGCCGTGCCATCGGCCTTCACCGCCGCCACCGGGGCCGACCACTGGGAGGTGCTGGTGCGGGCCCGAGCCATCGAGAACCAGGTGGGGATCCTTGCGCCCGCCCAGTGGGGAACCAGCCCCGACGGCATCACCCGTCACGGTCACGCCCTCATCGTCGATGCATGGGGCTCCGTGCTGGCCGAGGCCCCGCCCACCGGGGACATGGTGCTCGTGGCCGATCTCGATCCCACCGAGGGCGAACGGGTACGGCGACGGCTGCCGAGTCTGGCGAACCGCCGACCCGAGGCCTACCACTGGCCGGATCGCACCTCGCAGTGAACGATCAGTCCACGAAGTCGTAGCGGGCGATGGCGTCGGGGAACAGCGACTCCACGTAGCTCGGCGCCAGCGACGCATCGGAGGAGTCGATGCCGAACACGTGCCGCAACTGGGCCACGGTCATGTGGTTGATCAGGGCGTAGCCGGTGTCGGTGTCGAGGTTGGTGGGCATGCAGCCGTCCTCACCGAGGCGCAGCAGATTGTCCGGCGCCGGCAGCTTGCCCGAGTACTGCATCAGACCGCCGCCCTCACGGATCGGCTTGCAGATGTCGGTGAAGGCGTTGTGCCCGGCGCCCTTGAGCACCAGGAACCGCTTGGGGGCCTTGAGCCAGTCGTACTCGGTGGTGATCGAGGCCAACGGGATGACACCGTCGACCTCACCGGCCAGCAGCATCGAGGGCTTGTCGGGCGGGGACTGCGCGGCATAGGCGGCCGTGATCTGATCGGCGGTGAGCTGCCCATCGGCGGAGGTGGCGAGAGCCGAGGTCGTCGACGCCAGCAGCGGGGCGCCGGGGGCCTGCCCGATGAAGGTCGTCACCTCGGGGTCGTAGGCGAACTTCCCGGCGGCCGCACCGCCGGCCGAGTGACCCTCGGCGGCGACCTGATCGAAGTCCATCGACCCGGTGAACGGACCGGACTGGTTGTCGGACTTCAGCTTGGCCAGCGTGTTGCGCAGATCCTGCACATCGGTCTCTCCCCGCTTCACCCGGCCGAGGGAGTTGGCGGCGAGATCACGTTCGAGGTGATCGGGGGCCGCGGTCACGAAACCCCAGGAGGCCAGATGGGCGAGGTGCTGCGAGGTGAACTCGGGGTATCCACCGAAGCCGTGACTGTGGATCACGACGGGGAAGGGACCGTCGGTGGCGATGGGGGCGTCCTTGGTGGCGTCCAGCGGCACGTTCTGGATGAGTTCCTTGGGCACCGCGGCGCGCAGCGCCGGCGGGAAGGCGTCGGCCGAGGAGTACGAGGAGACCGGGGTGCCCTCGCTGAGTCGATCCTTGTCAGCCGGATAGAACATGTAGACGATGCGATCACCCAGCATGAACGTGGTGGTGCCCACCGGGTACGGACCGGGCTTCGAGTAGTCGACCGCCTTCGATGAGGCCTTCGATGACGACCCACCGCAGGCGGTGAGCGCACCGGTGCCGAGGGCGACGACGGCGAACAGGGCGATGATGACGGCGAGCGGACGACGCACCTTGGCTCCTTGATGGGGACGGCTGACGGGCTCCTGCGGGGTGGTCCACCTACCCGCGTTCGGCGGCCTCACCATAGATGCCCTTGGCCATGAGCGACCGTTCGGAGTCACGACGCAGGGCGTAGATCTCGCGGGCCGCCGCCCGGGCCGCCGGGTCCTCCGGTGCGGCGCCGAGAGCCCACTCCACCAGCTGGCAGGCCAGGCGCAGCGCTTCGGGATCGGGCCGGCCGTCGCGGCGCGGCGTCGCATCGGCCAGGGTCTGGGCCCGGGCGACCAGAGCGGCGACGCCGCCGGCCAGGGCCGCCACCTCGGTGGCCACCTCGGCATCGGCGGCCGGCTTGAGCCGGGCCGGGTTGCCGTCGTACCAGCCGCCGTAGAACCGCCAGATGTTGCGCACCACGAACTCGGGCTCGTCGTAGACCGGCTTGAGATAGGGACGATCGAGCAGCGCCTCGGGCACCTTCACGGTGTGGATGATGGCGTCGAGGGTGGCACCAGCGTTCATCATGGCAAGGGTGGTGTCGACGAGATGCTCGAGCGCCTCGGCCGTCTCGCCGAGCACCCGCTGCACGCGCTCGGCACCCCCGATGGGCAGCCCGTGGGCGGGCAGCAGCAGTTCGGGCTGCATGGCCGCGATATCGCGCAGCGCACGGGCCCAGTCCTGGGGGAACCGCTGCACCTTCTGCGGGTTGCCGGCGTTGGGGAACGACCAGATGAGCAGATCGCCGAGACAGGCCGCCCGATGCGACGGCACCCAGGCCCAGGTGTGATCGTCGGTCTCACCTCGGGAGTGATGGAGTTCGAACGCGACATCGCCGACGGAGAGCGACAGCGCGTCCTGGTAGGTGACATCCGGTTCGGCGAACCGGCGGGGGAACGCCGGGCCGCCATCGGCACCGGTTCCCATCACGCCCGACCGCTTGAACTGTCGGTGATTGATGAAGGCGTTGTAGCCGTTGGTGAGTCGGTAGCGCTCGAAGCGTTCGGGCACCGCCTCATGGGCCACGATCCGCGGGGCGGGTTCGCCCCGCTCGGCGGCCTCGCGCTGCAGCACCTTGCCGCCACCCACATGGTCGATGTGACCGTGGGTGTAGACGAGGGTGTGGAACGGCGCCGGGTTCCAGTCGCGGATGCGGGCGAAGGCGGTCGGGGCCAGTGCTTCGAGCGTGCCATCGAACAGCACCGTGCCCTCATCGGTGGCGAAGGCGACGACATGGGAGAACGACTCCACCATGGCGATGCCGTCGGCGATCTCGGACAGCTCGAGGTTGATGCGGTTCGTCGGACCCAGATCGGCGTCGGTGGCACTGTCGCCATCGATGAACCGGGCGGAGAGATCGAGCAGATCAGGCATGGGGGAACGTCCTCTCAGAACCAGTTGCGGGCGTCGAGCACCGGGTTGTCGCGTCGGGTGTCGCCCATGGAGGCCGAACCACCGCGGAACGGCGAGTAGTCGTGACCCGGGTACAGGATCGTGCTGTCGGGGATGCGGGCGAGACGCTTCGTGAGGCTGTCGCGCAGCTCGGCGGCGTCACCACCCGGAAGATCCGTGCGACCACAGCCGTCGAGGAACAGCGTGTCGCCCGAGCAGAGATGATCGTGCACGAGGATGCACTGACTGCCCGGTGTGTGGCCCGGGGTGTGGATCAGCTCGATCGGGATCTCGCCCACGGTGACGACATCGCCTCCCTGATGACAGACCAGCTCGGCGTCGCTGAGATGGGTGACCTTCTTGACGAACTCGGCCTCGGCGCTCTGCACATGCACCGGCACGGGCGCCAGTTCGAGCAGATCCTGCACGCCCTGGATCGAGTAGCCCATCATCTCGCCGCCGACATGGTCGGGGTGGTAGTGCGTGGCGATGGACCCGACCAGGTGCATGCCGTCGGCGGCCAGCACCTCGAGGATGCCGGCCACGTCGTAGGCGGGGTCGACGACGACCGCCTCACCGGTCTGACGGTCGCCCACCAGGTACACGAAGTTGACCATCTGATGGGCCAGCGGATCGGTGCGGGCGATGTTGCGGCCCGACAGCAGCTGGCGGAAGTACAGGCGGTCAGGGGTCTCGACAGCGTTCATGGGGCCATTCTCGCCGCGATTCGGCATACTCTGTGCATGGTCTCCCGGTCCGAGCCCCGCTCGATGGTGCCCGACGCCGTCGACCTGCCCGATGTCCTGCCCACCGATCGGCTGCAGGCCAACGGGATGCCCACCCCGAGACTTCGGGAACGGCTGCGGCGCATCCCGAACGGGCGCAACGTGCTCAACCTGGTCTCGGTGTGGTGCCAGACCTTCGGCGTGCTGGTCGCGGCCTGTGTGATCACCCCTCACCTGCCGCTCGCCGGCGCGCTGGCGATCTGGGCAGGCACCTTCCTGCTCATCGGCCGGGGCTACTCGCTGCTGTCGATCCTCGCCCATGAAGCGGTGCACCGCTGTCTCTTCAGCCGCCGACGCGCCAACGATCTGGTGGGTCGCTGGCTGCTGGCCTATCCGGCCTTCATCCCCTTCGACGCCTATCGCCGCCAGCATCTCGCCCACCACCGCGACGAGCTCGGCCCGAACGAACCCGACCTCAACCTCTACCGGGGCTACCCCATCACACCCGCCTCCATGCGACGCAAACTTCGTCGCGACGCCTTCGGCGTGTCGGGAGCCAAACACCTTCGCGGCCTCGTCATGGCCGTGATCCGGCGCTCCAGCCGGCCGTACGCCATGTCGATCGTCATCACCCAGGTGGTGCTGGCCGTGGCCATGACCCTGCTGTCCGGGCGCTGGTGGTTGTGGCCGGTGTTCTGGCTGGCCCCATGGGTCACGGTCTGGCGAGTGCTCAACCGACTGCGCGGCATCGCCGAGCACGGCGGCATGGAGCACTCCGCCGATCGCCGCCGCACCACCCATGTCGTGCGCCAGCGTCTCGCCCCCCGCTTCTGGATCGTGCCGTTCAACACCGGCTGGCATCTGGCCCATCACACCGACATGGGGGTGCCGTTCCAGAACCTGCCGGCGCTGCACGAGGAGCTCGTGGCCGCAGGGTGGGTCACCCCGGCCATCGAGTATCCGAGCTACACGGCGCTCTGGAAGACTCTCGGCTCGGGACGAGTCGACCGACCACGGGGGGGAACACCATGACCAGGGAGAACGCCGCCGGAGTGGCCCATGAGCCGCTCACCGACCAGCTGCTCTACAGCACCTTCCCGGCCGACGATCCCTTCCCGCTGTACAAGCAGCTGCGCGACACCAACCCCGTCGCCTGGTGCGCCACCGGCGATCTCGGTGGTGGACCGTTCTGGGTGGCCAGCCGCCATGCCGAGGTCATGGCGGTGTCCACCGATCCGGCCACCTTCTGCTCCGGTCGCGGCATCATCACCTTCGAGGTCGGCGCCCACTACGACAACCCGCCCACGATGATGCACACCGACCCGCCGGCGCACACGCGCTATCGCAATCTCGTGCAGCCGGCGTTCGGTCGGCGCATGGTACGCACCCTCGAGGACTCCACCCGTGCCGCCGCCCGTGCCCTGGTCGACGCCCTCCCCCTCGACACCCCGGTCGACATCGTGCCGCCGCTGTCGGTGCCGCTCCCGGTGCAGGTCATCGCCCAACTGCTCGGTCTGCCCGAGAGCCAGTGGGATCGAGTGTGGGAATGGTCCGAGGCGTCCATCCCCGGCACCGAGATCTACAACGACGCCGCCCGCAAGGACGCTCTCAACGCCGAGATGTACACCGAGCTCCTCCGTCTCGTGGAGGTCGCCCGGGAGACCCCGGGCGATGACGTCATCTCCCTGCTGGCCGGCATCGAGCTCGACGGCGACCGGCTCAGCAACGAGGAGCTGCGCATGTTCCTCAACCAGTTGCTGGTGGCCGGCAACGAGACCACCCGCAACACCATCTCCGGCGGTCTGGTCGCCTTCGCCCGCAACCCCGAGCAGTGGGATCGTCTCCGCGCCGATCGATCATTGGTGAACAGCGCGGTGGAGGAGATCCTGCGCTGGACCACTGCGGTCATCTACTTCATGCGCACCGCCACGGTCGACACCGTGCTCGGGGGTCAGCCCATCGCGGCGGGCGAGGCCGTGATGATGCTGTACGCCTCGGCCAACCATGACGAGGCCGAGTTCGGTCCCACCGCGGATCAGTTCGACATCGGCCGCAGCCCGAACCATCACGTGGCGTTCGGGTTCGGCGTGCACTTCTGTCTGGGTGCCGCACTGGCCCGGCTCGAGGTGGCCGCCGTGCTCGACGCCCTGCTCGACCGCGGTGTCACCCGCCTCGAGGTGGCCGGTGATGTGTCGATGTCGGCCAGCAACATCATCGCCGGCGTCACCTCTGCGCCGCTCATCCTGCACACCAGCTGAGCGGTCCCCGCAGTCACTGCGAACGTCGCCAGGCCTCCTCGGCTCGGCGAGCGACTTCGCGCAGAGGCTCACCGAGGGCACGGGCGGCGCCGGCCACGTCGTCGTGCTCGGCCTTGGCCCGGCCGGCGGTGGCCTTCACCCGGATCTCGTGGCCATCGATGACCACGGTGTCGATCCGTCGCTCCTGCGGCCATCGCTCCACCAGCCGACCGCGCACGCCCATGGTGCCGGTCTCGCGTACCAGCACCTCTCGCAGGGCCGGGGCGGTCGAGGGTTCGGCCAGCACGCTCACGGTGACCGCTGGCCGACCCTTCTTCATGATGATCGGGGTGAGCCAGGCGTCGAGGGCGCCGGCGGCGAGCAGTTCCTCGACGGCGAAGGCGAGGGTCTCACCGGTGGCGTCGTCGAGATTGGCCTCGAGCAGCATCACCGCCTGACCCTCGGCGGCCCAGGTGGGGGTGCGTCGTCCGATCACCACACGGGTGAGGTTCGGCCGGTCACCGAGCTCCGCGGTGCCGGCGCCGTAGCCCGAACGTTCGATCGTCATGGCGGGCATGACACCCCACTCGACCACGTTGGCGGCCAGCAGCGCTGCTCCGGTCGGGGTGGTGAGCTCGCGGGCGATGTCGAGTCCGTAGGTGGGGGCACCGGCGAGAAGGGACACAACGGCAGGTACCGGGACCGGCAGCAGCCCATGGGCGGCGCGCACGGTACCGGTGCCATCGGCCACCGCCGAGGAGGCCACCTCGTCGACGCCGAGCAGTTCGAGAGCGATGCAGGTGCCGACGACATCGATGATGGCGTCGAGACCACCGACCTCGTGCAGATGCACCGACGCGGGCGGTCGACGATGCAGACGACCCTCGGCCTCGGCCAGCGCGCCGATGGTGGCCAGCGCCCGACGATGCACCCGATCGGGGAGGTGCGCCTCGGCGATGATGGCGGCGACGACGGCGGCGGACCGGGCCGGTGCCACATCGGTGGTGTGCACATGCACCTTGG
Source organism: Acidobacteriota bacterium (assembly GCA_018969405.1). GTDB lineage: Bacteria > Actinomycetota > Acidimicrobiia > Acidimicrobiales > Acidimicrobilacustridaceae > Acidimicrobilacustris. The sequence continues at coordinate 28,196 of JAGWYK010000026.1, forward strand.
TGCCGGCGATACCGGCGCGCAGCACGGTCTCGGTCTCGATGGACCAGCCGTCCACCGGGAGACGACCGAGCATGGTGCGCAGCTCGTCGACATCGGCGCCGGCGTCGATGAGTGCTCCCAGGGCCATGTCGCCGGCGATGCCGGAGAAGCAGTGGAACCAGGCCACGGTGGGCGTGGGGCCGGAGGCGGTGGGGACGGTCACACCCTCCCAGGCCGCCGGGCCCTCGATCACCGTGTCGTCATGGACGTGATCGTGATGATGCTCGTGCTCGTGCTTGTGGCCGTGCACGTGCCCGTGGTCATGGTCATGCCCGTGGTCGTGCCCGTGGTCGTGATCGTGTGGGTCAGGCATCGCTGCGCTCCGAACTTCGGGCGGTGAGCATGCGCACCACGGCCACCGCAGCACCGAAGCCGTTGTCGATGCCGACCACCGTGAGTCCCGAGGCGCAGGAGGCGAGCATGCCGAGCAGGGCGGTGACGCCCTCGAGCGAGGCGCCGTAGCCGACCGAGGTGGGCACGGCCACCACCGGTGCCGCCGTGAGACCCCCGACCACACTGGCCAGCGCCCCCTCCATGCCGGCGACCACGACCACCGCATCGGCCGCCGCCAGTTCGTCGACGGCGTCGAGCACCCGGTGCAGGCCGGCCACTCCGATGTCGGTGATGCGCACTGGGGGCAGACCGTGGGCGGTGAGGGTGGCGGCGCATTCATCGGCCACGGGCAGATCGGCGGTGCCGGCGGTGACCACGGCGACGCGTTCGGCGCGGATGGGTGCGGGGCGCCACACCACGGTGTGCAGCGCCGTGCCGTCGCGGTCGCCGTCGCCGGCGGCGATGACCCGACCATCGGGGTTGGCGGCGGTGGCGGCGGCCACCTGCACAGCCGAGGCCCGCGACAGCAGCACCGGACCGGCCCCGGGTTGGTGGAGCAGCTCGGCCACGATGGCGGCGCAGTGATCGGGTGCCTTGCCCGGCGCGAACACAGCCTCGGCCATGCCCTGTCGCAGCGCTCGGTGGTGATCGATGCGGGCGAAGCCGAGATCGGCGAACGGCAGGCGACGCAGCGCCGCGACCGCGTCGTCGGCGGAGATGTCGCCCTTCTGCAGCCCGTGCAGCAATTCCCGCAGGGTGGCCTCGTCCATGGCTCTATCCTCGCTGATCGTGAACGCTCCCGCCGAAACGACTCCTCCGTCCGACGACTGGTCGGGCCGGACCATCGCCTATCTGGGGCCGGTGGGCACGTTCTCCGAGCAGGCCCTTCTCGGTCAGTCCGATCTCGCCTCGGCCACGGTCCGACCCATGAGCACCTTCGCCGAGGTGCTGCGGGCCACTGAGGACGGTGAGGTCGACTACGCGTTCGTCGCCATCGAGAACGCCATCGAGGGCACGGTCAACGCCACCCAGGACGCGCTCGTGTTCGACGCCGATCTGTTCATCCAGCGCGAGGTCGTGCTGCCCATCCATCTCGATCTCATGGCCCAGCCCGGTGTCACCATGGGTGACATCACCACGGTGCTGTCGTACCCGCACGCGCTGGCCCAGTCGCGCCACTTCATCGCCCGCGAGCTGCCGGGTGCGATGCCCGAGGCGGCCAACTCCACCGCCGAGGCGGCCCGACTCATCGCCGCAGCGACAGGTGACCTCGCTCGCCGCGGTGCCGCCATCGGTCCACGCCGCGCCGCCGAGGTGTACGGACTCGAGATCCTCGCCCGCGCCATCGAGGATCATCCCGACAACGCCACACGGTTCCTGCTCATCACCCGCGATGTCGTGCCGGCACCAACCGGTCACGACAAGACCTCGATCGTCGTGTTCCAGCGCACCGATGAACCCGGATCGCTGCTGTCGATCCTGCATGAGTTCGCCGACCGCGGCATCAATCTCACCAAGCTCGAGTCGCGACCAACTCGACGCGGTCTCGGCGACTACTGCTTCCTCATCGACCTCGAGGGTCACATCGCCGATGAGCTGGTGGCCGATGCCCTGCGATCGCTGCGGGCCCGCCAGGCCGACGTGAAGTTCCTCGGCTCGTACCCCATCGCCGGCGAGCGGGCCGAGCGGATGCGCGAGCAGGTCGGCGAGGCCCAGCGCGAGGCCGACGCCTGGGTGGAGCAGCTGCGCTCCCACATTCGGTGACCCCGAATCGGCCCCACTAGTCTCGGCTCGCTTCCCGGGAGGGGTGGCAGAGCGGACGAATGCGACGGTCTTGAAAACCGTTGAGGGGCGACCCTCCGGGGGTTCGAATCCCCCCCCCTCCGCCCTGTAGGGTCTTCTGCGCATCTGGAGAGGTGCCGGAGTCCGGTCGAACGGGCCTCCCTGCTAAGGAGGTGACGGCGCAAGCTGTCCGTGGGTTCAAATCCCACCCTCTCCGCTCGAGCAGCACCGGATGGGTCCCGTGTCGTCGACGACGGAGCGGGACCCGTTCGTCGTCCAGACCCGTGTGCTTCGACCTCCGTCAGGGTCGGCCGCAGCCGGTCTCGGAGGGCGCCGACGGATTTCATGCCGGTTGGACGAACCGTTAGAGTGACGACCCTGCGCTCGTAGCTCAATTGGATAGAGCATCTGACTACGGATCAGAAGGTTGGGGGTTCGAGTCCCTCCGAGCGCGCTTCGGCCTGTCGGATCCACCTTCCGAGTAGGGATGCGATCTGTGCCCTCGGTAGGTTCACGCCATGTCCGTCGGCGAAACGAAGACCTGCGTCGTCTGCGGGCGGACGATGCAGTGGCGGAAGAAGTGGGAGCGATCCTGGGACGAGGTTCGTCATTGTTCAGCCGCGTGCCGCAGACGGGGCGTGACCTCGAGAGACCGCAGCCTCGAGACCACCATCCTGCAGCTGCTCTCCGAACGGGCCCGCGGCGCGTCGATCTGTCCGAGCGAGGCGGCACGAGCGACCGAAGATGACGACTGGCGCTCACTGATGGAGCCGGCCCGTGCTGCGGCGCGGCGGCTCGCTGCCGAGGGTCGGGTGGAGATCACCCAGGGACAGCGCGTCGTCGATCCGTCGACGGCGAAGGGCCCCATCCGCATCCGGTTGGCATGAGTACAAGGCTGCCGTTGCCCGAACCGGGCGAAGAGGTCCGCTGGGTGGGCGAGCATCTCGCCGGTCTCTGCGCCGATGAGCCCCGACGATCCACCCGATTCGTCGGCACCCAGGCCGCCGCCGATGCCG
>JAGWYK010000090.1 GCA_018969405.1 Acidobacteriota bacterium
GGGAGGCCGATCGGCTTGCGAACACTGTTCGCGAAGGTACCCAGTGCAGACGCTGTTCGCAAGGCACCGGGGTCTGCTGCAGTTGATCGGTCTGATGGGCGGTGGCTCGCTGCGGCAACCATGCAGGTCACGGGTTGCGATGGTCCGACTGGAACGACGGCTACGTTCGAACCCGATGATCGAACCCACAACCAGGCCTGCAGCCACCGATGTCCCGGGCACACCGGCGCGTCGCGTCAGGGTGAGCAGCGAGGACGCCGCTGAACGGCTCATCGCGACCACGATCGCCATGCTGCGAGAGGTCCCGTTCACCGAACTCTCCGTGCGCACCATCGCCGCCCGCGCCGATCTCAACAACTCCACCATCGACCGCTGCTTCGGCTCGATCGAGAACCTGTACCTCGCCGCCGCCCACCGACTCGCGCTGCACGCGGTGGAGCGACTCCCCGACTCCCCGGACCCGACACCGCTCACCGATCCCGACTTCACCCTCAGCATCCGCTTCCGGGCCTGGCTCATCTCGAACGGCGCCGATCCTGCGGTGTTCCGCACCACGAGCGAGGATCCGCTCGCCATCGCCCTCACGAACCGTCAGCAGCGCCTCCATGACGTCTCGCCGCTGACGGTCCAGACGTTCAACCAACTCATCGCGTTCTTCATGCAGGGCTACATCGTGTTCAACGAGACCCATGCCATCAACGAGGAGATCCGCCTCAACATGCTCGCCATGATGTACACGATCATCGAGAGCCTCCCGGAGCTGGAGCGATCACTGGGATGGACCGGCCGTGAGGCGATCGACCCGAGCCCCCCGGGATCCGAGCCGACGAAGGAGTGAGCCCGGAACATCCTCACGACTCCCGCTCATCGTCGGGCGAAGTTGTGTCAGGGTGGTTGACAGAAGTTTGTCCAGTCGGTAGACACTCCCCCGAACAGGGGGATGACGTGGACATCGAGATCAAGCGGGCCGACCTGGCCCAGCATCGCCTCATCGAGGCGGCACCGGCCCCGCTGGCCGAGGGCCAGGCCCGGCTGCGCGTCGACGCCTTCGCGCTGACCACCAACAACATCACCTACGGCGTGTTCGGCGACATGCTGCGCTACTGGGCGGTGTTCCCGGCCTCCGATGAGCCCGAGGTGTGGGGCCGCATCCCCACCTGGGGCTTCGCCGAGTGCATCGAGAGCCGCTCGGCCGACCTCGCCGTGGGCGAACGCATCTACGGGTTCATGCCCATGTCCACCGAGTTCGTCATGACCCCCGGACGCGCCACCGAGCGGAGCCTGTTCGATGTGGCCGAGCACCGCCATGGTCTGGCCGGCACCTACAACAGCTACCAGCGCTGCGCCACCGACCCTGCGTACCGGGCCGATCGCGAAGCCCACCAGATGCTGCTCTACCCGCTGTTCGTCACCAGTTTCATCATCGACGACTTCCTCATCGACCACGAGGACTTCGGTACCGAGCAGATCATCATCTCCAGCGCCTCGGCCAAGACCGCCATCGGGGCGGCCCTGCTGGGCCATCGGCGAGGTCAGCGGATCGTCGGCCTGACCTCGGCCGGCAACGCGGCGTTCGTCGAGTCCCTCGGGGTCTACGACTCGGTCGTCACCTATGAGGATGTCGCCACCATCGATCGGGTGCCCTCGGTGTACGTGGACATCGCCGGCAATCAGGACGTGCTGTTCGCCCTGCACACGCACCTCGACGGTGTGCTGCGGCACTCCATGGTGGTGGGCAACACCAACTGGAGCGCCGAGACCACCGCCGACATCTCGGCACTGCCCGCTCCCGCCCCGGAGTTCCTCTTCGCCCCCACCCAGCTCGCCAAGCGCACCCAGGAATGGGGCCGGGAAGGACTCGACGCCCGCATGGGCGAGGCCTGGCAGGCCTATGCCGACTGGACCGACACCTGGCTCACCTTCCATGAGCACCGCGGCACCGAGGCCGTGCTGGCGGCCTGGGAGCGCATCCGCACCGGCACCCTCGACCCCGCCACCGGCGACATCTGCTCACTGACCACAGGAGACACCAATGGCTGAGGCCCTCGAACACCCCTACGGGATCATCAACGTCGATCTCATCAAGCGCTGGTTCAAGATGGAACCGGGCACCGACACGGCCTTCTGGGCACTGAACCTCATGAAGTACCGCGAGGTCGCCGAGTACGCGGACGGTCGCACGGGGGTCTCCGGCCGCGAGGCCGACGACGCCTACGCCCCGCTCGGCCCGTTGGCCGCCGTGGGCGCCATGGTCGCCTATCTGGGCAACGTGAAGCAGCAGCCGGTGGGGACACCGGTGTGGGACCGCGTCGGCATCATCCGCTACCCCAGCCGCTCGGCCTTCCTCGCCATGCAGGAGCGTGACGACTTCAAGGCCCAGCACGAGCACAAGAAGGCCGGCATGGAGTTCACCGTGATCCTGTCCTGCACCCCCGAGTCGCATGATCCCACGGTGCTGCCCACCGGTGATCTGGTGCTGCTCATCAGCCGGGGCGACACCGACCCGTTCGCCGAACTGCCCGGACTCACCCAGGTGGCCAACTTCGACTCCGAGGGCTGCATCATCGGCGACGGTCGCCACTACGACCGGGCCCGGTTCGTGCAGGTCGATGACGACGCGGCGCTGGCCGGCGTGGTGGCCGCCGCCCAAGGTTCCGACGGCGCCTCGGTGCTGGTCATGCGCTCGGCCATCGACAACCTCGTGGAATCGGTGGTCACCGCATGAGCACCGAGACCCCGAAGAAGCTCATCGGCGACATGCGCGGTGTGCGCTACGGCGAGGTGCTGGCGGTGTACCTGCGCGACCACGGCCTCGAGGCCGAGGTGTTCGGCACCCAGCTGCTCAACGACTGTCCGCAGGAACTGTGGGAGACGCTCGACGCCCCGACCATCGCCGCCGAGATGGGCGCGGTGATGGTGAAGCTCAACGGTCCGCGGTACTGGACCCTCGACGGGTTCGGCACGAAGTTGGCGCCCATGGAACCCATCATGCGCGAATTCAACGGCATCATGATGCGCCGCATCGCCGTGGTCGAGCTCGGCGCCGAACCCAAGCTCGGCCCGTACAACGGGATGAAGGTGAACCGTCAGGCCATCTTCTTCTTCGATGCCGGACAGACCGTGCACGAACTGGTGGATCCCGACGGGCTGGCCTACGTGATGCAGGCGCTCTGCGTGGGAGTGGATCCCACCATGTCGGTCGACTCGCTCGACACGCTCGGTGAACGCCTCGCCATGCCCGAGGGCTGGAGCTACCGCAGCCGGGTGCTCACCGAGGACCTCGTCGTCGACACCACGGCCACGGTGGCCACGGTGCTGCAGGACGAGTTCGAGAACTCCTACACGTTGCCCTCCTGAGGATGGAGCCCACCATGACTGCACGCATCACCGCCTCTCGACGCACCCTGCTGGCGCTCGGCGCCTGTGTGGCCCTCGGGGCGTCCTCGGTGCTCGGCGCCTGCGGATCGAGCTCGGACTCGGCGAAGGACACCGGCGCCTCGACCTCCTCCACCACGACTGCTGCAGCCCGCAACATGCGCGGCGAGCGGTACTGCGAGGTGCTGCTCATCACGCTGGACAGGGCCCTGACCGTCGACGGACCCTCGGCCACCGGCGAGGTGTGGAACTCCTACCCGCTCAACGACTGTCCGCAGGCCACCTGGGAGACGCTCGATGCCAAGGCCATCGCCACCGCCAACAGCGTGCCCCTGGCCAAGCTGAACGGGCCGCGGTACTGGCTCATGAACTCGGTGGAGAAGGTGGGCGGGGTCGCCGATCTGCCCAAGCGGGACTTCGGCGGGATCGAGATGTACCGGCAGGCCACGGTCTCCATCGGTCCGCTGCTCACCGCATCGAAGCCCTACACGCTCCATGAGGTCAACCGCTCGGCGGCGTTCACCTTCGACGCCGGTCAGCGCGTCTACGAGCTGCGCTCCGCCGAGGGCATGCGGTTCGTGATGCAGACCTACAGCGTGCAGATCGATCCCACCCTCACCGAAGCGCAGTTGACCGATCTCGGCTCCCGTCTCGCCCTGCCGGCGGGCTGGACCTACTCCTCGCGCATCCTCGACGCCCCCCTGCGGGTCGAGACCGGCACCACCGCGGCCCATGTGCTGCAGGACGAGCTGGGCAACAGTTACTCCGAGGTGGCGAACTGACCGCTCAGTCGCCCTCGAAGGCCTGCCGCGCCGCCACTCCGGCGGCCGGGTTCGAGGCGTTGACGCCGTCGGCACCGCGCCGGAACAGATCCAGGTAGCCCGCCTCGTCCTCGCCATCTCCATTGGGCCAGACCCAGTTGATGTATCCGCCCGCTCGGGTCCGCTCCACATAGGCCGGGGTGAACACCTCGACGCCCTCGTACACCGGCGGGACCTGCAGGATCTTCTCCCACATGGGGATCGAGCCACCGGCGAGCACATAGGCGGTGAGGGTGTTCAGACCGGGCGACATCATCACCTCGGGCAGCAGTGCATGGAAATGGGCGATGACCTCATCGTCGAAGGAGGTGACCACCACCGAGTCGGTGCGACCGAGACGAGTGATCTCGGCGGCCAGCAGATCGGCGGTGCGGAACGCATCGGGGGCCCTGCCCTTGATCTCGATGTTGATGACGAAATCGGGCCAGCGCTCGGCGACATCGGCGAAGCGGGGGACGGCGAAGTCCTCGGCGCGGTATCCCTCGGGCGGCGCCACCTTCCCGGTGCGGATGCCGCGGAAGATGTAGTCGGCGTCGGGCTGGCCGGTGCAGGTGTTGGCGCAGGTCCGCGAGAACCAGTAGCCGTTGTCGAGGGCGTGGATCTGCTCGTAGGTGAGGTCGTGCACCTTGGCATCGGTCTCGGTGGTGCGCTTCGTGGTGTCGTCATGCTGCACGACGAGCACATCATCGGCGGTGCGCTGGATGTCGAGATCCAGCACGTCGACGCCGGCCCGCACCGATTCGGCGAAGCCGTACATGGTGGAGTGCGGGGCGACGTCCTCACCGGCGGCATGGCCCAGCACCACGGGACGACCCAGCGCCAGCACCCCGGCCACCGTGGAGGCCGGGGAGGCGGATGCGACCGTGGTCGACGAGCCCGCGGTGGAGGCCGAACCCGACCCGCAGGCGGCCAGCAGCGCCGCGAGAGCCAGTGTCACGACGGTGAGCCCTGGGGTGGCGGTGCGACGCGGACTGCAGTTCCGGAGCGAGGTCATGACCGCGAACGCTAGTGGGCGGTCCGCGATACCGACGGGAGGCGATGCGCGAGGGCTGAGCCTCCGGGTCGAATGGGGCATGGCTGCTGCACGGATGCGCCCATGAACGCCACCATCCCGCTCGGGCGGTGGCTCGGCGTGCCGGTGGGACTGCACTGGTCGGTGCTGCTCACCGTGGCGCTGATCGCCACGACGCTCGCCGAGTCGGTGCTGCCCGAGCTCGATCCCGGTGCGACCCGCACCGCCTGCTGGGTCGCCGGTGTGGTGATCTCGGTGGTGTTCTTCGCCTCGCTGGTGGCCCATGAACTGGCCCACACCATCGTCGCCCGGCGCCACGGGATCGCCGTCGACA